>JBPCTQ010000302.1:0-4808 GCA_051011595.1 Acidimicrobiales bacterium
GGACCGCCTCGTCGACGATCTCCGAGCTGGTCGAGGCCACCGAAACGGTGCCGACGCTGCCGTCGTCGTCGACGCTGATGTCGGCGCCGGTCTCGGCCTGGATGGCGTTGATGACCTTGCCCTTGGGACCGATGACCTCACCGATCTTGTCGATGGGGATCTCGAAGCTGGTGATCTTGGGGGCGGTGGGACCGACCTCGGGACGAGGTTCGGGGATGGCCCCGTTCATCACGTCGAGGATCTCCATACGAGCGTCCTTGGCCTGGTTGAGTGCCTGGGCCAACACGTCGGCGGGGATGCCGTCGATCTTGGTGTCGAGCTGGAGCGCCGTCACGAAGTCGTTGGTTCCGGCCACCTTGAAGTCCATGTCACCGAACGCGTCTTCGGCACCGAGGATGTCGGTGAGGGTGGTGTACTTGCCTTCGGCGAACACCAGACCCATGGCGATACCGGCCACCGGCGCCTTGATCGGCACACCGGCGTCCATGAGCGACAGGCTCGAACCACACACCGAGGCCATCGAGGTGGAGCCGTTCGACGACAACACCTCCGACACCAGACGAATGGTGTAGGGCCATTCCTCGAGCGACGGGACCACGGGGAACACGGCCCGCTCGGCCAGGGCGCCGTGACCGATCTCGCGGCGCTTGGGGCCCCGCATGAAACCGGTCTCACCGGTGGAGAACGGCGGGAAGTTGTAGTGGTGCATGTACCGCTTGCGGTCCTGAGGCTCGATGCCGTCGACCATCTGGTCCATGCGCTTCATACCGAGGGTGGTGATGTTGAGCACCTGGGTCTCGCCCCGCTGGAACAGACCCGAACCGTGGGCGGTGGGGAGCACATCGACCTCGGACGCCAGCGGACGCAGGTCGGCGGTGCCACGACCGTCGATGCGCACTCCCTCGTCGACGATGCGCTTACGCACCACCGCCTTGGTGAGTGAACGCACGGCGGCCTTGATCTGCTTCTCGGCACCATCGACGTCGGCGAACTGGGGGGCCACCGCTTCGACGATGGCTTCCTTGGCCGCACTTTCGGCTTCGCCGCGTTCGGTCTTGTCGGCGATTTGTTGGCTGGCGGCGATCTGGTCGCGACCGGCAGTCTCGACGGCGGCGTAGATCTCGTCGGAGTAATCGACGGCCACACCGAATTCCATGACCTCGGGTTTGCCGCCGACGTTGTTGATCAGCTCCTGCTGGAGGGCAATGGCTTCTTTGATCCAGGTCTTGGAGGCCTCGAGGCCTTCGGCCAGGATGGCTTCGTCGACCTTGGGGGCACCGTCTTCGTAGTTGTTCCACGAGTTCTCGGTGCCACCGGCTTCGACCATCATCACCGCAACGTCACCGTCGTCGAGCTGACGACCGGCGACCACCATCTCGAAGCTGGACTCATCGCCCTCTTCGTGGGTGGGATGGGGAATCCAGGTTCCGTCGGCCGAGTACGCGATACGCACCGCACCGATGGGACCACTGAACGGGATCGGCGAGATGCACAGCGCCGCCGACGCACCGTTGATGGTGAGCACGTCGTAGGGGTTCTCCTGGTCGGCGCCCATCACCGTGGCCACCACGTGGACCTCGTTGCGGAAACCCTCGGGGAACGAAGGCCGCAGCGGACGGTCGGTGAGACGGCAGGTGAGAATGGCCTTTTCTCCGGCGCGGGCTTCGCGGCGGAAGAACGAACCGGGGATTTTGCCGGCGGCGTACATCTTCTCTTCGACGTCGACCGTCAGCGGGAAGAAGTCGGCCCCTTCACGCACGCTGCGCGAAGCGGTGGCGGTGACGAGCACCATGGTGTCACCGAGGCGGGCCATGACGGCTCCGTCGGCGAGACCGGCGAGCTTGCCGGTCTCCAGGGACATGATCTTGTCGGATGCACCAGTAACGGCGACCGACACGTTGGACACGTTGTCCATGTGTTGTTTCCTCTCATTGGAGGCACCGCTGGCGAGGTCAGTTCCCAGTTGGATGTCTCCCGGCCCCAAGGGCCGAGCTGCACGCAACTGGCAGCTGCACGCTCACCGGCGATGCCAGGTTCTGACCGGGTCGGTGCACCTTGCCCCGACGCGGTTCGAGCGGCCCGAGGGCCGCTCGATGATGGGTCTCAGCGTCGCAGGCCCAGGTGGGCGACGAGCGCTCGATACCGTTCGACGTCGTTGGCTGCCACATAGTCGAGCAACCGACGACGCTTACCGACCAACATGAGCAGGCCCCGCCGACTGTGATGGTCCTTCTTGTGGACCTTCGAGTGTTCGGTGAGGTGGTTGATGCGATCACTGAGGAGGGCGATCTGAATCTCCGGCGACCCTGTGTCGTTCGGAGCCAGCTCGAAAGCCTCAGCCGTTCGGGTGATGGTTTCCGTCTTCGACGGAAGATTCGTGGGATTGCTGCCCATCAGATCTCTGCTCTTGTTTCGTTGGTGGGTATCGGACCCTGCCTCTCGGCGCGCGTTGCGACACCAGAAGCGGACCGAGTCAGGGTATCAGCGCGCCGATGCAACCCGTCGTGCGCACTCGACGATGGCGGCCACGCTGACGTCGATGTCGGCATCGGTGGTGGCCCACGACGACACGCTCACCCGCATGGCTCGACGACCATGCCAGGTGGTGGGGCCACACCAACACGTGCCGTCGGCCTGAACGGCGGCGATGACGGCATCGGTGGTGGTGTCGTCGCCGAAGCTGACCATGACCTGATTGAGGACCACGTCGTTGTGCACCTCGACACCGGCGGCGGCCAACTCGGCGGCCAGTCGTTGGGCCTGGGCGCAGGTCCGGTCGACGAGATCGGCCACACCGGCGCGGCCCAGGGAGCGCAAGACCGCCCACACCTCCACCGAGCGGGCTCGCTGTGACGACTGCGGGGTTCGGTTCATCAGCTCGACGTCGGCGTCGGGGAGATAGGCCGCCTGCATGGCCAGGGTTCGAGCCAGGGCCGCCGGGTCGCGCACGAACACCAGACCGCAGTCGTAGGACACGTTGAGCCACTTGTGGCCGTCGGTGGCCCATGAGTCGGCCCGCTCCAGCCCCGCCGTGAGGTGGTGGGTGGTCTGCCCGGCGAGGGCCCACAAGCCGAAGGCCCCGTCGACGTGGAGCCAGCCGTTTCTTTCGGCCACCCAGTCGGCGATGGGTCCGAACGGATCGAACGCGCCGGAGTTGACGTTGCCGGCCTGCCCACACACGAGCACCGGCCCGCTCACCTCGGGCAGCCGGGAGGCATCGAGGCGACCTTGATCGTCGGCGGCAACCGCCAACACCCGATCGCGGCCCAGACCGACCAGGGCCAGCGACTTGGCGATGGTGGAGTGTGCCTCTTCGCCCACCACCACGGTGAGCTCGGGTGCACCGAACAGACCCTGGGCCGGCACGTCCCATCCGTGGCGGCGCAACACCTCGTCACGACCCACCGCGATACCGGTGGCATTGGCCATGGTGGCCCCGGTCACGAAACTGGCCCCGGTGCCCACCGGAAGCCCGAGCAGATCGACGAGCCACCGGCCAACCACGTCGTCGAGGGTGGCGGCGATCGGTGACATCACCTGCACCGCTGCGTTCTGATCCCATGCCGCGGCCAGCCATCCGGTCGCCGTGGCAACCGGATGCGATGCCCCGGTCACGAACCCGAAGTAGCGCCCCGCGTTGGTGGCCACCGTGGCCGGTGAACCCACCTCATCGAGGAGGGCCAGGGTGTCGGCCGGGTCGCCGGGCCCTTCGGGAAGGGGCTGCTCGAGCCGCTGGAGCTGGTTCAGTGCCTCGGGGCTGGGGGCAACGGCACGATCGACGATGTCGGCCAGGTACCGGCGGGCCCGCGCCGCAGCATCGTCGAGAAGATCGTCGGTGTTCATGGCGAGACGCTAGCGGCCGACGGCGTCGAGGAACCCGGTGAATATCGGATGGGGTGCGGCGGCCGACGAGCGCAGCTGGGGCTGGTACAGCGTGGCCACGAAGAATCGATGCTCGGGCCGCTCCACTGCCCGAACCTCGTTCGTGGCGTCGGTCGCGGCCACCTGTAACCCGCCACGACCGGCGATGGCCTGGCGACCCGGGTCGAGTCCGTACGAACAGGTGGCGTGTTCGGTTGCCCGGGGAGCGCCGTAGAGCCGGTGCAGCCTGCTACCCGGTGTCAGATCGACCTCGATGTCGACCCCGAGCAGCGCGCAGGCCAGCGGGGTGATGATCGCCGACTGGCGGTCATCACCGGGGTGGTTGCCGTATTCGGCGTGGCCGGCATCGGCGACACCCACCTGATTGCGAGCATGCTCCACCAGAACATGTTGGAAACCGCCTCAAGTACCGACGAGGGGTACACCACGCTCGCGGGCGGTGCGGATGGCTTCGAGCACCAGGTCCATCCGCTGGTAGGGGCTACCCGGCCCGATCACCACACCGTCGAAGCGATCGGGCAGCTCGTCGGACGCGATCTCGGCGGTCGCGACGAGCGTGACCTCGGTGCCCGGTCCGGCGTGCTCGATCGCCGCCAGGGTGGCCGACGCTCGTTCTCGGCCGCCGTCCATCAACACCCCGATGCTGGTCATACCCGGCGCCAGATCTGCAGCTCGCTCCGGTAGGGGTAGTCGAAGCGAGGCCCCAGATCGGCAACGATGGCCCGAACCCGGGCGGCCACCCCCTCCTGGTCGGTCGGCCCGAGCGCGGCGATGAAGCTGGTCGACAGGGCCCGATCGACCACACCCTCGGTGTCGGTGGGCCAGGGATGGGGAACCGCCATCTCGCTCTCGAGTGTGATCCGAGCGTCGGACTCGATGGCTCGTCGCCAGGCCAAGGTGTGGTACCGAGGTGTGTCGCCCGCGAA
>JBPCTQ010000303.1:0-32907 GCA_051011595.1 Acidimicrobiales bacterium
GCGGCCAGGCGGCTGACCTGGTCGGCGGTCAGGGGAACAGCCGACCGGACCTCGGCCAGCTGTCTACCACTCGATGCCACGGAACGACTGGCGGCGGCCCGGGCGACGGCGCCCAGCTCCGACGATCGGCCGGCGGCGACGATCAGCGAGACGACACCGCGGGCCGCATCGGACGCCCGGTCGCCCAGGATGTCCTCCACGATCTGTTGGCGCCGTTCGACCGGCACGGTGCGGTCGTTGAGGGCCGACGCCAGCTGATCGTTGCCGTCGATGGCCTGGGCCACGGAGTAGAGCTCGTCGGTGAGTCCCGGTGCTCCTTCGGCCGCGGCCACGGCGAGGACGGCATCGGCGTACGACGAGGAGACGTCGGCGCTCATGCGGAGGCTCCTACCTGATCGATGTACTGGTCGATGAGCTGGGCGTGGGTGGTGTCGTCGAGGCTGTTGTCGACGACCGCTTCGGCCGCCGACACCGTGCGAGCGGCAACTTCGGCGCGCAGGTCGGCCAGGGTCTGGCTCTTCGAGGCTTCGATCTCGATGTGCGCCCGTTGTTTGGCCTGATCGACCTCGGCTTCGGCTCGTGACCGCAGCTCGGTCTTGAGGGCTTCGGCCCGGTTGCGACCCTCGGCCACGATGGCCGACGCTTCGGCATCGACATTGGCGAAGGACCGTACGGTCTCGGCCCGGCGATCGGCGGCGGCGGCCGACGCCACCTCGGCGGCGGCCAGATCGGTCTCGATGCCCTCGGTGCGGCGGGCCAGGGCCCCTCGCAGCGCCGGCAGACCCTTCCAGAGGAAGATGCCGAACACGATGAAGAAGGCGGCCGATCCCCAGTAGACCTCGTTGAGGTCGCCGGGGAGCAGCCAGCTGTTGTCGTGATGGACCTCGCCCCCTTCTTCGGCGGCGAACAGGACCCAGCTCATCATGATGGACCTCCCAGAGCGCGATCGATGACCGATTGGTTGGCGCCGGCGTCCACGCTGCGGCCGAGCACCGCGGAAGCGGCACCCACGGCCAACTGCGACACGTCGCCGCGCAGTTCCTGGAGGGCGCTCGCTCGAGCGGCCTCGATCTCACCGTCGGCGACGGACCGCAGCTCGGCGATCTCGCGATCGGCGGTGGCCTGGAGCTCGGCCCTGTAGCCATCGGCCTCGGCTCGGGCCGCCTCGATGTACCCGTTTGCTTCGTCTCGAGCCGCGGCCAGCGCGGTCTCGTAGTCGTCACGAGCAGTCCCGAGGTCGGTGTCGACGATGTCGGCTGCGGCCTTCGCTTCCCGAATGGTGGCGTCGCGTTCGCTCATGGTCTTGCGCAGCGGTGGCACCAGCACCAGGCGCATGGCGATGAACAGGATGGCGAAGAACAACGCGGCCCACACGATCTCCCACCCGGTGGGCAGGATGGGGTTGGTGGTGCCCGCGTCGTCTTCGGCGTGGCTGTCTTCGCCTTCTTCGGCGTGTTCTTCGCCTTCCTCGGTGAGTTCTTCACCCTGGAGGAAGAGGCGGATCTCCGCACTCATCGACGGATTGGTCCTTTCGTTCGATCCCGGAGAGTCCCGGGACGTACCGCGGGGCTCAGGCGAACTTCAGCAGAATGAAGACGACGAAGCCGATGAGGGCCAAGGCCTCGGTGAAGGCAATGCCCAGGAACATCGTGGTCTGGACCTGACCGGCCGACTCGGGCTGGCGGGCCATGGCCTGCACAGCCTGACCGACCAGGTAGCCGATACCGATGCCCGGGCCAATGGCCGCCAGGCCATAAGCCACACCGGCACCAGCGGCGGCTTCGGCGTTCTTCACGTCGTCCGGCGTCTGGAGCGGCTCGGTCTGAGCCAGAACGGTGCTCACAGCGGAAGAGATGCTGCTCATGGGTTGGTGTTCTCCTATTGGTGTGTGTCCTGCCGCCGAGGCGACGAGAGCTTGGTTTTGACGATCAGTGGGCGGGATGGAGGGCGCCGCCGATGTAGACGCCCGTGAGGATGGTGAAGACGAAGGCCTGGAGGAACGAGACACCGATCTCGAACGCCACCAGGCCCACCAGCATGGGGAAGGTGAGCCCGACCACCACGACCAGCGGCCCGGCCACCCACAACGCGATGCACAACACGCTGAAGGTCACGATCAGGATGTGCCCCGCCAACATGTTGGCGAAGAGTCGCACCGCGTGGCTGAAGGGCCGGATGATGAAGTTCGACAGGAACTCGATGGGCGTCACCAGGATGTACAGGGCCTTGGGAACTCCCGGCGGGAAGAGCAGCATCTTGAAGTAGCCCAACCCGTGGTTCTTGACCCCGACGAAGATCCACGTGACATAGACGATGAGCGCCAGCACCAGAGGCCCGGCCATGCGGGCATTGCCGGGCATGTGGAACAGCGGGATCACCTCGAAGAGGTTCGAGATGGCGATGAACAAGAACAGCGACAACAAGAAGGGCACGTACCCCATGCCGCTGGGGCCGATGGTGGGCAGCACGATCTGCTTCTCGATGAAGTCGATCGTGGTCTCGGCGGTGTTGCGAGCGCCGGTGGGGATCAGCCCCTTCTGGCGATTGGCCACGAAGAACCACAGGATCGGCACCGCCGCGGCGATGGCGTAGATCAGGCCGATCTTGTTGAACGTGCCGGGCCAGACGACCAGGTTGTCGACGGTCGGGAATTCGAGTCCGAGGATCACCGCGGAAACGCTCCTTTAACGAGACTTGGCGGGTTTGAGTCCCGGGTAGGCCAGCGACGCCGAAACGTAGCGGAGCTCCCAGAACAACAGACCCAGGTGAGTGATGATGATGGTGAGACCGAGCGGGACCAGTTCGATCCACGGTTCGTCCTTCACCAGCCACACGGCCAGGAAGATCAGGCCGAGGCGAACGAGGTAGCCGAACAAGGCGGCTGCGCCCATGAGGGCGAACGAGATACGGCCGGCCCACGCCAGCGAGGCGGCGGCGATGGCGAAGTTGAACAAGATGAGGGCGAATCCGAAGGCCACCGACGCGGCGCCGGCGCTGCCCCAGATGGCGGCACCGATAGCGATGCCGATGGGGGCCACGATGAGTCCCCGCTTGACCATGTCGACCACGATCTCGGTGGCCGGGGCGGGCCCGTCGAGGCGTTGGGTGAGCGGATCGGCGGTGGTGGTCATGACCGAACCGTCCCGGCCACTCGGTTGATCTCGGCCAGTTCGGCTTCGGCTTCGTGCCGCAGCCGGGAGGCCTCTTCCATGGCGTAGCGGTACCGGTAGTAGACGCTCAGGACGGCACCGATGGCGCCCCCGATGGCGAACACGAGCACCAGCAGTGGCGACGTACCGAACCGGGTGTCGAGCCACCAACCCAACAGGCCGGCCAGCGCAGGGGCGAGGGCCAGTTCGAACCCGGCGTGGGCTCCGAACAGACCATCGTTCACGTCGCGCCATTGCGAAGAGTTCAACGCCCTACTCCGGGAGTGTGAGAGAACCGCGCGACGAGGTGAAAGGTCGCGCTTGTGAATTATTGCGCAAAGTACGCGGAACACCAACATCGGGCCGCGAACTCGCCGAGCGGCGACCCTAGGACTCCCCGTCGGGCGTCGACAAACCCGGGCTCAGGGTGTGGCCGACGGCGGGTCGTGGGCCCAGTCCCACATGAGCCGTCCCGAGGCCTCGGTGTCGTCCCGATCGGTCACTTCCCACACCGCCACCCGCTGACCCTGGTCGCGCGACACCGACATCCCGGACTGGTGGCCGGTGCGGCCGTGCCACAACAAGATCCCCACACCCGGTTGCCGCATCTCGAACAGGGTCTGGGAGGTGGGCCAGTACCCGTCGGTGAAGAAAGGACCCTCGGTGGGGTGCCCCCCAGCCTCGCCGACGACCACCGCCAGTCCGGCCTGGCGAGCACCGTCGAAGAACGCGTCCATGTCGGCGCGGATCCCACCCCAGCGGTCGTAGAAGTGCACCGAGTACAACAGGTTGTCGTACCGCGAGTTGAGGTCGGGTCCGTAGGTGAGCACCGCGGTCTCGGCCGCCTCGAATTCGCGTCCGGCCCGGCCTTGGCCGAAGTGGGTGTCGTCGAGCACCACCACCGCATCGGGGCTCACCGCCCGGATGGCGTCGATGACCGGCGTGTGCCAGTCGACCCACGCATCGTCGACGGTGACATCACTGTTGTTGACGTCGTACACCGAACTGCCCCGCTTGCCGCCGGGTTCGTTGAAGGGGTTGAACCACACGCAGCCGTTGTCGGCCCATCGTCGGGCCAGCTCGGCGAAGCCATTGGCGGTGGACTCGATCTGCTCGGCGGTGGGGTCGAGCCCGGTGCCGTAGGGATGGTTCTCCACCATCGCCACCATGCCGGCATCGGTGAAGAGTCCGATCACCCGCTCGAGTTCGGCACTGGTCCAGATGTCGGGTAGCTGGTTCGAGTCGATGTTGAGCCGAACGGTGTTGAAGCGCCACACGTCGCGCAGCGTGGCCACGTGCTCAGGTGTCAGGTCGGTGACCGAGGTCTTCTCCCAGAACTCGCCGTCCTGGTACGCGCCGGTGGTCAGGTTGATACCGACCGGGAGGAAGTCGACGCCGGCAGGGTCGACGATCGCGGCTCGTTGCTCGTCGATCGAGAACGGACCCGACGAGCAGTACGACGCCGGGTCGCCCGCGCTGGTCGGGACCGGGCTCGTCGACGGGGGGTTCGGACCCTCGGTCGTCGACGTCGGCGTCGTCGTGCTGGTGACCACCGGGGAGTCGACCGTGGGCGGCACCTCCGCCGTCTTGGCCGAGTTGTCGCTCGAGGAACATCCGGCGACCAAGAGCGCGCCGGCTAGTCCGATTGCCACTCGCCGACTGATCCGCATGGCGGCCAACGGTACCGCGGGCCCAAGAGTCTCAGGCCGCGGCCGGCGGAGGCCGATGGCACAGCAATGCTTGCCACCTCGCGCGCCGACCGCCATCATCGACGCATCTCCCCCACCTCTGCTACTGCCCGCGCCGGAGCCCGACCGATCATGGTGCTCGGCATGCATCGCTCGGGGACCTCGATGCTGGCCGGCCTGCTGGCCGACGCCGGCCTGTTCCTCGGGCACAAGACCCAGCCCGGTCATCACGAAGCCGAGTTCTTCCAGGACCTCAACATGTACGCGCTGCGCGAGGGGTCCTCGGCCTGGGATCGTCCGGCCGGCGTCTCCACCCTGTTGGCCGACGCCAAGGCCCGGGCCTACCTGGCCGACTACCTCACCACATCGGTGAGCAGCCCCCGCACCGTGAACTTCCTGGGCGCCCGCCGTTACCTGCGCAATCGGTCGTTGATCCGATGGTCCGACCCCTGGGGGTGGAAGGACCCGCGCACCACGCTGCTGTGGCCGCTGTGGCTCGACGTGTTCCCCGAGGCCAAGGTCATCCACGTCACCCGCCACGGTGTCGACGTGGCCAGCAGCCTCCAGGTCCGCTACGACGCCAGCATCGACGAGTACATCGACCGCTACCAACGACGGCGCAGTGCCTATCGATTCATCGCTCGGCGCCGCCAGTTCGAGCCCAGCCTTCGCGTGGCCGACATCGACGCCGGCATGGAGCTCTGGGACGAGTACGTCAGTGCCGCCCACGCCGCCGTGGAGACGCTCGGTGATCGAGCCGTCGAGTTCCGCTACGAGGACTTCCTCGAGGACCCCGACCCGGTGATGCACCGCCTGCTCGACTTCTGTGGGCTCCCCGCCGATCCCGGCCGGAGCTGGACCGAAGAGGTTCAATCGGGCCGCGCCTACGCCTATCGAGGCGATCCCGAGCTGGAGGCCGTCGCCCAGCGCCACCAGGCCCGGCTGGCCGGCCACGGCTACCACGACCAGTGACCCCGCCCCCGCTCGACGCCGAAGGGCCGGTTGTGGTGGGCGCCCTGGGCGGCAGCGGCACCCGGGTGTTCGGACAACTGCTGATCGACGCCGGCCTTCACCTCGGCAGCCACCTCAACGAAGCCAACGACAGCCTCACCGCGTCATTGCTGTTCAATCGGCCCGGCGACGACCGCTCCGGCGCGGAACAGGTGGCTCGGTTCGAACGGATCGGCCGACTCATCCGGGGTGAGGCCGACCGGGCCGACCGGCTGGCCGTTGTGGGTGCCGTCCGGGGTATCAGCCACCCCCCGCTGCGGTATCGACTGCGCTACTCGCTCGGAGCCGTCAGGGAACGGGGCCCGAAACCCGGCGCCACCGGTTGGGGTTTCAAGGAGCCGAACACCCACCTCTTCCTGCCCGAGCTGGCCACCGCCTTCGAGCGGCTCCGCTTCGTGTACGTGATGCGCCATCCCCTCGACATGGCCTTCAGCACCAACCTCCAACAGCTCCGCAACTGGGCCCCCCACTTCGACATCACCGTGCCCGACCACGAAGACGATGCCCCGGCCGCCCAACTCGATCTGTGGTTGGCCGCCACCCGCCGGGCCACCACCGACGGACCGGACCTGTTGGGTGATCGGTTCCTGGCAATCGACTACGAACAACTCCTGGCCGATCCCGAAACCGGGGTGACGCAGCTGATCGAGTTCATCGGGGTCGACGTCGCGGACCGTTCCCCGCTGGTGGCCTTGGTGCAGACCCCGTCCACCTCGGGCCGGTTCCGGGAACACGACCTGTCGCGGTTCCGCGCTGACCAGCTCGACGCGGTGGCCGAGGCCGGTTTCACGATCTGAACGACCGAACGACCGACAGGTCGCTCAGTACCCCGCCACCCAGTCGCCTCGGCTGCGCCACATCTGCACGTACGGCGCGTCCGAAGGCGACGAGCGCTTCAGGCCTGCTCTGGCTGCCGCGCCGGCGGCTCGGAGACCGATACCGGCCCGAAGCATCAACAGCCCGTAGGGCCGTCGCCACCCGGCGAAGTGCAGTCGGATCAGGGTGGCCTTGCCCCGGTACACCATCTCCAGGTTGTGGTAACGAGTCGACGACGAGGCGCCGACCGCGTGGAAGATCTCGGCGTCGGGGCTGATCACGGGCCGATACCCCGCCGAACGGGCCCGGTACGAGAGGTCGGCGTCCTCGCCATACATCCAGAAGCGCTCGTCGAGACCACCCAGCTCCTCCCACACCGAACGCCGGGCCAGCGCCAGACAACCGGTGACCACCCCCACCTCACGAACCGTGTCCCGGTCCCATCGCCCCATCGACTCGGGATCGAACACCGCCGACCGCTTGAAGATGGTGGTGAGCCCGAGGGCGAAACAGGTGAGGCTCCACGGGGTCATCGGGCCCCAACACGACGACGGATCGACCCCTCCGTGTTCGTCGACGGTTCGCCCCCCGTAGAGACCGTGGTCGGGATGGGCTCGGGCGAAGTCGACCAGGGCATCGAGGGCGGGCCGATCGAGGCGGGTATCGGGATTCAGCAATACGACGAACTCGCCCGCAGCCCTCGCCGCGGCGGTGTTGACCCCCTTGGCGAACCCGAGGTTTTCGGGGCTGGCCACCAGCTGCACATCGTCGCCTCGTGCCGCGAGCAGTTCGGCGGTGCCGTCGGTGGAGGCATTGTCGACCACGATCACCTCGTGGGCCACGGTGGTGTGGGCCGCGATCGAGTCGAGCAACGCGTCGATGTGCTCGGCACTGTTGAAGGTGACGATGAGGATCGACAAGCTGAGGTCGCCGTCGCTCATGGCCGTCGGCGCTCACCCAGAACCTTGGCCGGCACACCTCCCGCGATGCAGTACGGCGCCAGGTCGCTCGTGACCACGGCACCGGCGGCCACCACACAGCCTTCGCCGATGGTGACACCGGCCAGCACGATCACCTTGGCCCCCAGCCACACGTCGTCACCGATCACCACGTCGTGTTCGTCCTTGTCCTGATCCATGATCGGTGCGCCGTCGTCGAATCGGTAGTCCGATGTGGTGATGAACACGTCGGGGGCCAGCAGCGCGTGGCGGCCGAGCACGATCCGTGCGGTGTGATCACCGGCCCACAGGTGACAGCGGCTCCCGATGTTGGATCCGGCCCCGATCTCGATGCGTTCGGCGTTGGCCAGCGACAGGTTGGGGGCGAGGGCCACTCCCTCACCGAGCCCGAGCTTCCGGCGCTCGGCCACGTAGCTGTAGTTGTAGTAGTGGACGAGGCGGAACAAGGCGAGGTAGGGCCGCGGGTCGAGCACCGACTTCAAGAGGGTGATCAGACGGTTCATGGGGCCTCCTGTCGTACCAGTTTGGGGCCGATCACGGGCAACTTGCCCGCCTGCTCGCGCACCACGGGCTCGAGCATGAGGAGACTGATGACCACGGTGGCCACACCGACCAGCCCGGCGCCGGCCAGCACCAACAACGTGGGGGCGTCGCCGAGCAACCACACCGCCCCGCCGGTTGCCAGGAAGGCCAGCACACCACACACCGCAGCCGGTGTCGCCGCTCGGAGGATGTCGGTGGTGCGCAACGCGGTGAGTCGAGCCACCACCGCCGAGTCGACCAGCACCGCGATGAAGAACACTCCCACCCGGCTCCACGACGTGCCCATGATCTGGTCGGCCACCGACGTGGCCGTTCCCCCCAACCACAAACCGACCCCCACGAAGACCACCAGGCTGACGCCGGCGTGGAACCAGGTCAGGGCGGCCAGGGTGTAGGTGCGGCCGATGGACTGGAGGACGGGGGCGCTGAACAGGGTGAGGGCCTTCATGGCCGTGGCGATCGACAAGACCGTGACCGCCGTCTCGGCATCGGCCCACTTGGTGGCGTCGACCAGATCGATCAACGGACCGGCCAGTCCCGCCAGCACACCGAGCATCGGTATGCCCACCACCGCCGACAGACGCACCACGTCGATCACCCGCTCGCGAAAACGGATGGGATCGTCCTGGTGTTTGGCCAGCTCGGGCAGGGTGGCCGACTGCAGGGCCCGCACCGACAGCTCGCTCCACTGATCGGGCAGCCGCTGCCCGAAGCGATAGAGGCCCACGGTCTCGCGAGGAAAGAAACCACCGATCAACAGAATGTCGATCTGCCAGCGCAGGTAACTGCCGATGCTGGCCAGAACGGTGCCGCTCCAGAAACCGATGAGGTCACCGGCCGCGTCACGATCGAAGGCCCACCGTGGGCGCCAGGGGGTGATGAACCACAGCAGCACCAGAGCGACCGCTTCGGTCACCAGTTGCTGGAGCACGATGGCCCAGATTCCCGCCCCCAGCGCGGCGGCCACGATGGCCACGATCGATCCCACGACCACCGCCACCGTGGTGCGCAGGGCCAACAACCGGAAGTTGAGCTGGCGGCGCTGGATTCCTTCGGGCACCACGGCCAGGCCACCGATGACCACCATCAGCGAGAGCGCCTGGAGCACCTCGGTGAGGTCGGGGTCGTCGGTGAGATCGGCCCAGAGCGGGGCGCTCAGGGCGGTCAACCCGGCCAGCGCCACCGCGGCCACCAACACCATCACGAAGGCGGCCTGCAGGTGCCGATCCTCGAGCTGTTCGCGCTGGATGATCGCCGCCACCATGCCGTTCTGGACCACCAGCCGCACCAGCAGGGTGAACACCAGGGCGAAGGCCGCGGTGCCGTACACCTCGGGTCCCAGCACCCGAGCCAGCACCAGGGTGACCACCAGCGACAGCACCACCCGAGTGCCGTCCATCACGTAGGACCAGACGACGGCGCTGCCGAAACTGGTGTCGCCCCGGTCGGGCGTGGAGGAGGGTGGGGCGTCGGTCATCGGGGAGAAAGCCATGCTTCCACAGCCCCATCGACCGCGGCTGCCACCCATTGAGCATCAGAACGTGATGAAATGGCTCGAAACACTTCTGCTGTTGGGTCAGATTGCTCAGGGGCGGGCAGGCGGCAGGCGGCTAGGATTTCTCAGGGCCCGGTCGTGCGGGGCCGAAAACAGTCTTGGAACGCCGTTCATCGGCACCACCCATCAAGGCAGGAACGAGCACAACGTGGATCTCTGGGTCACCATTGGTGTACTGATCAAACGCTGGTACATCACCTTGCCCTTGCTGGGCCTGGTGGGTTTCGCCGCGGTGCAGATCGGCAACGGCATCGATCCCACCTACTCGGCCACCGCCACCGGCCAGGTGTACTGCCCCGATCGGGCCCTCGACCCCAACACCGGACTCGAGGTACCGGCCAACCCGTTCTGTGGTGATCGCACCACGGCCGATCTGGCCGTGGCCGCCCGGGTCAAGCTCGAGAGCTCGCTCACCCGCCGCGACATCCGCGAGCAGGGTCTGGCCGGCGACTACGTGGTCGACGACACCAGCGCTCCCCTGCTCGACGTCTACGTCGAACACGGTGATCCCGATGTGGTCATCGAGACCCTCAACGTCACCATGGCGGTGTTCACCGGTTTCGTCGACGACGAACAGCCCGACGACGTGTTCAAGTTCACGGCCGAGGCCATCGACGTACCCGACCAGCCCGACGGCGTGAGCTCCAGCAAGACCCGTACCCAGATCATCGTGGTGGTGGCCGGGCTGATCTTCACCACCATCCTCGTCCACATGTTCGACGCAGCCATCACCACCCTCGGTCGCCGCCGAGCCGCGGCTGCCGAGGCTGCCGAGGCTGCCGACGACGAGGCCGACCCATCGTCTGACGATGCGCCGGTCACACCCCTCACCAGCGCCCGGCGCGACGCCGACGATCCCGAAGAGGACTGGGAAGAATCCAAGAAACTCTTCGACGACGAGGTCGAGAAACTCACCGGCGGATCATCTGGTCGCTGGGGGCGCTGAGTTCGCCTCGGCGGTGCCATGACCGCTCCCACCGCCCTCCGCCACCCCCGATCCGCTCAGACTCGGCTGGTCGGTTGGCGCCCCGACGCGGTGTCGGCGCTCACCCTGTACGTCATCTTGTTGTTCGTGCTGCCGGCTCGCCTGGTGGTGCCGGCCATGGGTGCGGCCGGTCGCCCGGCCGATCTGTTCGGCCTGGTGTTGTTGGGCTGGTGGATCCTCTCCGGGCTCACTCCCGGTGGTTTCCCCCGTAAGGCTTCACCGCTCACGGTGGCGCTGTGGGCCCGCTTCGGCATCATCTTGTTGTCGCTGGTGTTCGGTATGAACCGCGAACTGCTTCCCGGCGAAGCGTTGGCCGCTGACCGATTCGTGTTGTCGACCCTGGGGTTCATGGGTGTGGCCCTGGTGGCCGCCGACGGCATCCGCACCCGAGCCCAACTCGACAAGCTGCTGCAACGGATGACCTACGCCGGTGGTTTCATCGCCCTGGTGGCGTTGTTCCAGTTCAACTTCAACCTCGATGCCACCCGCCTGTTCCAGATCCCCGGGCTCGACTTCAACACCGACCAGTACGGCATCCAGCAGCGGTGGGCCTTTCGCCGGGTGGCCGGCACGGCCAACCACGCCATCGAGTTCGCGGTGGTCACCGGCATGATGTTGCCCCTCGCCATCCACTACGCGATGCATGCCGAGAAGGGCAAGGTCCAACAACGCAAGTGGGCCCTGGTCGCACTCATCGCCACCGGGATCCCCTTCTCGGTTTCGCGGGCCGGTGTGCTGGCGGTGACGGTGGCGCTGCTCACCCTGGCCATGGCCTGGCCCACGCGTCGGCGGGTGAACGGACTGTTCATCTCCATCCTCGGTCTGTGTGCGCTGTTCGTGGTGGTGCCGGGCATCGTCGGCACCATCATCGATCTGTTCCAGCGGGCGGGGAACGACAGCTCGATCTCGGCTCGCACCGACGACTACCCGCTCGTGTACGAGTACATCCGGGCCCAGCCATGGCTCGGCCGGGGAGCCGGGACATGGATCGTCGATCAGTACTTCACCCTCGACAACGAGATCCTCGGCACGCTGGTCCAGACCGGCTACCTGGGACTCATCACCACCGTGGCCGTGTGGGTCGTCGGGTTCGCCCTTCCGCGCGATGTCCGCCACCACTCCGACGACGACGAAACCAGGC
The DNA here is from genome assembly GCA_051011595.1 of Acidimicrobiales bacterium. GTDB lineage: Bacteria > Actinomycetota > Acidimicrobiia > Acidimicrobiales > SHLQ01 > JAOUEE01. The sequence continues at coordinate 11,848 of JBPCTQ010000303.1, forward strand.
ACCTGGCCCAGGCCATCGCCGCAGTGGTCGTGGTGAGTCTGGTCACCACCGTCACGTTCGACTCGTTCGCGTTCCCGATCCACACCGGGTTCTTGATGTTGGCTCTGGGAGCCGGATCGGCGCTGTGGTCGATCGAACGTCGAGAACGGCAGTCAGCCGCCGACGTGCACCGCGCGGGCATCGAGACGGTCGACCCGGTCGGCAACTCGCCCACCTGAGGGCACACCCACCGCATCGAGCATGGTTCGCCAGCGGTGGATGTGGTCGTGGCGACGAAGGCCGTTGACCACGTTGGCCAGGCGGGCTGAGGCCACACGATCGGGCTCGGCCGCGAGGGAGTCGACGAACGCCCCCATCTCCGGGTCGTCGAAGGGTGCATCGATCACCGCGTCGGGCCAGTCGAACAGGTCGTGCACCGGCGGAATCGGCGGGTGCTCACCCACCATCAGGGCCCCGGCGGCCGATGCTTCGAAATACCGGAAGGCCAACTCGACCTGACCGCCCGTCTCCCCGGGGCGGGCACCGATACCCCGGTTGGTGATGGCCACGTTGGTGGCCCGCAGCAGCCGGCCCAACAGCTCACGATGCTCGACCACACTCTTGAACGGGCCGGGCGTGAAGGTGTCGTGGTAGTAGAAACGATCGTTGGTGGTGGCCCACGCACACAGCGCGTCGTGGGTGACCGAACTGCGGCGTCCGATGTTGCAGACGTCGATCCACCGCTCGGTGTCGAGGGTGTGGGGTGCGAAGCGCAGGGCATCGACCCCGTACGGGAGGTAGCTCACCGGGGTGGACAGCCGGGCGGCCAGGGGCTCGACGGTGTCCCACGCACCCACGAAGACATGGTCGAACTGATCGAGCAGCGTTTGGTGGCCACGCCACGCATCGAGCTCGACCGCCCACATCTCTTCGATGAAACAGACCGCACGGGTCGACCGGGATCGCCATCCCCGCACTGAGTCGAGGGTGACCACGTCGGAGGGCAACTGCATCACCGCCACGGCCACGTCGTACTCGCCGGCGGGGTGCACAGGAGTGAGCGGTACCGGCAGACGAGCCGCCGCCCGAGACCGTTTGTTGAGCCGGTTGAGCAACACCTCCGGTGGCCGACCCAGCTTGGTGCGGCTCAGGGTGGCCCACTCGGCCCGACTGTGATCGACGATGACGTCTTCGAACTCGTATCCGACACACCGCGACACCTGAGGCCGCATGCCGCGTTGGGTGATCACCAGCACCGAGGGTTCGGTGGCGTCAGCCCCGTCGTCGTTCGACACCGTCGTCACGGTGTCCGATCGGCATCTCGGCCGGTGAGCTGAAGTCTCACCGTGTTGTCTGGTCGACGTCGGACTCGGACCGGCGGGAGCGGAACAGGTCGCTCCACCGCTCGCCCCGCAGCCCGGGGTGGAACACGGTGTAGAGCACCAGCATCAGTCCGGCGATCCCGAAGGGCACGACCGCATCACCCGATCCCGTGTACGTGGGGTACAACACGAACCCGCACAACAGCAGGGTCCATGCCCACATGATGAGCACGCTGCGGCGATGGCCGTGGCCCAATCGCATGAGCCGATGGTGCAGGTGCTCCTTGTCGGCCGCCACCGGGCTGCGGCGCCGACTGGCCCGCCGCACCACGGCGAAGGCCGTGTCGATGATGGGCACGGCCAAGATGATGAGCGGAATGAAGATGGGGGCGAAGAAGAAGAACGCCTGACCACTGAACGGTTCAGATGTCCGGCCCCCGACGGCCATGGTGGAAGCCGCCATCAGCAGCCCCAACAGCAGGGCCCCGCCGTCGCCCATGAAGATGCGAGCAGGATGGAAGTTGTGGGGTAGGAACCCCACGCAGATGCCCAGCGTGACGGCCGCGATGAGCGCCCCGGGGTTGGACGCCGACAAAACGTCGGCGTCACCGAGCCGGATGGCGTAGAGGAAGAACGTGCCGGCGGCGATGGCCACGATGCCGGCGGCCAGACCGTCGAGACCGTCGATGAAGTTGATGGCGTTGGCCATCAACAGCACCCACACCACGGTGAGCAGGGCCGACCAGTCCGGCGACAACAGGAACAGGTCGAGGAAGGGCACCCGGAACACCAACAGACCCACGCCGGCGAAGGACAAGATGCTGCCGGCCAACACCATGCCTGCCGTCTTGGCCGGCGCCGAGATCTCGCGGAGGTCGTCGATGAACCCCACGGTGAAGATCACCAGGGCGGCGATGACCACTCCCAGGATCTCGCTGCCCGACGCGAAGACCGGATCGAACTCGTCCATGGTGGCCGCCACACCGATGGCGATGAGGAATCCCAACAACATGGCGGCCCCACCGATGGTGGCGGTGGGTCGAGCGTGGACCTTGCGTTCGTCGGGTTCGGCCACGGCCCCCTCGCGCTCGGCGAGCATGCGGACCAACGGGGTCACCGCCACCGTCACCAGTCCGGCGACGGCGAACACGATGGCGTAGGCGGTGATGGCGGGCATGTCAGTCGGGGTAGGGCGTGAACCTCGAACACAGGGCCGCCACCCGGTCGCGAACATCGGCCAGCACGGCAGGGTCGTCGCGGCCTTTCAAGGCCTGGGCGATGAACCCGGCGATGGGGGCCATCTCGGCCGCGGTCATGCCCTGGGTGGTCACCGCCGGGGTGCCGATGCGTACCCCGCTGGTGACGAACGGTGACCGGGGATCATCGGGCACCGTGTTCTTGTTGAGAGTGATGCCGGCCTCGTCGAGGGCGTGTTGGGCCACCTTGCCGGTGAGCTCGTCGTCGAAGGTGCGGAGGTCGACCAGCAACAGGTGATTGTCGGAACCGCCCGACACCAGACGAAAACCCTCGGCCGCCAACGCGTCGGCCAGCGCTTGGGCGTTGGTGACAATCTGGGCTGCGTAATCGCGGAAGGCCGGTTCGGCGGCCTCTCCGAACGCCACCGCCTTGGCCGCGATGGCGTGTTCGAGCGGTCCCCCCTGGAGCCCAGGGAAGATGGCCTTGTCGATGGCTGCGGCGTGCTCGGCGGTGCTCAGGATGCAGCCGCCGCGGGGGCCGCGCAGGGTCTTGTGGGTGGTGAAGGTGACGATGTCGGCCATCGGAACAGGATTGGGGTGCGCCCCACCGGCGATGAGCCCGGCAATGTGAGCGGCATCGAACATGAAGAGGGCACCGACCTCGTCGGCGATGGCCCGGATGGGTTCGGGATCGATGACCCGGGGGTAGGCGGTGGCACCGGCCACGATGAGTTTGGGTCGGTGCTGCAACGCCAGATCGCGCATCTGGTCGAAGTCGATGCGTTCGTCGCTCTCGGTGAGCCCGTACCCGACGAAGTCGTACAACCGGCCGCTGAAGTTGACCGGCGAGCCGTGGGTGAGGTGTCCCCCGTGGTCGAGGCTCATGCCGAGCACGGTGTCACCCGCCTCGAGCAGGGCCAGGTACACCCCCATGTTGGCGTTGGCGCCGGAATGGGGCTGCACGTTGGCGTGGTCGGCGCCGAACAGCGCCTTGGCCCGTTCGCGGGCGATGTCCTCGATGTCGTCGACGACCATGTTGCCGCCGTAGTAGCGCTTGCCCGGATATCCCTCGGAGTACTTGTTGGTGAGCACCGATCCGGTGGCTTCCATGACCGCCGGAGACGTGAAGTTCTCTGACGCGATCAGCTGGAGACCGGTGTTCTGACGGGCGACTTCGCGACTGATGAGCCCGAACACCTCGGTGTCGCGCTCGGTGGACCAGGGCACGGGGCCTCCTAGAGGAACGAATCGCAGCGATCAGTGACGCGGCGACCACGGTAGCGCCGGCCCACCACAGACTGGTGCCGATACCCTGCCCCGGGTGCTGACGGCCTCCAACCTCTCCAAGGCCCACGGCCCGCGCACCTTGTTCTCCGGCGTCACCCTCCAGTTGGCACCCGGTCGCCGGGTGGCGCTGGTGGGCGGAAACGGCGTGGGCAAGACAACCTTGGTCGAGATCCTGATGGGCGACCAGGAGCCCGACTCCGGGGAGGTCCATCGGGCCAAGGATCTCCGTATCGGCTATCTGCCCCAGGAGCTCCCCGGCGTGTCCGACGCCACCGTGCTCGAAGAGGTCCTCGCCGGGGCCGGTCACATCAACGACCTGGCCGACGAGCTCCGGCGGCTGGAGACGGCCATGGCCCAGGGCACCGACGAAGCCACACTCGCGGCCTACGGCGACACCCAGAGTCGATTCGAACAACTGGGCGGTTACGCCATCGAGGCCGAAGCCCAACGAGTCATGGCCGGGCTGGGATTTGCCGCCGACGACGGCGCCCGACCGGTCCGGGAGCTCTCCGGCGGCTGGCGTATGCGCGTGTCGCTGGCCCGCCTGTTGTTGTCCGAACCCGATCTGTTGATCCTCGACGAACCCACCAACCACCTCGATCTCGACAGCATCGCCTGGCTGGGGGAACACCTGCGGAAGTGGTCGGGGGCGCTGCTCTTCGTCAGCCACGACCGGGACTTCATCGACGAGGTGGCCAATCGGGTGGTGGAGCTCATCGGCGGGACGGCCACCGAATACGTCGGCGGATTCGCCGAGTTCGTGGTGGCCCGAGAGGAACGACTGGCCCAGATCGAGGCCGCCCGCCGCCAGCAGGACCGCCAGATCGCCCACGTCGAGCGGTTCGTGGAACGGTTCCGCTACAAGGCCACCAAGGCCCGCCAGGTACAGAGCCGGATCAAGACCCTCGAGAAACTCGAGCGCATCGAAGCCCCCGACCGCCGCCAACTGGTCGCTCGTTTCGCGTTTCCCGAACCACAACGTTCGTCACGGGTGATCGCCGAGTTGTCGGGGGTCGACGTGGGCTACGACGACACGCCGGTGTTGCGCGACGTCGATCTGGTGGTGGAACGAGGCCGGCGCCTGGCCCTCATCGGACCCAACGGTGGCGGCAAGACCACGCTGGTGCGATTGCTGCTCGGTGAGCTGGAGCCGACTGCGGGATCGATCGAACGGGGGGCCAACGTCGACACCGCTGTGTTCGTGCAGGACCAGACCGAATCCATGGATCCCCAGCGCACCGCCTACCAGGAGTTCGCCACGGCTGTCCCCCACCCCGGGAGCCGCAACCTCCGCACCTTCCTGGGTTCGTTCGGATTCCCGGGGGATGCGGCCGATCGCCTGGTGGCCGATCTGTCCGGCGGCGAACGCACCCGCCTGGCCCTGGGCAAGCTCATGGTGAACCCGGTGAACTTGTTGGTGCTCGACGAACCCACCAATCACCTCGACCTGCCCAGCTGTGACGTCCTCGAAGACGCCCTCACCGCGTACCCCGGCACCATGTTGCTGGTCACCCACGATCGCCACCTGGTGCGATCGGTGGCCGACGGACTCATCGAGGTACGGGCCGGCCGCGTCCGTTTCCACGAAGGGGTCGACGAGGAGGTACTGGCACCCCAGACCACCTCGACCACCACTCGCCGGTCCGAGGTGGCCGCGAAGAAGCCGGCACCGGCGGCACCCGACCCCAAACCCAACAGCGGGCAGCGCGAGGTGCGCAAGCAGTTGGCCAAGGTCGAACGTCAATGGGAGAACGCCGAGGCCAAGGTGGCCGAGCTGGCTGCCCAGTTGGCCGACCCGGACATCTACGACGACCACGACCGGGTCCGCCGACTGGCCGACGAACACGACGATGCCAAGGAGCAGGCTTCGCGATGGATGAGCGAGTGGGAGCGGTTGTCGACCGAGCTCGACGGTTGACCGATGTAGATTTCGGGGATGGCCAAGGGGGACGACGCCGTCGAGTTGGAGCTGGCGGGCCGGACCGTGCGTATCACCAGCCCCGACAAGGTGTTCTTCTCGGCCCAGGGCCACACCAAACTCGACTTGGTGGAGTACTACCGCCAGATGGAACCCCAGGTCATGGCCACCATGGGCGGGCGACCGACGCTGATGCAGCGTTTCCCCGACGGGGCCGAAGGCAAGAGCTTCTTCCAGAAGCGGGTGCCGAAGGGTGCACCCGAGTGGCTGGAGACAACCGTGGTGTCCACACCCAACGGCACCACCTCCAACGCCATGGTGGCCGCCGACATCGCCCACGTGGCATGGGCGGTCAACATGGGGTGTCTGGGTTTTCACCCGTGGCCCTACCGGGCCGCCGATCCGACCCACACCGACGAACTGCGGATCGATCTCGATCCCGGTCCCGGGGTGAACTGGCCCGACATCGTGGCCGGCGCCTTGTTGGTACGCGAGTACTTCGACGAGATCGGCCTCACGCCGTACGTCAAGACCACGGGCCGCCGGGGGATCCACATCTACGTTCGCCTCCAGCCCCGCTGGGACGGCTACCAGGTGCGGGCCGCCGCCGTGGCCGCCGCCCGTGAGCTCGAACGTCGCCATCCCCACCAGCTCACCGCCGCCTGGTGGAAGGAGGAACGGGGCGAGCGGGTCTTCATCGACTTCAACCAGAACGCCCCCCACAAGACGGTGTTCGGTGCCTGGTCGGTCCGAGCCCATCCCATCGCGCCGGTGTCGTGCCCCATCACGTGGGGCGAAGTCACTCAGGTCGAACCCCAGGACTTCACCATCGACACCGTGCCGCCGTTGATCGACCGGCGCGGCGACGCGTGGGCGACCATGAACGACCATCCCCATGACCTGAGTCCGCTGCTCGACCAGGCGGCCCGCGACGAGGCCGACGGCCTCCCCGATGCGCCGTGGCCGCCGCAGTACCCCAAGATGCCGGGCGAGCAGACCCGGGTGGCGCCCAGCCGGGCACGAAAGCAGGACGAATGACCGACGTTCCGTGGACCGGCGACGCCTGCTCGCTGGTCGACGCGTTCCGCGACGGTACGCACAGCCCGACCGAGGAGCTGGAGGCCACTCTGGCCGCCATCGAGCGCTCCGACATCAACGCCTTCTCCCATCTCGATCCTGAGCGGGCTCGCGCCGCCGCGGCCGATGCCGACGTCTCGTTGCCCTTCGGTGGAGTCCCCACCGGTATCAAGGAACTGGAGCGACTGGCCGGCTGGCCCCAAACCGAGGGTTCATTGGTGTTCACCGACCGCGTGGCCTCCGTCACGAGCGTGCACACGGCACGGCTGCTCGACGGCGGCGCCGTCCCCGTGGGGTTGACCTGCGCCAGTGAGTTCGGTGGCCTCAACATCAGTGTCACCCGCCTCAACGGGGTCACCCACAATCCCTGGCAACGAGGGCGCACGGCGGGCGGGTCGTCGGGTGGGTCGGCCGCCGCGGTGGCGGGCGGACTGGTGACGCTGGCCAGCGGTGGCGACGGCGGCGGATCCATCCGTATTCCCGCGGGGTACACCGGTCTGTTGGGTATGAAGGGCACGTTCGGTCGGATACCCCGCAGCCCCACGGCGTACTGCCGGCCCAACACCGTGGTCCTCGGCAACCTGGCCCGATCGGTACGCGACGCGGCCCGCTACTTCGACGTGTGTGGTGGGTTCGACGGAGCCGACCCCTCGAGCCTCCCCCGCCATCCTGGATTCGAGGCCGGCCTCGGGTCCCACGACCTGCGCGGCCGCAAGGTGGCGATCATTCCGGCCATCGGCGGCGTCACCCTCGAACCCGGGGTCGAAGACCACCTGCGCACCGAGATCGACGAGCTGGTCGCTGCCACCGGCATGGTCGCCGTCGACTTCGACGCCGAGCTCCCCAACTTCATCACTCATTGGATGATGGGCAACATGTCCACCCTGCTGGCCGACCTCGGTGATCGTTGGCCGGGCTGCGCCTCGGAGATGACCGACGAGATCAGCGGCGGCCTCTTCATGTCACAGGCCCTCTACAACCTGGCCACGGCAGCGCGGGCCGAAGAGCTGCGTATCGAGCTGAACGAGGCACTGGCCGGGCTCTTCGAACAGGTCGATTTCATCGTCGCCGCCACCAATCCGGGGCCTGCCTTCGCGGCCGATGCTCCCACCAGCAACCCCCAGGGAAGTTTCGTGGAGTCGGCCCTGTCGTCAACGGTCGGCAAGGTCGCCTTCCGGGGGGCACTCGGCGCGGTCCGGGCCGTGAGCGCGGTGACCACCGGGCTGCCCAACCGACTGATCGACGCCACCAACCGGTCCAGTCCCGATCTGGTGGCGATGGGCGGGCTCACGGTCATCTCCAACGTCTACGGCAACCCGGCCGTGTCGATCCCGGCCGGCACGATCGGCGGACTCCCGGTGGGTCTGCAGGTGCTGGCCCCGCACCATCACGACGAGTTGTTGTTCGATGTGGCCCTGGCCATGGAGCGGCACCGACCGTGGCCCCTCACCGCCGGATCCTCCAACGCCGAATCCTTCAACGAAACTGCGTGAGAAACCGGTCAGGGTGACCGGTTGGTGGCGCCGTTTGGGCCAGATTCAGGAGAAGGTGGCGGTCTGTTCGGCGCGGAGCTGGTCGATCAGGCGTCCGGCCGGCACCTCGACGTCGGCGTACGTGAGGCAGTGGTCCTTGGCCACGTCGACCCGGAGGGTGCAACCCTCGGCCACTCCGATGGGGAGCAGGTCTTCGGTGGCGGTGATGGCGGCCGTCTCGCATTCTCCGTAGGAGTGGTAACCACCCAACCCGTCGATGACGGTGCCGGCCGCCAGGTCGGTCTTGGCCCGGGTGATGACCTCCACCCGAGGGGCACCGTCGGGCTGCATCACGGCATCACCGAACAGCACGGCCCGGGCGATCGACTGCGGCACCTCGAAGTGGCACAGGTGGTACGGCGTGTAGAACGAGTACAGCGGGCCCTCGCCCAGCTTGTAGAGGTTGAGGTAGTGCTGTTGTTTCGGGTCGTCGTGAGTGCCGAAGACGTACACCCCTGGCCCCGGTGAGATCCCGAAACCGACAACGTATTCGACGATGCCACCCAGCTCGCGCAGCTCGTCGATGTCGTACAGCGAGGTGGCGTCGTCGATGTGGCCGTCGTACTCGTAGCCGTACATGCCTCGTTTGGCCACGGTCATACCGGTGGCGTTGGCCACGATCGCCTGCTCGAAGCTGATCTTGGTGCCGTCGGCGAACGAGGTCACCATCTCCGGCTTCTGACCCCATTTCTCGGCGAACTCGCGCTGAGTGGTGGGGTTGCGGTACGGGTCCTGGAGACCCTTGATGTTGCCGCACACCAGCGGCTCGACACCGATGCCGCGAACGAACCGGTACAGGTTCATCTGCACCCCCGGTTGATCGCCGTCACAGGCGGTGAGTACCACGCCGGCCGCATCGGCCTTCTGGCGCAGTACCGGCCCGACCGTGCCGTCGAGCTCAGCGTTCATGGTGACCAGATGGGTGCCGTGCTCGATGGCATCGACAGTGACGGCGGCGCCGAAGCCGACGTCACCGGTGACGTCGAGCAGGCAGTCGACACCCTCTGCTCGGGTGAGGACGAACGCGTCGTCGGTGATGGCCCGGCCGCCGTCGGCGATCACCTGGCTGAGCTCTTCGGCGGTGGTGACCTTCACGAATTCGGTCACCCCGGCTTCGGTGAAGGCCCGCTCGGCCGCGGCCACGTTGCGGTTGGAGATGGCGACGATGTCCATGCCGGGAACGGAGTTGATGGTCTGGTTGACCACCCCGCGCCCCATGAATCCGGCGCCGATCATGGCGACCTTGATGGGGTCACCTGCCCGTTCGCGCTCGCGGAGTGCGGTGTCGACGATGATCATGGTTGGCTCCCGTCAGTCGAGAACGGTCTCGGCATCGAAGGGCGCCCACGCCGCGTCCTTCTCCGAGATGACGTTGATCGGATGAGGCCAGTCGATCCCGAAGGCGGGATCGGCGTGGTGCAGCCCTCGTTCGTACCCCGGGGTGTAGAACTCACCCACCTGGTAACTGACCTCGGCACCAGCGGTGAGCGACAGGTAGCCGTGGGCGAAGAGCTCCGGAACGTACAGGGCGGCCCGATTGTCGGCGGTGAGCTCGATGCCGAAGTGCTCGAACCGGGTGGGTGAGTCGGGGCGCAGGTCGATGATGACGTCGTAGATCCCACCGGCCGTGCACCGGACCAGCTTGGTCTCGGCGGCCGGAGGCAGCTGATAGTGCATACCCCGCATGGTGCCCGACTCATTGTTGAACGAGAGGTTGCACTGGGCCACCTCGGGTTTGAGCCCGTGTTCGGCGAACTCGTTCTGGCAGAAGCTGCGAGCGAAGAAGCCGCGGTCGTCGCCGATCTGCTCGAGTTCGATCACCCAGGCCCCGGCCAGGGGGGTCTCGGTGAACTTCACGATCCGACCTCCGCAGGAAGCGGCTCCCAGAAGAAGTTCTCGTCGAGCTGGCTGGTGGCGATGAGGTGTTCGAGCATCTTCAGCCGGGTGAAGGGCATGGCCTCGAACAGTCGGGGGGTCATGGCAATGCGCTCGAACACGGCCCGTAGCTGCTCGGCCCCGCGGCGGGCGTCCCACTCGCAGGCGAATCCGGGCAGCTGGGTGTTGATCTTCTCGAAGCTGACCCGGTAGCTGCGGTTGTCCGATCCCTGGTCGCCGAAGGTGAGCTCACAGCCGGGGAAGACGTCGGCCACGATCTCGGCGATCTCGCGGACCTGGTAGTTGTGGTCGCTGTCACCCACGTTGAAGACCTCGTTGTGCACCGCGTCGCGAGGGGCCTCGAGCGCACACTGAATGGACTTGGCGATGTCGAGGGCGTGCACGAGAGGCCGCCACGGTGATCCATCGCTGATCATGGCGATCTTCTGGGTGGTCCAGGCCAGGCCCGACAAGTTGTTGAGCACGATGTCGAAACGCATTCGCGGTGAGGCCCCGAAGGCCGTGGCGTTGCGCATGAAGGTGGGCGAGAAGGAGTCGTCGGCCATCGGGGCCAGATCACGCTCGACGAGGGTCTTGCACTCGGCGTAGGCCGTTTGGGGATTGACGGCCGATTCCTCGGTGACGGCCCCCTCGCTGGCCACGCCGTAGACACTGCACGACGACATGTACACGAAGCGTTCGACCCCGGCCGCCTTGGCCAGCGTGGCCAGGTGGACGGAGCCTCGATGGTTGATCTCGTGGGTGATCCCCGGCCGCAGCTCACCCGTGGGGTCGTTGCTCAGCTCGGCCATGTGCACGACGGCGTCGATGCCCTCGAAGTCGTCGGACGTGGCGTCACGCAGATCCTTGACGATCGTTCGGGGGGCCATGTCGACACCGTGGTAGAGCCAGCCGGTCTTGTAGAAGCAGGTGTCGAGACCCACCACATCGTGACCACCGGCCATCAACCTCGGCGCCAGGACCGACCCCAGGTAGCCCTCTGTCCCAGTGACCAGGATTCTCACGTTGACCTCGTTGTTCGCAGTGCGGGGAAGTGCCGTGCCTATCGGCCCGGTTGTGCTGCCGTTGAGTCTGCCTCGACGATGCGCTGAACCACCCGCTGGGCGATCTCGAGCGACGCCGTGGCCGCCGGCGAGGGGGCGTTGCACACGTGCAGGGCACCCTCCTCCTCGACGATCAAGAAGTCGTCGACCAATCCCCCGTCGGGCTTGAGGGCCTGGGCCCGTACGCCCGCCTCCGACGGCACCAGATCGTCGGCCGTGACCTCGGGGACCAACTCCTGGAGGCTCTTGGTGAACTGCGCCTTGGAGAACGACCGGACCATCTCGGCCATGCCGTCACGCCAGTGGGCCCGAGCCAGATGCCAGAAGCCCCGGTAACCCAACACATCGACCAGGTCGCGGGCCGAGATGTCGCGTTTGCGGTAACCCTCCCGCTTGAAGGCCAACACCGCGTTGGGTCCGGCGTGGACTTCACCCGAGATCATGCGGGTGAAATGCACACCGAGGAACGGGAAGTCGGGATTGGGGACGGGGTACACCAGGTGTTTCACCAGATGGCGTCGATCGGGGACCAGCTCGTAGTACTCGCCTCGGAAGGGCACGATGCGGGCGCCAGGATCGGCACCCTGGAGCCGCGCGATACGGTCACTCTGCAACCCGGCGCAGCTCACCACGAAACGAGCGCGTACCTCGCCGTCGGTGGTGGAGAGGATCTGGTCGGTGCCGTCACGGGTGAGGTCGGTGACCTCGACTCCGTGGCGCAGCTCGGCGCCGGCGTCGGCCGCCAGGCGGGCGTAGGCCCGGCACACGGCCACGTAGTCGATGATGCCGGTGGTGGGTGACTTGATGGCGCCCACCGATCGGACGTGGGGTTCGATCTCGGCCGACTCCTCGGCGCCGATGAGCTCGACCGGCAGACCGTTCTCGAGCGCTCGCTGGTGCAGCGCTCGCAGGCCGTCGAGTTGGCTGTCCTCGGTGGCGACGATGAGCTTTCCGCACACCTCGTAGTCGATGTCGTGCTCCTGGGCGAATGCCACGATGCTGGCGCTACCGGCCTGGCACATGGTGGCTTTCAGCGATCCGGGTTTGTAGTACACACCGGCGTGGATGACGCCGGAGTTGCGGCCGGTCTGGTGCTGGGCCCAGTCGGGCTCCTTCTCGAGCACCACGATGCCCGCCCCGCCCGAGCTCGGGCCTCGCTGCCGGGCCAGGGTCATGGCCGTGGCCAGCCCGAGAATGCCACCACCGATGATGGCGTAGTCGTACCGGTCGGCGCGCTCAGTCACCAGATCTTCCATGGGGCGGTGCCTTCGTCCCACAGTTGGTTGAGCTCGACGTACTCGCGGTAGGTGTCCATCCCCCGCCAGAATCCCTTGTGCACGAAGTGGCCCAGCTGACCGTCGGCGGTGAGCTTCTGCAGCGCTCCCGATTCGAGCATGCCGTCGTCGGGGGTCACGTAGTCGAGGAAGGCCCGGTCGAAGACGAAGTAGCCGCCGTTGACGAGGCCCTCGTTGAGCATGGGCTTCTCGGCGAAATCGGTGACCGTTCCCCCGTCGACGGCCAACTCACCGAAGCGTGAAGTGGGGTGGACAGCGGTGACGGTGCCCATGAGACCGTGGGCCCGGTGGGCCGCCACCAGTGCGCCGATGTCGACGTCGGCCACGCCGTCGCCGTAGGTGAGCATGAAGGCATCGGCGTCGAGGAACGGTGCAACCCGGGCCAGACGCCCACCCGTGAGGGTGTCGAGGCCGGTGTCGACACAGGTGACCTCCCAGTCCTCGGCGTTGTCGCTGCCGTGGTACTGCGGTTCGGCGTCGGAGCCGAGCTGCACGGTGAAGTCGGACTGATGCTCGCGGTAGCGCAGGAAGTAGTCCTTGATGTCGCCCGCCTTGTACCCCAGGCACAGCACGAACCGACGGAAGCCGTACTGGCTGTAGGTCTTCATGATGTGCCACACGATGGGTCGTCCGCCGACGTCGATCATCGGTTTGGGCAGGCTCTCGGACGCTTCGCGAATACGCGTCCCGAAGCCGCCGCACAAGATGACGACGGGCATGTCGTGGTTGGGCGAATGTTCGTTGGCCATGTTCACCCTTCTGGTGTCGGCAACCCGGCCATCATGTCAAGAAAGCGCATCGATCTTGGCCACCCGTGGGCTGTGGCGGCCCCCCTCGAACTCGGCGTCGAGCCATGCCGATACGGCGTCTTTGGCCACCTCTTCCCCGGTGAGGCGTTCGCCCAGACACAACACGTTGGCGTTGTTGTGTTGACGGGTCAGCCGGGCCGACGTGACGTCGTGCACGGTGGCGGCTCGGATACCGCTGATCTTGTTGGCGGCCATGGCGATACCGATGCCGGTGCCGCACACACACACGCCCAAGTCGGTATCACCCCCTGCCACCGAACGGCCCACCGCGGCACCGAAGTCGGGATAGTCGACCCGATCGGTGGAATCGGTGCCGAGATCGATCACCTCGTGGCCCATCGTGCGCAGATGATCGGCCAGCACGGCCTTCAACTCGAACCCGGCATGATCGGAACCGACGGCGATACGCATGCTCGCACTCTACGTCGTGGCCCACACCAGCCAGCCCCATCCACGAGCCTTCCGACCCCACCCCTTACCATCGCTCGGGAATCGTCGATTGTTCACGGCGGGCAATCACATTCGCCATGCCCGGTATACATCCGAAACGGAGCACACCCAGATGAAGAAACTACTGAGCACCGCGGTGTTCTCGCTCGCCTCGCTGGCCCTGTTGGCGGGCTGCGGCGAGAGCGTCGATCGGGAAGGAACGATCGATCAGCTCATGGAGGACGGCGGTCTCACCCGAGTGCAGGCCGAGTGCATGGTCGACGGCTGGATCTCCGAACTGGGCGAAGACCGGGCGTTGGAGCTCAACGACGAAGAACCCACCGCCGAGGAGACCGAAGCCATCAGCCAGATCACCATCGACTGCCTGGGCTGATCACCCACGCGCCGCGGCGCGTACATCCCATTCGGTGAGGGGCCCGATCCGCAGCATCTGCGGGTCGGGCCCTCTCGCGTCGACCACCGTCGATGCGGCCCCGTCGAGCGCACCACCATCGATGATGACCGCCCCGTGCCGGCCGAGCTGCTCGGCCACGGCCGGAGCCGTCGTGGCCGGTGCCTCACCGTGGCGGTTGGCGCTGGTGGCGGTGAGCGGACCGACCTCGTCGGCCAGCGCACAGGCGAAGGCGGCGGCCGGCCAACGGAGGCCTACGGTCGTCGACGGCGGGCCCAGGCTGAGTGTGATGCCGGGCTGCTGATCGACCACCAACGTCAGCGGTCCAGGCCAGAACGCTCGGGCGAGACGGCCGGCCAGGGGTGTGAATTGGCCCAGCTCCTCGGCCTGAGCGCGCGACGCCACGAGCACGGCCATCACCTGCTGGTCGGGACGCTCCTTCCATTCGAAGATGGTGCGCACCGCCTCGGTGTCGTCGGCTCGGGCGACCAGCCCGTACACCGTGTCGGTGGGGACCACCACCGGTTGGCCCGATCGCAGCGTGTCGGCGGCGTGGGCCAAGGCGGCCGGGTCGGCGGCGGCCACGATGGTCATCGGCTGGCCACCAGCATCCGGTCACGCTCGACGAGATCGGGGCGGATCTGGGCTCGCTCGCAACCGGCGTCGAGCGCTCGGCGGCGGGCCCAGTCCGCCTTGTCGGGCGCACGTTCCACCACCAGCACCCCTTCGGGAGCCAGCCACGGACGAGCCGTCGCGATGATGTGATCGACGTCCTCGGTGCCCAGCGGACCTGGCACCAGGGCCGCAGTCGGCTCCCAGTCGGCCACCAGCGGAGGGAGTGGGTCGTCGGCGGCCACGTAGGGCGGGTTGGAGACGATCAGATCGAACGAACCGGCCAGCTCCGAGTCGAGGGGGTCGAACCAGGTGCCTTCCACCAGGCGAACCCGCACGGCCGCCCGTCCCAGCCCCGAGAGGTTGGCCCGCGCCACCGCCAGGGCGTCGGCTGAGCGCTCCACCGCCCACACCTCGGTGTGTTGGCGTTCGGCGGCGATCGACAAGGCAATGGCTCCTGATCCGGTTCCCAGGTCGAGCACCCTGGTGCCCTGGATGCGATCCAGCTCGGCCAGGGCCTCCTCGACCACCACCTCGGTCTCGGGACGCGGGATGAGCACTCGTTGGTCGACGGCCAGGTCGAGGGTCCGGAATCCCCAACGACCCACCACGTACTGCAGCGGCTCACCCTGCAGCCGGCGTTCGACCATGCGGTCGAAACGGACCACTCCGCGCTCGGTGACCAGCTCGCGCAGCCCCAACACGAACTCGGCTCCCTCGAAGCCGCCGGCCTCCTCGACGATGCGACGGGCATCGATGTCGGCGTTGTCGGACACCACGCTCAGTCGTTGGCGGGCCTCGTCATACAGGCGGCGCCACTCGATGGTGCCATCGTCAGCCGTCATCGCCCTGCAGGCGTCGTTGCTGCTCCTCGTGCACGAGGGCGTCGCTGATCTCGTCCAGCTCACCGGCCAGGACCTTGTCGAGTTTGTGCACGGTGAGCGAGATGCGGTGCTCGGTGACCCGGTTCTCCTTGAAGTTGTAGGTGCGGATCTTCTCGGAACGGTCCCCGGTGCCCACCTGCGAGCGCCGGGCGGCGGACTGCTCGGCCTGCTGCTCCTCTTGTTGTTGTTGGAGCAACCGAGCTCGCAGCACTCGCATGGCCTTCTCGCGGTTCTGCAGCTGGCTCTTCTCGTCTTGCATCGATACCGAGATGCCGGTGGGCACATGAGAGATACGCACGGCCGAATCGGTGGTGTTCACCGACTGACCACCCGGACCCGATGCCCGGAAGTAGTCGATCTGGAGATCCTTGTCCTCGATGGAGACCTCGACCTCTTCGGCCTCGGGTAACACCACCACCGCGGCCGACGAGGTGTGGATCCGGCCCTGACTCTCGGTTACGGGAACCCGCTGGACCCGGTGGGTGCCACCCTCGAACTTCATCCGGGTCCAGACCCGATCGCCCTTGACCAGGAAGGTGACATCGGTGAACCCACCCATGTCGGAAGCCTGGGCCCCGAGCAGCTCGCTGGCCCACCCCAGCCGCTTGGCGTAACCCACGTACATCTCGTACAGGTCACGAGCGAACAGGTTGGCTTCCTCACCCCCCGCCGCCCCCCGGATCTCGACGATCACATTGCGGTCGTCGTTGGGGTCGCGCGGCAACAACAGGACATGGAGCCGAGCAGTGGCATCGTCGACCGTTGCCTCCAGCTCGGCGATCTCGGTGTCGAGCAGTGCTTCGTCGCTGCCCTCGGCCTCACGGCGCATCTCGCGAGCCACCACCAGATCGTCGGTGGCCTGATCGAGGGTGTCGGCGGTCGCCACCAGCTCGGCCAGCTCTTTGTGGCGCTTCAGGGTGGCCGTGGCCCGCGTCTGGTCGGCGTGCAGATCGGGATCGGCCAGGCGCGTCTCCACGTCGCGGAGTTCGTCCCGCAGCGACGCCAGACGTTCGGCGAGATCGGCCATGACCTCAGACTACGGTCATCGGGGCCAGGGCTGATCCACGGCCACGAAGCGATGGGGCACCGGAAGCCGTTCGGCCAGACGACGGATGGGATCGAGCTGATCGCGTGCGAGCCCGGCCAGCACCACCTGCTCGGCGCCCTCGCGTGCCACCAGATCGGCGGCGTGGGGGACCACGTCGATGTCGACCCCCACGGTGAAGATCACCAGGGTGGGCACCCCTTCGGTGTCGGGACCCACTGCCGGGGCAACCGATGGGGCTCGCAGATTCGGTCGCGGGTAGGCGGGCGACACCGGCGCCAGCGAGGTGAGGCCCACCGAGCCCGGATCGTCAAGGGCCCCCGCCCGCAGCCAACGTTCTCTTCCCAGTCGATTCACCGGATGGGGTTCGGCTCCGGCCCGGCGGTGCGGGCCCACCTCGAGCAGGGCGTCGGCCAGGCGGTCGCCCAGATCGTCGCCGTGGCGGAGCATGGCCCCTGCCTCCCGGTCGAAACGACCCACCCCCACCGTCATGTGGGCGACGGTGCCGTCGGACTCGATGCGGGCCACCTCCAATCCCGACAACTCGGCGGTCACCACGCCGTGTTCGGCCACGACCTCCAGGCCGTGGTGTTCGATGATCTCGACGAACTCGTCGATGCCGGCTGGGGGTTCGGCTTCGAGCTCCAACGGCTCCACGTCGGCCGGCACGGCCTCGGATCGGTTGCGCTGCCAGGTCGAGATCGGCGCGTCCAGGGCTGCCACCCGACGGGCCAGATCACCGGCGTGTTCGTCGACCAGCACGGCCACGTCGTCGACACCATGGCGGTCGGCCCAGATCAACAACCCGCCCAGTGCATCGCGACCCGATCCGGCTCGATACACCACCGCCCGCGATCCGGACACCACGCCGGCACCATCGGGATACCCCAGCGCTGTCGCGTCGTCAGCGAAACCGACGGTCTGTCGGGCGAACGCCGTGGCCAGGCCCCGGTGGAGGGCCAGTTGTCGGTCGGAGTCGATCAGCTCTTGCGACGCTTGCCGTAGCGCCGCTCGAAGCGCTCCACCCGGCCGGCGGTGTCGACGATCTTCATGGTGCCGGTGAAGAACGGGTGACTGGCGCTGGAGATCTCCACCTTGGCCAGTGGATAGGTGTTGCCGTCTTCCCACTCGACGGTCTCATCGGTTTCGATGGTCGACCGGGTGAGGAAAGAGGTGCCGGCGGACTGGTCCTGGAACACGACCGGCCGGTACTGGGGGTGGATGTCCTGCTTCATAGCGATCGTCAATCCTAGGAGGTCGTGGGCCGTTCTCAACCCAGCTTGGCCGGATCGAGCCCGGCATTGTTCGACACGGCCGCGAGCTGCACCAGCAGCGCATCGAGCCCGGCGTCGCCCAGGTCGGCCAGGGCCCGCCGGATGCCGGCATTGTGGCCGAGCTCGGCGTCGTCGAGCAGGGAGTCGAGATGACGGGTTCGTGACGCCACCACGTCGACGGGGGGTTCGATGCCTCGCACCGCAGCCAATCCGTCGAGGTACAGCACCGAACCGGCCGTGTCGGCCAACCCGTCGAGGATGGCCTGGTCGGTGGCCGAACCCTCACTGATGGCCGTGCCGATCACGGTGAGTGAGCCACCCTCTTCGAGGTTGCGGGCCGCGCCGAGGAACTTCTTGGTCTGATAGATGGCCCAGTTGTCGACCGGTGTCGGTGCGGCGTTACGACCCGATGAGGGCGCCACCACGTCGTAGGAGCGAGCCAGCCGGGTGACACCGTTCATCAGCACACACACGTCGGCACCGAACTCGACCATCCGCTTCGCTCGTTCGATGGTCATCTCGGCCACCAGGACGTGCTCGTCGGCCGGACGGTCGAAGGTGGAGGCTTGGACCTCACCACCGGAGAGATGCCGCTTCATGTCGATGACGTCTTCGGGCCGCTCGTCGATGAGCAACACGATGATGTGCACGTCGGGGTCGTTGGCTTCGATGGACCGAGCCATGGCCTTGAGCACCGCGAGACCGTCGGCCCGAGCCGGACCGATGACGAGTCCGCGCTGGCCCCGGCCCACAGGCGCCACGATGTCGATCACCCGGGCGGTCATGGCGGCGGGGTCGTCGGCCACCTCCTGCACCAATTGACTCGTGGGCAGGACGGGGGTGAGCGAATCGAAGCCCGGGCGATCGGAACTCTTGGCCGGATCGGTTCCGTTGACCGTGTCGATGGTGAGGATCGCGGGGTTCTTCTCGTTCTGGTTGGCCGGACGGGACGCTCCGGTCAGCTCGTCACCGCGCCGCAGACCGAGCTGGCGAACCATCTTCACCGGCACGTACGCGTCGTCTTTGCTGGGGACCCATCCGTTGGTGCGCAAGAAGCCGTAGCCCTCGTCGCGCAGGTCCAGGAAACCCTGGACGGGGATGGGTTCGCCGTCCCACGTGTCGGAGGACGAGTCCCGGTCGCCACCACGTCCACGCCGCCGCCGCCGACGATTGCCGACCTCGGGTTGGTCGCCGGCCTTTTGGTCGGTGCCGCCGTCGTCGCCGTTCTTGCTCGGCGTCTCGGCCGCTTCGGGCTCCTCGACGTCGGTTGGCTCGGCCTCCGTGTCGTGCTCGTCGCCCTGGTCCTCCGTCGCCTCCTCGGACCCATCCGACACCGTCTCGAGAATGAGATCCACGATCTCCGCCTTGCGGGCCCGCGAGGACGGTTTGGCGCCGAGCGCGGTGGCGATGGCCGTCAGCTCTTCGCGGTCCTTGCGCTGGAGGGTCGATTTCCGAAGCTCGGTCGAGTCAACGCTCACGAGTGGCCTCGTTTTCTGCTTGAGATGAAATGCACGCTCGCACCCCGCGGCGTTCGCCGACCCGGCGATGTTCGGGTGGCTCCCGCGGTGTGCGCCGTCGGTACCGACGCCGTGCCATGACGGGTCCGGTGGGGTGGTCCCCGCCGACAGAACACTCGTCAGGGTATCGGGGCCGGTTCGTGGCTGACAACAACCGGTCCTAGAGAGCCAGCAACTCCCGCACCGCTCGCAGGCTGCCGTCGGCCACCGTGTACCAGATCCAGCGTCCCCGTCGTTCGCGGTCGAGCAGGCCCGCTTCGTTGAGCACCTTGAGGTGATGGCTCACCGTGGGCTGGGACCGACCCAACACATCGACCAACTCACAGCCGCAGGCCCCGTCGGGTTGGTTGGCGATGAGGCTCAGCAGCCGGAGCCGCACCGGGTCCGACAGCACCGCGAAGATGGCCGCCGCCGTCTCCGACTCGGACTCGGTGAGGGCGGTGTCGCCGAGGGGTGGGCAACACGCAGAATCCTGGAGGCGGGCGACGAGGCTCATGGTCGAACATGGTAGCCGAAATATTTATGGCTGTCGATATTGACAACCATCGATATTTAGGTCATGGTCTTCTCATGAGCAGACTTCAACTCGCCCTCAACGTCAGCGATCTCGACGCCGCCATCTCGTTCTATTCACGGACGTTCGGCACCGAACCCGCCAAGATTCGCAACGGCCACGCCAACTTCAAGGTGGCCGATCCGCCATTGAAGCTGGTGCTGGTCGAGAACGCCGCCGCCGCCGGCACCATGAACCACCTCGGTGTCGAGGTGTCGAGCACCGCGGAGGTCACCGACTTCGCGGCCCGCGCCTCCGATGCCGGACTCGAACCCACCGATGTGGCCAACACCACCTGTTGCTTCGCCGAGCAGGACAAGACCTACGTCACCGATCCCGACGATCTGGCGTGGGAGGTCTACGTGGTGCTCGACGATGCCGACCAGTTGATCCCGGCGGCCGGCACCTGCTGCGAGTAGTTCAGCCGATCAGCAGACCCATCAGATCGTGACCGGCCACCAGCGGCCGGTCGGCCACTCCGGCTTCGGTGTAGAGGCCGCCGGTTCCGTCGACCTCTGAATCGACCAACAGGTACGGCACCGGGTCGGGGGTGTGGGTCTTGAGATCGAGTGGGGTGGCATGGTCGGGCATCAACAACATGCGCCACGGGCCCTGCTGGTCGAGACCCTTGACCAGGCCGTCGAGGATACGGCTGTCCCAATTCTCGAGGGCCCGAACCTTCTCCTCGGCGCTTCCGGCATGACCGGCCTCGTCGGTGGCTTCGACATGAATCAAGAAGAGGTCGGCGCCGTCGGCCAGGGCATCGAGGGCACAATCCCGCTTGCCCTCGTAGTCGGTGTCGAACCATCCGGTGGCCCCAGCAACCTCGTGCACATCGATACCGGTCAACACTCCCAGACCGCGAACCAGGTCGACGGCCGTGACCAGCCCGGCCGACACACCGAACCGTTCGCTGAAGGGCTGCATACGGGGCTGGGGGCCCTGACCCCACAACCAGATCTGGGTGGCGGTGGTGTCGA
>JBPCTQ010000304.1:0-8976 GCA_051011595.1 Acidimicrobiales bacterium
ACGATCGCACCGGCGAGGAGACCCTGCCCGGTAGCGGCGCGCCGGCTCACCCGGCCGCCCGAGCTTGCAGAACGACCTCGTCGATGACCCGGCCATCGGTGGTGATGGCCTCGACGACCATGGTGTCGCCGTCGATCTCCACCAACATGAACTGCAGGGTCGATTCGGCGTGAGCGGTGAAGTCGCTCTCGCCCACCCGGCTGCGCTTGGCCCCTGCGCCGCTGACGACCCAGACCACCCCGCTCTGCGGTGTGGTCCGCTCGTAGTGGTGATCGTGGCCGGTGAAGGCAATGTCGACACCGTGTTCGATGAACAGGGGTTCGACCGCTTCGCGTACGGCCATGTGTGAGCCGTGGCTGCCGGACGAGTACGGCGGCTGATGCATGATGGCCACCTTCCATCGGGCCTGCGATGCCACCAGCGCCTCTTCCAGCCAGGCCAGCTGCTCGGGTCCTCCTTCGCCGGTCGCCAACGGAATCGACGTGTCCAGCACGAACACTTCCATGGGCCCGTGGACCTCGGAGTAGTAGGTGCCGGGTTTGCCGAAGGCGCGCAGCTGGGCCTCGATCTCCGCCGCGGCCGAGTCGCTCTTCTTCTCGCTGAGCTCGTGGTTGCCGATGGCCAGTTCCCACTCGACGCCTGCGTCGATGAGCGGCGTGTAGGGCTCGACGAAGACCTCGTCCCACCGGTCGTCGATGCTGCCGTAGTAGGAGATGTCACCGACCAGTAGCACCAGGCCATAGGGCGTTGCCTGGTAGGTCTGGGCCATCTGCCTGGCCACGTCCATCTGGTTGCGGCCGCCGGTGCCGTTGTCGCCGAGCACCGCAAAGGTGATGGTGTCGCCCGTTGTTGTCCAGGCCTGCGGCTCGAGAGTGATGTCCGGCGGTGTGCCGGGGAAGAAGTCCTCACCCCATCGCATTCGTTCGTAGAGCCACATCCTGAGCGATCCGCCCGCAACCGCGGTGAGGGCCACGCCGGCACCGAGGCCGATGATCCCTCGGCGGGTGAAGGTTGTGTCGCCCACGAAGCGTCCTCCTCGCGGCCATCGACCACGCCCGCGACACATATCGCGAGATCTCCCCGATCATCCTCAGGAGCGCAAGATCGGGAAGAGGCCTACGTCCCGATGCCGTGGCTGGTTGGTGTGGCACCAGCCGACCCGCGAGTGAGAACGGCTGCGTCCTGGGGTCCCGACGCTGTTGATGGTGTCGTCGCCAGCTCTGTGTCACAGATTCGAGAACACCGAAACGGCGAGGGCTCGGATCTGCGCCGTGCGCGGAGTTGTCCGCTGTGTTCGCAACGGTCTTCCCCTACGGAAGTACGCTGTCGTCGGCACGAGCAGCCCACGCAATGGCCGGCGGTCCCGCCGCCGGGACGTGCAGCCCGAGGAGTCACGCCTCTAAGGTTGAGCGCAGTGACCGACGGCGAGATCAGCTACGCGCCGACCGCTGACGGCTCATTCGTGGCCTACCGACAGCGTGGCGATGGCCCCGTGGACCTCGTCGAGTACGGGGGCTTCGGCACGATGCTCCCCTTCGACACCGCCGACGACCAGCCCAGATGGCGCCGGTTCGAGGAGCGGCTCGAGCGGTTCTGCCGCTTCACTCGCTTCGATCACCGGGGCGTGGGGTACTCCGATCCGATTGATCGCCCGACGATGGAGACCTGGGTGGCCGACGGCCTGGCTGTGCTCGATGCCGCGGAGATCGAGCGGGCCCACCTGTTGGCCACCGGACATGAGGTCGCACCCGCGCTTGCGCTCGCAGCCTCACACCCGGATCGGGTGGCGTCGTTGGTTCTGGCCAACGGCGGAGCCAGGTCGGCCTGGGCGCCCGACTATCCCGTGGGCATCAGACCGGACTCGGCGAGGGAGATGCAGTCGGTGGCTGCTGTCGACTCGGTCGACGACGCCAGGGATCTCGACGCCATGGCACCGAGCGTGGCCGGTGACGCCGAGGTCCGCCGGTGGTGGAGCCGCTACGCCAAGCGGGGAGCCGGTCCCCGGTTCGCCCGCGACCACTGGGAGCTGTCTTGGTCGGCCGACGTTCGTCACCTCCTGCCATCGGTCACCCAGCCCATGCTCGTGGTGTGCACGACGGGCAGCTCCTACGTTCCCGACGACGTGTCCCGATGGCTGGCCGACCGAGCCGTCGACGCGACCTGGTGCCCGATCTCGGCGCCAGACCACCTGCTCTGGGCGGTGCCCGGTGACAGCGTGTCCCAGGAGATCGAGGCCTTCCTGGTGGGCACCCGCTCGGGCGGATCCGGCGAGCGGTCGCTGGTGGCGCTGTTGTTCAGCGACATCGTGGATTCCACCTCCCGAAACGCGGCGGTCGGCGACGACGCGTGGGTCGAGCAACTGGCGAGACACGACGGGCTCGTCGCCGACGCCGTCCACCAGCACGGCGGTCGGGTCGTCAAGCATCTTGGTGACGGCGTGCTGGCCGTGTTCGCGCTCCCGTCCAAGGCCGTCGACGCGGCGCTCGCCGTCAGTGCCGGTGCCAACGATCTCGGGATGGCGGTGCGAGCCGCCGTCCATGCCGCCGAGGTCGAGGAAGTGGCCGACGACGTGCATGGGCTGGGTGTCGTGATCGCCGCCCGACTGTTGGACGTGACGGGTGGGGGAGAGGTCACGACCACGAGAGCCACGTTCGCCCTGCTCGCCGGCCAGCGGTTCTCCTACGAGAGCCGGGGGACGACGGAGTTGAAGGGGGTCCCGGGCGGTTGGGACGTGGGCCTGATCTCCCGATCGCCGCCGCGCTGAGGCAGCCGGACTCTTCGGCGGCGAAACCGTCGAGAGGCAGCCTTCGAGCCCGAGAGGAGAATTGAACTCCTGACCTATTCATTACGAGTGAATCGCTCTGCCGACTGAGCTACTCGGGCGTGCCGGACAGGGTACCCGCGGGGTCCCGGGCTGCCGCCACGAATCGCCGATGGTGTTGGGCTGCACCCGGCCACTAGGTTGGCCGCCTCATGGCTGATCAGGCGACCTTCGCAGCGCAGGCAATGCCCCTCATGGACTCGCTGTACGCGGCAGCGCTCCGTATGACCCGCAATCCGGCCGACGCCGAGGATCTGGTGCAGGAGACCTACCTCAAGGCCTACCGCGGGTTCGGCGGCTTCCAGGAGGGCACCAACCTCAAGGCCTGGCTGTACCGCATCCTCACCAACTCCTACATCAACATCTACCGCAAGAAGCAGCGCCAGCCCGACGAGAGCGACCTGGCCGACGTGGAAGACCTCTTCCTCTACCGCCGGCTGGGTGGCGCCGAGGGGGCCACCCGGTCCCGCAGCGCCGAGGACGAACTACTCGACTCGCTCACCGAATACGAGGTGAAAGAAGCCATAGAAGGCCTGCCCGAGAACTTCCGTATGCCGGTCCTGCTGGCCGACGTCGAAGGCTTCTCCTACAAGGAGATCGCCGAGATCCTCGACATTCCCATCGGCACGGTCATGAGCCGGCTCCATCGGGGAAGAAAGGCGATGCAGAAGGCGTTGTTCGAGTTTGCCAAGGATCGTCGTCTCGTCCCCGACGGGGTCGAGACCGGAGAGGGATAGCACCATGGCAGCTGAGTGCGACGAACCCGACTGCAACCAGGCCCTTCACGAGCTCTACGAGTACATCGACGGTGAGCTCGACGACGCCCGACGCACGGCGATCCACGATCATCTCGACAAATGCGGCCAGTGCCTCGACGCCTTCGACTTCGAAGAGGAGCTGCGCAAGGTGGTAGCCCAGCGCTGCCAGGAGAAGGTGCCCGAGTCACTGCGCCAACGCATCGCGGCCCAGCTCGAACTGCCCCCCGAGGGCTGATCGAACAGATCAGCCGGTGGCCAGGGTCGCCAGGTCCGGTTCGGTGTCGATGAACGCGAACTTGGCCGCCAGCACCGAACCGGCTTCGGGTCGGTCGCCGCGGGTCCAGTAGAGGAAGGTCTCGGCCAGGTCCTCGTGGGGCCCGGTGGCCGCGTACGGGGCCACGAACGACTCCGGGTCGAACGGGGTCGACTGGCTCGGGTCGGTCCAGAAGGCATCGGCCCAGCGGGCCACCACACTGCCCGGGTGGGCGCAGCCGACGGCCACCGTCACACCGTCGCAGTCACCCGACAGTCGGTGTTCGAAGGTGAACTCTTCGGGCCGCAGCGTGACCAGGTGGACCAGCTCGTGCACCAGCGTGTCCACGAGCAGCCGTCCGTTGTCGGCGTCGGCGATGTCGACGCTCAGCAACCAACGGTCGGGGTCGATCCCGCTCTGGTGCACCATGGCCACGGTGCCGGCGGCGCCCTGCTGCACCACTGAGAACTGGCGAATTCGTGTGCGCCACGGTTCGGGCACCGTGTCGGTCACCGTCGACCACAGCTCGTCGTGGGTCGGGTCGACCGGGGAGGCGCCGGTGAGCTGATCGTCGACCACGCTGTAGGACGCCACCAGGTCGACACCGTTGGCGTATTCGGCCGACTCGATGGTGTCGTTGTAGGCCACCCGGGCCGTGCCGATCTCGGGCGCGCCGGATGGCGCGGCCTCCAGTCTCCCGGTGGCCAGGAGCCCGCCGGTTGCGGCGAGCAACAGCCACAGCGGGACCAGGCGTCGCGTCACCAGGCCAGGGTGGCTCTCCAGGCCCGCCGCGCGCCTGAGCCGATCGGCTCTTTCGGGGTTCGCCCTGTGCCCGTCGGCCCGGTCAGCCGTCGATCTCGATGGCGTACTCGGGACAGTTGTCGGCACACAGCTGCGCCTTCTCCTCCAACTCGGAAGGAACATCACCGTCGATGCGTAGCACCGCATAACCGTCTTCGTCGACGTCGAACAGTTCGGGGGCCAACATGTAACACCGGTTGTGGCCCTGGCAGAGTGACTTGTCGTAGCGGATCTTCACGACGACGCCCCCACACGGACCGGCAGTTGACGAGGTCCTCGTATCTGCCCGGTCGACCACAACACACCATCGGGGTCGGCCAGCTCGAACTCGGGAATGCGAGCCAACCATTCCTCGATGGCCACAGTGAGCTCCATCCGGGCCAGGTTCGATCCCACACATCGATGGATACCCAGCCCGAAGGCCGAGTGACGATTCTTGGCCCGATCGAGTACGACCTCGTCGGCCTGGTCGAAGAACTCGGGATCACGATTGGCCGCCGGGAACGGCAGCAACACCCAGTCGTCCTTCTTCATCGGGCAGCCGCCCAACTCGACGTCTTCGGCCACCAGCCGAGCCATCGTCACCGGCGAGTAGGCCCGCAGCAGCTCTTCGGTGGCGAAGGGCATCAGCTCGGGTTCGGCCACCAGGCGCCGACGGTCGTCGGGATGGCTTGCCAGGTGCCACAGGCTGGCGCCGATGGCCGACCAGGTGGTGTCGATGCCGGCCAACAACAACAATCCGATGGTGCCCCGGATGTGGTCGTCGCTCAGCGGCTGACCCTCCAGCTCGGCGTCGATGAGGTAGCTGATCAGGTCGTCGCGGGGGTGCTCGCGGTGATCGGCG
This sequence comes from Acidimicrobiales bacterium, assembly GCA_051011595.1. Taxonomy (GTDB): domain Bacteria; phylum Actinomycetota; class Acidimicrobiia; order Acidimicrobiales; family SHLQ01; genus JAOUEE01. The sequence continues at coordinate 5,478 of JBPCTQ010000304.1, forward strand.
ATGATGCCGTCGAGGTACGCCTCGAGGGTGTCGCCGGGATCGATCGCCTCGTTCTGGCCCGGCGTCTCCAGGATGCGGTGGATGAAGACCCGGAAGCGGTCGCCGTCTTCGGGCGGCACCCCCAGCATGTGGGCGATGACCCGCACCGGGATGTGTTGGGCGTACTGCGTGGACGCATCGACCGAATCGCCGTCACCGGCCATCAGCTCGTCGATCAGCTCGCCGCACAGCTTGCGGGTGGCCTCCTCCAGTTGCTTGATCGCCTTGGGGGCGAAGGCCGACAGCAACAGGCCCCGGGCTTCGGCATGGAAGGGGGGATCGGAGGTGATGGGGGGTGCGTACCCGACCGGTGGCGGGATGTCGGGTCGCCAGGCCGTGACGATGACGCCGACCGAGCTGAAATTGTCGGTGTCGTTGGCGATGGCCCGAACGTCGTCGTGGCGAGTCGGCAGCCAGACCCCTCCGAAACGATCGGAGTGGGCCACCGGGCACTGCTGGCGCAGGTCGTCCCAGATGTCGTGGGTGTTGGCCGCGTAGTCGGGGTGGGTGTGGTCGAAGTCGGTGGCCCAGTCGGTGACGGGTGCGGGACTGAGGTCGCTCATGGGTGACTTCCTACTCGACAGCGGCCCCACCAGCCTGCATCGGTGGGTGCGGTGGCGCCACGGACGTAGGTCACCCCAGCCCGATCGACCGGGTCGGCCTCAGATGGCGGCGGCTCGTTCGGGAACGACCCGCACGATGCCGGCAATGGCCTTGTACGCCGCTTCGGCCGGACCCAGTTCGTCTTCACGCAACAGGTTGGCCATGATCCGCAGCGCCCAGTCCATGAGCGTGCGCGACTGCATCCCCACCCGGGTGAGCTCACGGATGAGGGTGGGGTTGCCGATCACCTTGGCGAAGAGCCGGGCCACCTTGAAGTACAGCGCGAACTCGTCGTCGAGATACTGGGTGTAGCGCTGCAACACCATGCCGTCGCGGGCACCGATGGCATCGGCCACCAGGTCGGCGGCCTTGCGTCCGGTCTCGTAGGCATAGTCGATGCCCTCACCGTTGAACGGGTTGATCGAGCCGCCGGAATCACCCACGAGCAGCCAGTTGGGGCCCACCTTCGGGTTCACCGAGCCGGCCATGGGCAGCCGTCCGCCGGTAGGGGGCGCCACCGGCGATTCGGGGTCGATCCCCCAGTAGCTGGGAAGGGTGGCCGAGAACTCACTCATCAGCCAGCTGGTGTTGATGGACTTGTAGTCGCGGAACGTCGACAACAGTCCGATGCCGACGTTGATGGTGCCGTCGCCCACCGGGAAGATCCAGCCGTAGCCGGGCACCGAATTGCCGGCCCGGTCCCGCACGTTGAGGGCCGACTCGATCCACGGGTCGTCGTGCATGGGACTCTCGAAGTAGCCGCGGATGGCCATACCTTGCGGGTAGGAGCGGTCGCGGGTGGCACCCAAGGCGCGGCCGAAGCGGCTGTTGGCTCCGTCGGCCACAACGACGTAGTCGGCCAGGATGTCGCGCTGCTCGCCGGTGGATTTGTCGGCCACCGTGGCCCCCACCAGCCGTCCGTTGCGGAACAGTGGTTCGACGGCTTCGGTGCCCTGGTGCAGCACGGCGCCGGCCGCGACCGCGTTCTCGGCCACGAAGGTGTCGAGGTCGCACCGCTTCACCACGTGACCCCAGTTGGGGTAGATGGGGTGATCGGGCCACTTCAACTCGATGGTGCGATCGTGGGCCACGGCCCGCAGCCCGTCGTAGCGGTGATAACGCTCGAGCTCGGCGGTGAGGCCCATCTCGTGCAGCTGGTGCACGGCCCGCGGGGTCAACCCGTCGCCGCAGGTCTTTTCGCGCGGGAACTGTTTGCGTTCGACGATGACCACGTCGAGCCCGCGTCGGGCGGCCCAGTAGCCGGTGGCGGCTCCCCCCGGCCCGCCACCAATGACCAACAAGTCGTGTTTGTGCATCGTGGGGCTCATCATCGTCGTGAGATCAGTGAACCGATTCGGCGCCTGAATCGCTAGCGCTCTGCGTTGTGGGTGGGTCGGGAGACGCTTCTACCCCGCAGCTACTTCGCCTTCACCTTCGGCGAGGAACTCTGCAGCCAGCTCGCGGAGGACCGCGATGGCTTCACCCTCGTCGGTGGGGAGGTCGGCGAAACTCTCGGGGAAGTCGGGACTCTCGATCCACTCCTCCATCCACGCCAGCTCCTCTGCGTCCTCGCCGCCCAATGCCACCCGTTCGTGGTGGACAACGGCGACGATCTCCTCGGCGTTGAGGGCTTCGCCGAACCCGGCCATGGCCACGCCGGTGAAGCTCAACGAGGTGCGCTGCCCTCCGGCTCGCCCCGGGTCGCCGTACGGGGTACCCGCAGGCGGTGAACCGTGGGTGGTCCACCAGATCTGGCCGAGGGGATCGGGGAACGTGGCGATGACCTCGCCGCCACTCAGCGTTCGGCCCGTGCCGCCGCCGCCGGCGCCACCGTGACAGCCCGCGCAGCCCTGGCCCTCGTAAACCTCGGGTCCTTCGACCAGCAGGCCACCGGCGGCCGGTGGGCGTTCGAGGCTGCCGGCGTAGAAGAACCCCCAGATGGGCAGCACCACCAGAATGGGAAGCACCCACATCGGGATCTTGGGCCGAGCCTCGGCTGCGGCCACCATGGGTGAGACGGGCTCGGGTACCACCTCGATGGGTTCGATCTCGGCCGGAACGGCCGGTGTGTCTTCGACGACGGCCGGGGTGGCATCACCGCTGTCTTCGCCGGCCGCAGGGGCGGGTGCGTCGCCGCCCTCGCCGGTGAGCCGGGCGCGAGCCTCTCGGCTGCGCTCGAGAAGATGCTCGGGAACTTCGGTCAACGGTGCCTCCGGAGACGACCTCTACGACGGGGGGAGCGGTTGCCTCGTCGACCGGTCAACATAGCGAAACAGTATGGCGCGCGGCCAAGCCGGAGCGGTGGTTGGGGGGCGGCCCCCCCCCCCCCCGCGACCCCCCCAGAGTGGTGCCCGGGAGCCTCATCGCGAGGGCAATCGGTGGCCCCCGGATGATCCCCCGTCGGGCGCTGCGTCCAATGTCTCACGCATTTGGGCACCGTGGTAGACCTTCCGATGACGGAGGTAGTGCACCACTGTCGATACACTTGTGAGCGTATTCACGAGTAGTGATCGGCGGTGGTGATCCACCGAGCCGAGCAACTGCCCGACAACACCACGGAAAGGTCCGCCGTAGATGGTCGCATTCATCGTGTCGCTGCTGGCCACCTTCGCGATGATCGGGTTGTTCTGGTGGTACAAGGGTCGGCGCCCCGAAGACGCCGACTTCACGTGGGGCGAAGCCATGCTCGGTGCCACCTACGTGTTCTTCGGTTTGTTCCTCGCCTACGGGATCGTGCCCCACCAGTGGCTGGTCTGGGCCGACAACGAACTCAACTGGCGCCCCGACCGCACCGTCTGGGGAATCGGCAACATCTTGCGCCCCGAGGCCGAAGGTGGCTGGCTGCCGCTCACCATCA
>JBPCTQ010000305.1:0-11554 GCA_051011595.1 Acidimicrobiales bacterium
GGGCCGGGAGTAGGGAGTCAGGCGGCGGGCCAGAAGAACCCGCCCGCGGTGCCGGGCCCGGTGTGGGCGGCGATGCTGGGTCCGACCCGATAGCGGGTCACCTCCACCACGTGGTCGAGTGCCGCCAGGTGCCGTTCGAGGAACTCACAGAACACCGCGGTGGCGGGGTCGGCCAGGCACACCGCGGCTCGGATGGGTCCTGGTGCCTCGGCGAAGGGACGGAGCAAGAGCTGGTTGAGTTCGTCGACGCTGTCGCCGGTGCCGACGACGTCGATGTCGGCGCCGATTCCGGTGTAGACCGCCGCTGGTTCGTCCACCAGCAGATCGGCCGACACCCGACCACCGGCCGACACGAAGTCGAGGCCCTGGAGCAGCACCGATGTGGCGATGTGAGGCCCCAGCTCCCTGGCTCTTGTCACCGCATCATCGAGCGCACCACCCGACTCGAGGGCGGCGGCGGCCTCCCAGAGGCAGGCGGCGATCCCGAACGAGGCGGTGCCGCTGTCGACGATGTGGACCGGCACCTCCACCAGGTCGGCGGCCAGGGTGGCGCTGTTCACGCAGCCGCTGAACTCGGACCCGACGAGCACTGCCACGATCTCGTCGACCCCTCGCCCGGTGAGGGACCGGTAGGCGGAGGCGAACTCTCCCGGTGAGGGTTGGGCCGTCTTGATGGTGGGTGGGGGATCGGTGAGCAGGCAATAGAACTGGTCGGCGGTGAGGTCGACGCCCTCGCGGTAGTCGTCGGCGTCGATGCTGACCGTGACGGGTACCACTTCGATGTCGTAGCGGTCGCGGAGATCGTCGGGGAGCTGTGAGCTCGAGTCGGTGAGAAGTCCGATCATGGAGTGGGAACCCGGTCAGGCCTCAGGAATTTCCTCGACGCCCTCTTGGAGGAACCGGGCCACGATGATGGCGCTGCTGGCGGCGGCGGCCACCGGCAGCGCGACGGTGGGTTCGGGTCCCCACAGAGTGGGCCAGCCCCGGCGCCACCACAGCAGGGCCGAGGTGGTCCATGCGACGGCGGCCACGGCGGTGGCCGCGAAGGTGCGCCGCTTCCACGCCGGCACGGCGGCGGTGGCCCCGGCCACGGCGAAATCGATGGGGAAGTAGGTGGGGAAGGTGCCCAGCACCTGCCCGACGCTGGTGGCCACTCCCTTGCCACCATCGAATCCCGTCCAAACCGGGTAGCAGTGTCCGAGCACAGCCGAGGTGGCCGCCACGTGGCTGCCGGTGCCGCCGGCGATGACCAGCCCGGCCCGGGCCGCGAGGAATCCTTTGCCGACGTCGGCGGCCAGCACCGCAGTACCCCACTTCTTGCCGATGACAAGACTGGTGTTCAGTGCGCCGGGGTTGCCGGTGCCGGTGTGATGGAGATCGACCGATCCGTGGGTGGCCGCCCGAGCGGCCAGATCGGCCGATGGCAAGGTGCCGGCCAGGTAGCCGGTCGCCGCCGCGAGCAAGGAGCGCCACATGGTGCCGACGGTAGCGTTTCAGTCGGGCGCGCAGCAGCGGACACGGTCGCTACGCTTGTCGGGCCGCCCCGTTCGTCCAGCGGCCTAGGACGCCGGCCTTTCACGCCGGTAACACGGGTTCGAATCCCGTACGGGGTACTGACGGTTCGAGTCGCGGGGCGACTCGAACCCTTACCGAGTTCTTCGAAGTCCGATCTGGCGTCAGTTGTGCGGTCCTGAGCAGCTTGAGGGACGCCAGAACCGTCCAGGGTCCGATCAATTGGTCAGATTCGGCAGACCAGGTCGTCGGAGTACGAACGGTCGATGGGTTTGGCGGTGTAATCGCCGTGGGGTCCGTCGTTGCTCATGACATAGGCGTTGGTTCGGCTGGGGTCGCCGGCCACGGCGATCACGAACTTGCCGGGTTCGGTCACGATCGGCACCAAACGGGCGGGATCGTCGGACTCGGCGAACGCGGCGGTCACATGGCCGGCCTCGGCCAACTCGACCAGGGTGCGGCGCCCGGCGGTGAGGTTGCTCCATTCGCCGATCAACTGCTCGAACCGGCGGGCCGGCATTCGGGCTTGGTCGAACAGGGCCTGGCGAACATCGTCCTTGGACCAACCGGCTCGCGCGAAGGTGCGGGCCAGGATCGGTGACAACACCAGCAACGGCCGGAATTGGCCCTGGCCCAACCCGTATACGTGGGTGAGATCCCATCCGCTGACCCGAGTGAGCGCATCGGCCAGGTAGGGGAGGATCTCGTCGGGGCTCGACCCGAACACGCTGCCCACGATGATCCCGCTGTTGAAGCGGGCCATGGTGACCACATCGTCGTCGGCGGTGAACCCGAAGTCGGCCGAGACCGGGTCCCAGCCCAGCTCGGCCAGGGTGGCGGGGTCCTCGGCCAGCACCGTTCGAGTGGAGTTCCCGAACGTGGCTTTGTCGTGTTCATCGGCGGTGAACCCGAACACGTTGCGGAGGTACAGCCGCAACCAACGACCGACGCTGGTGTTGGCATGGACACCCTCGCGCAGAACCCCCGGGCCGGTGTTGAATCCCAGCTCGCCCACTGACGGGCCGTCGACGATCATGAGCGCATCGGCGCCGGTGGTGTTACCCGAGTGCTCCGCGCCGTACTGCGGGTCGGCCAGGATCTCGGCCGCCGCGATGAGCACCGGCAGCTGGGCCGGCGTACAACCGGTCATCACCGCGTTGACCGCGATCGACCAGATGGTGAGGTCGCGACCCGACGACTTGGCCACCCCCAGGCATCTCCAGGGATCGTGGCCCGACTCGGCCAGGTAGGCGTTCACCCGATCGACGGTGGGAGGGATGATGGGAAGACCGTCGGACCAACCGCGGTCGACGAAGGCGGCGTTGATCTCGTCGATGGTGCCCGAAGCAGCAACCGCCAACGCGGTTGGTTCGATGCTCTGGTGGTCGTCGGTGGGGTCGAGCGGTGAGCGAGTGAGACCGTCGATGACCTGCTTCAGGGTGTGGTCGAGGAAGTTCTGTTCCATCTCGTCGGCGTTCTGGGCATCCACATGTCCATGAGTGACGGCCAGTGCCAAGCCGTCGAAACCCAGCCCTCGACCCGTGGCCCGAGCCTGTCCTTCGAAGCCTTCACACACCATCGACACGGTGGGGTAGCCGGCGGCCTCGGCCGCAAGGGATGCCCGCATCACGGCGGGCGTGCAGCTACCTCAACAACCCATTCCCGACACGACCGCATCGATGTGGCGGGACGCCAGCGCCGCGGGCAGGCCATCGATGAACTCGCCCTCGTCGCCGCCGTGGCTGTTGCCGAACGTGTCGTAGCCGACGACCTCGAGTCCCGGAAAGGCCGCCACCAGTTCCCGTTCGAGTATCGGGAACAGCTCGTCGCCCCGGAAGACGTAGTCCCACACGAACGCGATACGTGCGCCATCGAGCGTGTCGAGTCGGTCGGCCGTACGTCGGGGTCCGATCCCCTGGGGCGACTTCGGCCACACCACGTCGTAGGTGGGTTCGCTCATCGGTGCTCCTTGGTGTCGCAGTGATTCTGCTCCGTCCAGTCTGCCGATGTTGCCCCGGCAGCCGCTGGCCAATCCGGTCTCGATGGGCAGACGAAGTAGCATCGAATGCCATGGATTCGATCGATCACGCAATTCTGCGCCAACTCCAGGTGGATGGACGGCTCCCCAACAACGAGTTGGCGCACCGGGTCGGGCTCAGTCCCTCACCGTGCCTTCGCCGGGTTCGCAACCTGGAGGCGGCCGGGGTCATCGATCGCTACGCCGCCCTGCTCGACCCCGGCATGGTGGGATGCAACTACGAACCCCTGGTCTGGGTCACCCTCACCGAGGTGACGCGGGCGTCGATGCTCGAGTTCGAGACCGCCGTGCAATCGATCCCCGAGGTGGTGGAGGTGATGCGCATGATGGGCCAACCCGACTACCTGCTGCGCATCGTCACCACCGACCCCGACGCCTTCGAGGTCCTCTACATCGACACCCTGGCCGCCCTACCCCACGTGCAGGGCCTCACCTCACAGTTGGCCATGAAGGTCGTGAAGCGGACCCACGAACTGCCGATCGGCTGACCATCAGCCGACACCCCAGCTCGACGGCGGGCGTCGCCGGTTGCATCCAGGCCCGTTCCGGCACCGAACTATCTGCTGAAACCAGTTCTAAAGGAATCGCTCCGACATGACGACTACGTACGCTGACCACCCCTTCGCCCACCAGGAGTCCCTGATGCCGGCCCCGTCCGCGTCCACCATGCCTGCCGCCCTGCCCCTATTCGCCGACGATTCGTCGCGCACCCAAGATCAGATCGACCGCTTGTTCACCGCTGTCGCGGTGCGAGCCGGACGGGTCCTCGTACACGAGGGTTCCGTCGGCCGCGAGTTCTTCGTGATCGCTGCGGGCACGGCAGTCGTGCGCCGCGGGCACGAGATCATCGGCGAACTGGACGAAGGCGACTTCTTCGGTGAGATGGCCCTGCTGGGCGAGGAACGCCGCACCGCTTCGGTGGTGGCCCTCACCGACATGGAGGTGCTCGTGGCCAATCCTCGCGAGTTCCGGGCCCTCCTCCAGGTGTCGCCCCGCTTCGCTGAGTCGATGGAGCATGCCTACGAATCGCGGCTGCTCGCCCTCGCCTCCTGACGGGGCGACTGCGGTGACGCCCGGCTGACCTACAGTCGACGGGTGTTCGATCTGAGCAGCCGCACCGCCCTGGTCACCGGGGCCGGACAATCGGTGGGCCAGGGGATCGCCGAGACCCTGGCCGCCGCCGGCGCCCACGTGGTGGTCAACGACATCGTCGGTGAGCGGGCCGACGCCGTGGCCGAGGCCATTACGGCCGCCGGCGGATCGGCTGAGGTCAGTGCCTTCGATGTGACCGACCTCGACTCACTCACGACTGCCGTCGACGGCGTCGGCCCCATTGACATCGTGGTGAACAACGCGGGCAACGGCGGGGCCCAGGGCATGGTGCCGAAACCGTTCGTCGACATGACCCCCACCGATTGGGAAGGTCCCATTCGGGTCAATCTCTACGGCGTCCTCAACACAACCCACGCCCTGCTGGGGGCCATGACCGAGCGGGGCTGGGGACGGTTGATCACCATCTCGTCGGGGGCCGGCAGCATCGGCGTGGGCATCGGGGTCAGCCCCTACTCGGCGGCCAAGGGTGGGGCCCAGGCGTTCATGCGCTCGATCGCCATCGAGGTGGCCAAGACCGGCGTCACCGCCAACTCGGTGGCCCTCGGTCTCATGGAGAACGTGGCCGGTGGTGACGTCACCGGCCCGATGTCGCGGGGAATCCCCGTCGGTCGGCTCGGGTCGCCGGCCGACGTCGCCGCCATGTGTCTGTACCTGGCGTCCGACGAAGCGGCCTGGGTCACCGGCCAGACCATGCACGTCAACGGAGGCAACGTCACCACCTGAGGCCGGCCGCTGGCTGCGCCCCACAACCCGGCACTACGTTCGGGCCATGTCCGAGGCCGACCTGGTGTACAACCCGTTCACCTTCGACACCCACGATGACCCGTACGCCGTGTATCGCCGACTGCGCGACGAAGCGCCGGCCTACTGGAATCCCGAGCTCGAATTCTGGGCGCTGAGCCGGTTCGACGATGTGATCGAGGGATTCAGAGACTTCGGTACCTACTCATCGGCCGGCGGCATCGCGCTGGAGAACCGGCGAGCCGTCGGCAGCGTCGAGTTGGACGCCCAGCAGATGATCGAGATGGACCCACCCGATCACACGGTCTTCCGCAAGCTGGTGAGCCGGGTGTTCACCGGCCGTCGGGTGAGCGAGATGGAAGCCGAGGTCCGCGGCATCGTCAGCGGCTACATCGATCGGGTCGTCGAGCGCGGACAGGCCGAGCTGATCGCCGACATCAGCAGCCCCTTTCCGATGGACGTGATCTGCGCGGTGCTCGGAGTGCCGGCCGCCGACCGCGACGACCTCCGCCGCTACTCCGACATGGTGATGGTGCGCGAGGACGGCTCGATGCGCATCCCTCAAGAGGCTGCCGACGGAATGTTCGGCCTGCTGCAGTACTTCATCGACGACCTCCCCGCTCGCCGGCTGGGCGAGGGCAGCGGGCTCCTCTCGGACCTGGTGTCACTCGAGGTCGACGGCCGCCGAATGACCGATCAGGAGGTGCTCGGGTTCTGCGTGCTGTTCATCATCGCCGGCCACGAGACCACCACCAAGATGGTGGCCAACGTCGTCGAAATCCTGTCCCGCCATCCCGACCAGCGTGACGAGGTCATCGCCGATCCCGGTCTCGTACCCAGTGCCATCGAAGAGGTGCTGCGGTTCCACAACTCGACGCAGTACATGCACCGAACGGCCACACGCGACGTCGACATCCACGGCGAGACCATCGGTGCCGGTCAGTCGGTCCTGTTGTTGATCGGCGCAGCCAATCACGACGAGCGCGAGTTCGGACCCACCGCCGAAGCATTCGACATCCACCGGCGTCCCGACCGCCACCTCGGATTCGGGTACGGCGCCCACTTCTGTCTCGGAGCGGCCCTGGCCCGCATGGAGGGCAAGGTCGCCATCGAGGAGATCCTGGCCCGCCTCCCCGACCTCGAGGTAGACCACGACGCGAAGGTTCGATTCCACAGCAGCAATGTGACCGGCTGGCTGCGCCTCCCCATCACCTTCAGCCCCCAGGTGGGGGCGGGCGTATGACGCGGTACGGGTACATCGGCTTGGGTGACATGGGTTCGGCCATGGCCGAACGTTTCCTGTCCACCGGCCGCGAGCTCATCGTCCACGATCTCGACGAAGCGGCGGTGGAGCGCGTGGTCGAGCTGGGCGGGGTGGCGGCGTCGTCCTCGGCAGCCGTGGCCGAGCAATGCGACGTGATCGAGATCTGTGTGCCGGCGGCTCACCATGTCGAAGCGGTGCTCGCCGATCTGGCCCGAACCGGCCAGGAGGGCACCACGGTGATGATCCACTCGACCGTGCATCCCGACACCGTCACGGCTGCTCGTGAGCAGGCGGCTTCGTGGGGGGCCCACGTGTTCGACGTGTGTGTCGGGGGCGGGGTGGCCAATGCGCGCGACGGCGACCTGGTGTTGTTCGTCGGGGGTCTGGCCGAGATGGCTCCCGACGCGGTGGCCCTGCTCGCCGACTACGGATCGAAGGTCATCGACGCGGGTCCGGTTGGCGCCGGCGCCGCCATCAAGATCGGGTTCAACGTGATGACCTACAGCCAGTTCGCGGCGGCCCGCACCGGTGTCGCCCTGGTGGCCGCCCACGGGGCCGACCCCGACGCCCTCATCGACGCCTGGCGTCACGTGGGCCAGCTCGGGGTGCTCACCGAGCGGGCGTTGCCGCTGTTCACCATGTCTCCCGAGCAGGTCGAGCAGGCGGGCATGACCGAGTTCATGCGAGGGCACGTCGACCTGGCCGAAAAGGACCTCGATCTGGCCCGCGCGGTGGGTGGAGCGGGTGACACCACCGCCGCCTTCCTCGACGGTGTGCGTCAGGTCATGCCGTCCGTCTATTCCCTGGAGTGAACATGAGCAGCGAAGAACCCACGGCCTTCGAGCGGGGTCAGGCCATGATCCGCGAGGTGTACGCCGGATCGGTGGCCGACATCCCCAAGGGGTTGATGCCCTTCAACGACGTCATGATCGAGACGCTGTTCGCCGAGGTGTGGACGCGCGACGTGTTGTCGATTCGTGATCGGCGCCTGCTGCTCATGGGGGTGATCGCCGCCCAGGGCCAGACCGAGGTGTGGAAGATCCAGGCCCGAGCGGCGCTCGATCGCCAGGAGCTCACCGCCGACGAGCTGCGGGAGACGTTGGTGATGCTGGCGCCGTACGCCGGCTACCCCAACGTGGCCGGGTTGGTGGGCGAGGCCGAGGGTGTGATCGCCGAGCATGCCCAGGCCGCCGGCGATGGCTGAATCGGGCCGAAGGTCCCGGTGACATGCACGAGCTGATCGCCTACGGTTCGGTGGTTCTCAGGCAATGACACACGTGGGGGTTCACGTCATGGAAACACACACCGAAATCGTGCAGCGGCGACGAATGCCGATGCTGTTGGGTTTGTTGGCGGTGATGGCGCTGGTCGCCAGCGGGTGTGTGTTCTTGCCCGCCGCCGTCAACCACAACGAGAACAACCCGACCACCCGGCCCTGGTGGTGTCACTCCACCGGAAACGGCGGCCATCACGTCGATCCGGCCTATGCGGGTATGACCAAGGGCATGCTCACCTGGCAGGAGTGTTTCTGGCTGTCGGCCCAGTTCGATCTCACCATCGACTACGCCATGCAGTGGCCCACCCTCGGCGACGCCGAGGATGCCGGATTCCACCGTCTGGTCAACTACGTAGAGGGAATGGGCACCCATCATTCGATGCTGGGCGACTTCGATCCCACCGATCCGAGTTTCGATCCCACCGACCCGGAGTTCCCGGGCACCGAAATCGACAGCACCTTCCATCCGGCCCGGCCCGAGTTCTTGATGTACGAAGGCAACTCACGCAGCTCTGAGCTGGTGGGGTTCGCCTGGTACGTGAAGGGTGATCCCACCACGCCGCCCGAGGGTTTCCCCGGCGACAACGACTGGTGGCATCGCCACGAGGTGTTGTGCCATCAGAACAGCAACTGGCGGGTGATTGGTGAGGATCAGTCCGACACCTGGTGCGAGAACCGCGGTGGCACCAACGTGTACCTGGGCGACTACTGGATGACACACGCCTGGATCCTCGACGGGTGGCAGACCAGGGCCGACGTGTTCACCAACCATCATCCGTGTCTGTTGCCCGGCGGGCCGGCCACCGATCCCGAGGATCCGTGCTGGGACATCGCCAATGGCGGCGGCGGCCACGGCCACTGACCGACCCGTTGCCGAAGCGGTGATCAGCTCGGCGGGCTGATCCCCCCTTCTAACCCGTACGGCTCGTAGGGGCCCAGGATGTTCTGCTCGAGCACCCCGATACCGGTGCGTTCACCCATGGTGACCTTCATCAGGTGCTGCACGTGCTGGTTCTCGAAGGCGGTGTCGTCGGCTTCGTCGACGGCCCACTGCTCGCTACCCACGGCCACTTCGTCCTTCCACATGCCATGACCCCATTCGGGGTGCGAGTACCCGATGCCCTTCATGCGGAAGGTGAACTGCTTCTCGAGCTCGATCTGGTGGCGGCTGCCGTCGTCGATGGCGGTGAAAGCCAAGGTGGCCGTTTCGATCATCCGACTGGTGGGGCTGAAGGTGATCTCGTGTTCGAGGTTGCGCATGTGGCGGGCATCGGGGTCTTCCACACCGGGGAGATCGGCGATCGAGTCGTACACGGGGGTGTGGGCTCCCACCGTGTAGAGCGGTCGGCCCTTGGTGTCCTCGAACAGTTGGTAGTGCACGCCGAGGTCGTCGAAGTGCAGCGGTGCCCACAAGAAGAACAGCCCGAAGTCCCGTGGCAGGGCCGGCGCACCTCGGGAGTCGCCGCCGGCCAGGGGTCGCACGCCCCATGAACGATCTTTGGTGCCGGGCATGTCGGTGCCGGCCATCTCGATGGTGTGGCCGTCGAAGGCCAGGGTGCCGGTCCAGTGGCCCAGCTGGGTGAACCGGGTGGTGTCCATCACCCGGCGCAGGTCGTGGTGCCAGGTGTGGCGGGGTTCTTCGATGTTGGCCGTTCGACCCTCGAACAACAGCTCGCCCGACCAGCCGGTGTCGTTGTCGGCCACGGTGATCCGGCACGACCGCATGGGTTCGACGATCTCGAGGCGGAACGGCCCCACGGTCATGTCGGACGGCTCGATTCCGGCCCGGGCCGAGGCGTGGAAGGCGTGTTGGACGCCGTCGACCACGAAGCTGATGCCGCAGTCGCGGATGCCGAGGTGCGGGTAGTAGGCGGCGCCGATGGCGAGGAAGGTGCTGGCGTCGGTCGAGTAGCCATTGAACCAGTACCGCTCGTAGACGTCCTTGTCGCTGGTGGCGGGAACGGCGATGGGGTCGGGAGTCTGGTGGATGGGGTAGTCGTCGAAGAGGCTCAGCATGGCTGCATCATGTCGCGTCCCGCCGCCCCCTGCGATCCCGACCACATCCGTTCTGGCGGTCCAGCGCGTCACGTATGACGCGTTGTACCGCCAGTTCGGTGGTCGTGTCGTTCTGGCGGTCCACCGCGTCACGTATGACGCGCTGGGCCGCCAGTTGCGCCGACGGCGGGGCGATAAGGTCCGGTCGCCTCGACACCGGGAGACAATCACATGGCTCACCATCCCGAGCTCGGCTTCTACACCCTGGCCGGACAGCCCGCCTCGTCTCGCGACCTGGTCGCCGAAGTGATGGCGGCCGAGAAGATGGGCCTCGGCACCGCCTTCGTGTCCGAGCGGTACAACAAGAAGGAAGCTGCTGTCCTGTGCGGCGCGGCCGGCGCGGTCACCACCGAGATCACCATCGCCACCGGGGCCACCAACCACAACACCCGCCATCCCATGGTCACCGCCGGTATCGCTCGCACCATGCAGAGCCTCACCAGCGGACGGTTCGTCTTGGGTTTGGGGCGCGGTGTCCCCATCCTCCAGCAGGCCTACGGCATGCCGGCAGTCACCACGGCCCAGATGGAGGACTTCGCTGACATCATGCGTCGCCTGTTCCGGGGCGAGTCGATCATCGGCCACGAGGGAGCCGCCGGCTCGTACCCGTACCTGAGCCTCGATCGTGAGCTCGATGAACACCTCCCCATGAACCTCGTCGCCTTTGGGCCCAACAGCCTGGCCTTGGGCGGCCGTTGCATGGACGAGGTCATCCTGCACACGTTCTTCACCGAAGAGACCACGGCTCGGTGCGTTGAGTCGGTCCGAACCGCCGCCGAGCAAGCCGGGCGTGATCCGGATGCGATCCGGGTGTGGTCGTGTTTCGCCACCATCGGCGACCACATCCCCGAAGACCTCCGGCTGAAGAAGTCGGTCGGTCGGCTGGCCACGTATCTCCAGGGTTACGGCGACCTCCTGGTCAGCACCAACCGGTGGGATCCGGCCGCGCTCGAACGGTTCCGGGCGGATCCGCTCGTGGCCGGATTCGGTGGCGCATTCGATGCCGTGGGCACGACCGCCGAGCTCGAACACGTGGCCGAGCTCATCCCCGACGAATGGCTGGCCCCCAGCGCCACAGGCGACCCCGGTCAGTGTGTCACCGCCATCCGCGGCCAGTTCGATCTGGGTTGCGATGGGGTGATCATGCACGGGGCCACGCCGAGCGAACTCGAACCGATCGTCGCGGAGTACCAGGCCACCGCTCCATGACCTACCCGACCGATCCCCGAGCCATCGACTTGATGATCGGGTTCCCGTTCGCCGACAAGTCCGCCACCTACGACTACCTGCGCAAGGGACTCAAGGACAACGAGTCGCACGACGGCACGCTCGAGATGCCGGCCGAGTACATGTTCAAGGACACTCCGGATCAGGCGTCGCACGACGAGGACCCGATCGAAACCACCTTCACCAAGATGGACCGCTGCGGCGTGGCTGCTGGGCTCTTCGGCCTCAACGAGCGCTCCATCGAAGCCAAACGACGCCATCCGGATCGGGTGTTCTTCTCCCTGGAGGTCGACCCCAACGACATCGTCGGTGCGGTGCGGACGGTCCG
>JBPCTQ010000306.1:0-8642 GCA_051011595.1 Acidimicrobiales bacterium
GAGCTCGGCCTGGTCGATCGGGTCGTGGCCGACGAGGTGCTCGACGACACCGTCGACGCACTGGCCCGAGAGATCCTGGCCAACAGCGCCGGCACCAACCGCATCGTCAAACAACTCCTGGCCGACGGCGCCGAACGCACCCGGATCGACGCACTCCTCCACGAACGCTCGCTCCCCCACGGCATGCCCGACGATTCGGCCGACCGGATGCGGGCCGGTGGCCGCTGACACCACGATCGCCGCAGCCATCGACGAGCTGCTGAGCCCGGGTCGAGACGATCCGGTGCTGGTGGCGATCGACGGACGGGGCGGCATCGGCAAATCGACCATCGCCGCCGCGGTTGCCGCCCGGCTCGCCGCCGACACCACCCTCATCGACGGGGACGACTTCTGCGTCGGCCCTCCGCCCGGCGGTTGGACGACGGTTGAACCGTCGCGACGGGCCGACCGCTGTGTGGATTGGCGGCGGCAACGCCCCGTGCTCGAAGCCCTGGCCACGTCCACCGCCACCCGGTGGCAGCCCTACGACTGGGACCGCGACGACGGCACCCTGCGGGCCGACTGGGAACAGCGGTCCGCGACTCCAGTGGTGATATTGGAGGGCACGTTCTCGGCCCGGCCGGAGCTGGCTGACCTGTTCTCGCTGCGGATCCTGCTCGAAGCCGAGGCCGAAGAACAACAACGCCGTTTCATCGCTCGGGAAGGTCGCCGGGAGTGGGACGTGTGGTCGGAATTGTGGGTCGCGGCTGAAGACCACTACTTCCACCAGGTGATGCCCCCCGATCGTTTCGATCTGGTGGTGGCCGTCCAGCCCAGCGGCTGAACGCGGCGTTGGTACAGTCCGACATCGTGACCTCCATCGTTCGCTCCGGCCGCCGAAGGCTGCGCCGACTGATCGGCCCGGTGGTCTACGGAGCCCTCATCGGTGTTCTCACACCGCTGCACTACGGCCAGACGTTCCTCCTGCGAGCCCGATCGCGAGGCCGGAAGGGCACAACCCGGCAGATCCCCCGCGTCGCGGCCACCGAGGTCGAGCTCGACGCCTTGATGAAGGCCGGGCAGCCGGTCGTCATTGAGGGGCTGGGCAGCTCCGTCGACACCAACCGCTACCCAGATCTGGCCACCCTGCGATCCATCGCCGGCCAGTACACGGAGACGTTCCCCGTCGATGTCCACGATCCAACCGCACCGTATTTCCTGTACACCGGCGACTACGGCCTGGTCGTCGACCACACCGAACAGCTGACGCTGGACCAGTTGCTGGACCGGCTCTTCACCGACGGGGATGACAGGTCGGCCATCTATCACCAGTTCGCATCCGGCAGCCTGGCCGGTGCCACCGACGAGATCCTGCAGGACATGGCCGATCACCTCGCCGACGTCGTCGACCTGGCGCCCGAACCATCGGCCAGCGGCGTCTGGATCGGATCGCCGGGCGTGGTGACGCCGCTCCACTACGACGTATGGCCCGGTTTGTTGTTCCCGACCCATGCGGACAAGGCGGTCACGATGTTCGCCCCCGACGACGCCCCCAACCTCTATCTCGAGTCACCGTTCGCGGTCGGCGGGCGCTGGAGCCATCTACCGGGGCTCTCGGCCGAGGCCGACCCGGAATCCTTCGACCGGCTGGCGCGCACCACCACTCATCAGGCGACACTGCACGCCGGTGACGCACTGTTCATCCCGCCGTTCTGGGCTCACGAGATGCAGGCGCTGGAGGCCAACATCTCGATGCCCTTCCGGTTCTCCGTCCAACCAACCAGTTATCTCAACCCGAGGTCGCTTCGGGCCCTGGTGGAGGTGTTTCATCGGGACTATCTCCGGAAGCGGCGGCGATGAATCTGATGCGGACCGCCACCTCGTAGAGACCCCAGCACAGGTAGTCGTATTCGACCGAGTGGTCTCGACAGAATTCCTGGAAGGCCTTGAACTCGTGCTCCTTCCAGTTCGGGTAGTTGAAGTACTCGTTGAACACGATCACGGTGCCCACGGCGATCTGCGGTGCCAGGTTGGACAGGATCGTGCGCGCCGAGCTGTAGAGATCGGAGTCGATGTGAACAAGCGCCACCTGGGCGCGGTGGTCACGGACGAACCCGGGAAGGGTTTCGTCGAACCAACCGACCACCAGCTCGACGTTGTCGGCGACCGTCGGTATCCCCTCTCCGCCGAACTCGCCCTCGACCGAGGTCCACCCCGTCCAGTCCTCGGGAAGCCCCTGGAAGGAGTCGAAACCGTACACGGTCGTCTCGGGCCACAGCCGGGCCAGGTGATTGGTGGTGGTACCGGTGCGGACGCCGAATTCGAGCACCAACCCCTCATCGGGAGCGTGACGAGACGCGTACGTCAGGACACCGAATCCATCGTCCATGACCATGGCGTCGGTCATCTCGGCTTTGATGTACTGCACCGTCTCGGCCAGCGCTTCGCGTCGAAGCTCGTAGTGCGGGTGCCAGCGATCGGAGTAGTAGTCGCGGTGATAGCCGCGTAGCACCGTTCGCAGCACGTAGTCGATGCCTCGTTTGGCCAGCACCTTGGGATGTCGCATTGGCGCCTCGCTCGCTCGGCCTACGCGCCGAAAGTACCAATCATTCGCACCGCCCTGACCAAGCCTGACCGACAACCCAACCGGTATGGTGCAGCGGACCCATGGGGGATGATGCTCACATCGAGAGCTTTACCGGCGGTGGCCGCGGTCCTGCTGTTGCGGGCCGGGGCGTGTACCTCATCGAGCGACGACGCGGGCGTGGAGACCGGTTCGTCCACTTCGGCGGTCACCCCGACAGCCGGGGGTGCCACCTCGACATCGCCGCCCTCGGTGACCGAGGAGACCGCAACAACCGACACCGTCGGCCCACTCACCGCCTCGGCCCGCGGCGTCACGGCCGACGCCATCCACATCGGGATTCCCCTCGTCGACTTCGCCGGTATCAACGACACCTTCGGTGTCGATCTCAACACGGCCGACGCTCAGCCGGCTTGGGAAGCCGCCGTCGCCGAACTCAACGAGCGAGGCGGCATTCTCGGCCGCGAGATCGTGGCCACCTACGCGACGTACCTCCCGGTTGCGGTCACCGACATCGACCGGATCTGTCTCGAGCTCACCGAGGACACCGAGACCTTCGTGGTGATGGGTGGCCTCCGGCCCCAGGAGGGGGCGTTGTGCTTCACTGCCACCCACGAGACCCCGTTCTTCTCCACCTTCGGCATGCCCGGCGAGGTGATCGACGCCAGCATCGCTCCGGTGATCGCCCTCGAGCTGCGGGCCGACCGGGCTCTGACGGGACTGGTGGGAGCCCTCGACCAGAACGGCGTGCTCGACGAGCACACCCTCGGCATCGTGTCCCACGCCGGAAACGACGCAACCATCGATGCCATCCAGGCCGAGTTGACTGCCCTCGGGCGTCCCGAGGCCGTCGTGGCCGTGAACGACACCATCGAGTCCGACCAGGTGGCGTACTCCCAGAACAATCAGATCATCGTGGAGCGATTCAAGGCCGACGGCGTGAGTCTGGTCATACCCATCGGCATCACGCCGGCCGCGGCGTACGTGGCCTTCGACGAGAACGGTGCCGAGGAGATCGTTCTGGCCACCAACAACGGGCAGATGACCAACGGCACCACCCTCGAGGAGTCCGACGTCGACCCCGACCGCCGTGAGGGGTCCTACTACCTGGCGACCCGCGCCTTCCGTGACTTCGTCGATCAGGGCCACCAGCCCACCATCGACTGCATCGAGAACTACGAGACCCGCACGGGAGACCAGGCCAACCTGTTCCCCGAGGAGAACCCCGACATCCCGGGCAACATCGGCGGCATCATGCGATCGTGCCAGTCCATCGCCATCCTGGAGGCGGCCGCCACCGAGGCCGGCGCCGACCTCACCAACGAGTCCCTCGAAGCCGGTCTGTTGTCCATCGTGGCCTTCGACATGGCCGGCTCCGATCCGGGGTCGATCCGATCCGACAAACGGGACTTCCCCGATCTGGTGTTCCTCAAGGACTACGACGTCGCCACCGACCTGTGGATCGATTCCGGAGACCCGGTCGAGCTTCCCTAGGGACGGCGCTCAGACGGACGCTGCCTCACCGTCGGACTCGAGCTCGGGCGTCGGCACACGCGCCGGATCGAGAAGGGTCACGGACTGCAGTTGAAGATGGTGTCACCCGGGTCGCTGGTGCAGGTGTCGTTGTCAGGGCCGCCGTTGACGGTGTCGGTTCCGCCGTCTTGGCTGTTGATGTTGTCGTTGCCCGAAAACGCGACCACCAGATCGGCGCCGCCACCGGTGGTGATGATGTCGTTGCCGCCCTGGTTGATGTTGCCGTCACCGAAGATCTGGTCGTTGCCGGTCCCGCCGTTGATGGTGTCGTCGTCGGCACCACCGTTGATGACATTGGTGCCCGACGGGTCGTTGATCGTGTCGTTCTGCTCGTTGCCCCACAACTGATCGTTGCCCGGACCGCCGTTGACGTTGTCGACGCCGGCCTGGCCGAACACCAGGTCGTTGCCCGCGTCGCCGTTCAACTGCGGATCGTTCCCGGTCAACCCATAGATCGTGTCGTTGCCCGCTCCACCGGACACTGTGTCGGGGCCTGAACCACCATTGAGCACATCGTTGCCCGTGCCACCGGACAACGTGTCCGTCCCGTCCACACCGATGATGAAGTCATCACCGCCGTTGCCCGCAGCCGTGTCATTCCCACCCTGGGCATAGATCAGATCATTCTGATCACCACCCGTCAGTGTGTCGTTCCCCGGACCACCATTCAGCACGTCAGCACCCGCTCCCCCGCTGATCGTGTCGTTGTCGTCGAACCCCAGGATCTGATCCGCGCCCACACCTCCACGTAGATCATCATCACCATCCAAACCGAACACATTGTCATCACCGGCACCCGCATCAACCCAATCGTCACCAGGGCCACCGTTGATCGAATCGTTCCCCCCCAAGCCGCAGATTGTGTCGTTCCCACCCAACGCGGTGATCACATCCGGACCGACCGTCCCCTGAATCACATCCGCACCTGCCGTCGGAACCTGCCCCATCCCGATGTCGACGGTCACCGGCAACCCGTTGCAGACCGGGGCCTGCTCGAGTTCGAAGGCGCCACGGTCTTTGGCAGGGCCCTGCGGTCGGGCCACGCCCCGTTGGTCGACCGCCGGATCGCCACCAACAGCTGCCGTGACCCCATCGAGCGCAGGGCTCCCCGCCAGCAACGCATGGGTGTGCGTCGGGCCGCCGTTGTCGGACAACGGCCCCAATCCCGCCCCCGAGCCGATGACGATGTCACCGGGCATCGAGAAAAAGCTGGTCGCATCGCCGTCACCGATCACGTTGTAGCCATCGCTGACGAAGCCGTTCTCGACCCCGGGCCCCAGCCCGTTGTCGACGTCGCCACCCGCGCCGCTGTTGTCGGCCACGATCGAGGCGGTCACCCGGATGAAGAACCCTCTGAAAAGGTCACCGACACCGCTGATCCCTGCCCCCTCGGGCGCAGTGTTCCCGGTGACCGTGGAGAAATGCAGCCCGTCGGTGCCGCCGCCGCTGATCCCGCCACCCCTCGTGGTGGCCGTGTTGCCGGTGATCGTGGAGTTCGATAGGGATGCGGCGCTGAATCCGCCAGAGGAGACCCCTCCACCCCAACCGGCCGAATTGGCACTGATGGTCGAGCTCCGCGCGGTGAGCCCTGCGAAGTCGAGGTTGATCCCGCCGCCGCCGCCGCTCGCGGTGTTGCCGGTGATTGTCGAGTCCGTCACCGTCACCGTGCCACTACCGATGAAGATCCCACCCCCGTTGCCCAAAGTCGCAGCGTTGCCGCTGATCGTCGAGTCCGTCACCGTCGCCGTGGCGGTGAGGCCGTAGATGCCACCCCCGACTCGGGCCGTGTTGGCGGTGACCGTCGTGTTCGACAGCGAGACCTTGCCGGAGTCGTTGAGGATGCCGCCCCCCCACCCGAAGAAGGCTGTCGTCGGGGGATTGCCACCGGTGATCGTGAGGTTGTCGAAGGTGGCGTCGGCTGGGCCGGCGAAACCGTCGACGAAGAAGACCCGTGAGCTGTCGTCAGCATCGATGGTGACGCCGGATCCGCCATCGATCGTGATCGGGCTGGCGAT
Source organism: Acidimicrobiales bacterium (assembly GCA_051011595.1). Lineage (GTDB taxonomy): Bacteria > Actinomycetota > Acidimicrobiia > Acidimicrobiales > SHLQ01 > JAOUEE01. Next base: position 6,112 of record JBPCTQ010000306.1, read on the forward strand.
CGTGAGCTGGTCCCCGGACAGCACGAACGGCCCCGGAACCGCGAAGCCGATGATGTCTGCGCCCGACCCGGCCGGGCACTCGCCGGCCATGGCACCCGATGCGGTGTCGCTATTGGCCGCTGCGATGGCCTCCCGCAGCGAGCAGAACCCGTCGTCGGCCACCACGTCACCAGCCGTGTTGACCGTCAACGAGGTGGCGCCGACAGGCGGGGCCAACAGCGTCAGCACCAACGCAACGACTGCACCGACGCCAGCAATGACATGACGAGTGCGTGTGTGCCCCATCTCCACTCCTCATGTCGATATCTCAGAACGGCAGCGAGATTAGTTGAATGTCACCGCGGGTGCTCCCGGGCTGGTCATGGCCGCAATGTGGTTCAGACCACCGGTTCGGCCTCGATGCCGAACCGGTCGAGATACGGCATCGATCGATCGCGCAGCTCGGCGGCGTCGAGCCCGGTGTCGGCGAAGTGGTACCGGGAGCCGGCGCCGCCGCCATCGCCGGGGTTGGCCGCGAGGAACGCCCGCATCCGCTGCTCGGCTTCGGGGTGCAGTTCGGTGTCGATGCGTTCGTAGATGGTGCGGATGACGGCGAAGGGGTCCGCCATGAAGTCGGTGAAGCGGACATCGACGATCTGATCGGACCCGAACACACCCTGATCGCGGGCCTGCATCCCCCGGTCGAGCCCGATCATGATGTTCTCGCCGTACTGGGCGGCGGCATCGGCCGCGCTGGTCTCGTCGCTGGCCATGCGCCGCAGGTGGGCGGCCAGTGCGCTGGTGGACGAGATGGTCCGCAGCGGATCGCGGTGGGTCTGGACGATCACCGCGTCGGGGTACTCAGCGGCCAGCTCGGGTAGGTGCCACAGGTGTTCGGGTGTCTTCAGCACCCAGCGCGGCGCCGGGTGTCGGGATTGGAGGTGCTGGAGGAACGCCCGGTGCCACTGGTAGGTGGCCGCCAGGTCGGCCTCGCCGATGAGCCACCGTTCGTACTCGGGGATCCGGAACTGGGTGGAGAAGACCATGCTGCGGAAGTCGCTGGCCGTCATCACCACACATTCCTGGGGCAGCTCGGCTCCCATCGGATGGAAGTCCATGAACCCGGGAATGACCGCCTCCGACATCTCCAGGCCGGCCTGCACCTCGGCGATGCGAGCATCGGTGGCGAAGGTGCCGGTCTCGGGTGGTGGAACGGGCTGCGCCGTCTCCCAGGTCATCGGGGCGCGTAGCGCCGGATCGCAGGCCAACAGCTCGTGCAGGATGGTGGTGCCGGTTCGAGGCTGGCCCACGATGACCACCGGGGCCTCGATCCTCTCGGTGGCCACGTCGCGATGGTCGCGACGCCAGGCCAGCAGCGAGGATCGCGTGACGAGGTGGCCGACAATGGTGGACGCGGCGACCTCGACGCCGATCTCACTGAGGCGGGCTTCGCTGTGCAACGAACCGAGGAGCCGGTCGAGGCCTTCCTGCCAACGGGCCGGACCCAGGTCGTCGTGCCCGGACAGCTCGGCGGCCTCCGAGACGAGTCGATCCCGGTCGAGGCGTTCGATCGTCATGTTGGTGTCCTCCCGAGACCTGGTGTCAGCCCCGCTGCAACCCGGCCTGCACCCGGCCGAAGTGATCGAGGTGGGCGTCGACCGAGTCGAACCCCTTCCCCATCGAGTGGATGCAGCCGTGCGAGCCGCCCAGCTCTCGCCATTGGGCCAGCTTGGCGACGGCGTCGTCGATGTCGGCGTCCCACACCTGCAGTTCGGTGCCGAACGGATCATCGGCTCGGCCGGCGTCGGCCATCGTGGCGCGGATCTTCCCGGTTGTGGCCCACGACCGTTCGGGGTCGCCGACGAAGCAGAATCCATCACCCAACACTCCGGCGCGCCGGTAGGCCGGCTCGCTGAAACCTCCGATCCAGACGGGGATCGGACCAGCGGGTCGAGGGTTCAGGCTGGCTCGTTCGATGCTGTCGAAGCGACCTTCGAAGGTGACCACGTCGTCACTCCAGAGCGAACGCAGCAGCGGAATCTGTTCGTCGGCCCGGGCGCCGCGACTGGCGAACTCCTGTCCGAGCGAGCGGTACTCGACATGGTTCCAACCAACACCGACGCCCAGACGGAACCGACCACCCGACAGCACCGACAGATCGGCGGCCTGTTTGGCGACCAGGGCGGTCTGGCGTTGGGGCAACACCAGCACCCCGGAGATGAACTCGAGCCGATCGGTCATTCCGGCCAGGTACGCGAACAGCACGAAGGGATCGTGGAAGGGGTGATCGAGGGTGTAGGGCCCGGTGAGCGGCGGTTCGCGGTCGGCATGGTCGGCGCCGAGCACGTGGTCGTAGGCGAGCAGATAGTCGACACCTGATTCTTCGGCCCACCGCCCGATCTGGCGGACCGCGACTGGGTCACCGCCGAGCTCGGTCTGGGGATACACGATGCCGATGTCCATGAGCCGCGACCCTACTGGCAACGGTGAAGGGTCGATCTCGGTCTGAAGCTGGCCTGAAACACGCAGTGTTTGAATGGCCCCATGAGAAC
>JBPCTQ010000307.1:0-6951 GCA_051011595.1 Acidimicrobiales bacterium
GACTGTTCCCGACATGGCCTACCTGGCTGCGGTGTTGTCGCTCGAGCGTATGTGGCCCCGGCGGGCCCGGTTGGTCCTGGCCCGGCGCACGCCCGAGGTGGCGTGGCGCGCCCTCGGGTCGGGCGAGCTGGCCCGCTCGGCGGTGCTGGCCAGGGGGTTGGGTCGCGGTGGCACCGAGCTGTTGGCCAACTGGCAACGGGCGGCCGGTGAGCTCGATGTGGCCCGGTTGTGGGAGCGGCACCAGGAGCTGGGTGTGGGTGTGGCGCGCGCCTCGAGCTTTCCGGCGGCCCTGGTCGACGACCCTGCCCCACCGGTGGCGCTGTTCCATCGCGGGTCACTCGACCGGCTCGACGGGGCCCGGGTGGCCATCGTCGGCACCCGCAAGTGTTCGCGCTACGGGCGTGATGTGGCCTTCGAGCTGGGAGCGCAGCTGGCCGAAGCCGGGGTCGGTGTGGTGTCAGGACTGGCGCTGGGTATCGACGCCGCGGCCCACCAAGGTGCGCTCACCGCTGCGACGGTCGCGCCACCGATCGCCGTCGTGGGTAGTGGCCTCGATGTGGTGTACCCCCGAGCCAACGCCGAGCTGTGGCGATCCGTCGGCCGGGACGGCCTGCTGCTCACCGAAGCGCCGCTGGCGGCCCGTCCCGAGGGCTGGCGGTTCCCGGCCCGCAACCGCATCATCGCCGCCCTGGCAGATGTGGTCGTGGTGGTCGAGAGCCATGCCACTGGCGGGTCGTTGTCCACCGTCGACGAAGCGCTGCGGCGAAACCGGCCGGTGATGGCGGTCCCCGGTTCCATTCGGAACGACGCCTCGGCCGGAACCAATCGCCTGCTGGCCGACGGAGCCTCGCCGGTGGCCGGCGTCGACGATGTGCTGGCGTTGTTGGGTTGTACGGCTGGTCCGCGCCGCCGGGTCGTCGATCAGCGGCCGCCGCTCGCCGACGATGCGGCGGATGTGCTCGATGCGGTGGGTTGGCAACCAACAAGCCTCGACCAGGTGGTGCTGCGCACCGATCTCGACATCGGCACGGCGGCGATGGTCGTCGAGCACCTCATCGCCGACCGGTGGCTGGTGTCGGCCGGCGGTTGGCTGGAGCGAGTTCCCGCGGCCTACGCCGAGGGTGGCTCAGTGCAGTGATCAGCGCCGATACCGTGGCCTGCGATGGATTGGGCCCCGGCCGACTTCGCGCACTCGCTCACTTCGGTGAGCGAGGCCACCGTGCAGGTGTACCGACGCGACCTCGATGCGTTCATCGTGTGGGCCGACGAGAACGGCGTGGGCGGCCCCGACGAGGTCGATCGCCGCGTGCTCCGTCGTTACCTGGCCGCCCTCGACGCCCAGCAGTACGCCAGGCGCACGGTGGCTCGCAAGGCATCGGTGCTGCGGCGCTACTTCGGGTGGGCCAGGCTCAGCGGTCGGGTGAACGCCGACCCCACCGTCACCCTTTCGGCCCCGAAGGGTCAGGCCAGACTGCCGCGGGTGCTCCGCGACGACGAGCTGTCGGCCATGCTCGATCGCACACCGGCCCGGGTTACCAACGACGACTTGGCCCGCCGGCTCCGCGATCGGGCCGTGCTCGAGCTGCTTTACGGCAGCGGGCTGCGGGTGAGCGAGCTGTGCCAGATCGACCGCGGCGACATCGATCTCGAATCCGCCCACGTGAGGGTGCTGGGCAAGGGCAACAAAGAACGCATCGTGCCCCTGTCACCGCCGGCCGTGGAGGCCATTGCCGGTTGGCTCGACAGGGGTCGCTCCGAGCTGGCCGGGCCCGCCAGCCCCGACACCGCGGTGTTCCTGAATCTCAAAGGGAAACGGCTCACACCACGCGATACGCGGCGGCTTCTCGACCGCTGGTCGGCGGCTCCGACCCACCCTCATGCACTTCGTCACACCTTTGCTACTCATCTTTTGGATGGTGGTGCCGATCTTCGAGCTGTGCAGGAACTTCTCGGCCACGCCGATCTGAGTACGACGCAGATCTACACCCACGTGAGTCGCGAGCGCCTGCAGCGCGTGCACCAGGACAGTCATCCGAGAGCGTAGGGGCCCCTGTGGAGAACGAATCGGCCGAAGACGTCGAACGGCTGTGGACACAATACAAAGAGGGCTCTGCCCGCGATGCGCGTGATCAGCTGATCCTGCACTACTCACCGCTGGTCAAGTTCGTCGCCGGGCGGGTTGCCGTTGGTCTGCCCCAGAACGTCGAACACAGCGATCTGGTCAGCTACGGCATCTTCGGGCTCATCGACGCCATCGACAAGTTCGATCTCGAGCGGGGTTACAAGTTCGAGACGTATGCCATTGCTCGTATCAAGGGGGCCATCCTCGACGAGCTCCGCTCCATCGACTGGGTACCCCGTTCGGTGCGGGCCAAGGCTCGATCGGTCGAGAAGGCCTACGCCAAACTCGAGGCCCGGTTCAGCCGCACACCCACCGACGAAGAGGTGGCGGACGAGCTCGACCTCAGTGAAGGCCAGTTCAACGACTTGCTGTCGAAGATCAGCTTCGTCGGCCTGGTGGCCCTCGACGAGGTGCTCTCGCTGGGTGGCTCCGACCGGGGCGAAGCGCTGACCCTGGGCGACACCATCGCCGATCCCACCGATGGTCCGGTGGGGCAGTACGAGGTCGAGGAGATGCGTCAGCTCCTCGCCGACGCCATCAACCGCATGCCCGATCGCGAGAAGCTCGTCCTCACGCTCTACTACTACGAAGGTCTCACCCTGGCCGAGATCGGTACCGTGCTCGGTGTCACCGAATCACGGGTGTGCCAGATCCACACCAAAGCAGTGCTCCAGCTCCGCAGCCGTATCATGGCTGCCCATCGCGAACCGGCCAGCTGACCGGCCCTACGGCTTCCCCGCCAACGCGTCACACCCCGGCAGGGGTGAAGGGAAGTCATGTTTCATCTCGCGGTTCTCACCATCGTGGTCACGGGGCTCATCGGCCCCGGCCCCGATCGAGCGTTCACCTGCGTCGGCGGTCACCGACCACCGACTTCGGCACCCATCACCGACCCGTTCCGTCCGCCCGCCCAGCCGTGGCTGCCGGGTAACCGGGGCCTGGAGTACGGCACCGAACCAGGTGACCCGGTGACGGCCAGCCACCAGGGCACGGTGGTGTTCGCCGGGGCCATCGGCCGCCACCAGTACGTGACCATTGCCCACGGCTGTGACCTGGTCACCACCTACAGTTTCCTCGGCCAACGGCTGGTGGATGCCGGGGCCCCGGTGGCCCGTGGGCAGTTGGTGGGGAGGGCGGGCACCACCCGTTTCCACTTCGGAGCCCGTCTCGATGGCCACTACATCGACCCGGACCTGCTGTTCTCGCACCGACTCGAGCGCACGGTGCGTCTGGTCGCCTAGCGCCGTTACACTTCCCTGCGGCCTCGTCCGAGGTCGCACACACCAATCACTCAGCCGGGTCGTCCCTCGGTCACCTCACGGTGCCAGACCCGGTGACGCTGAACCGTAGGGAAGGAGCTGCTCATGGCTGTTGTGGGCATGAAACAACTGCTGGACGCCGGAGTGCACTTCGGCCATCAGACCCGGCGCTGGAACCCCAAGATGAAACGATTCATCCACGGGGAGCGGGCCGGCATCCACATCATCGATCTGCGGCAGTCGCTCGATCGCATCGAAGAGTCGTACGTCTTCGGGCGAGACCTGGTCGCCAACGGCGGCACCGTGCTGTTCGTGGGCACCAAGAAGCAGGCTCAGGACGCCATCCAGGGTTACGCCGAGAAGTGCAACATGCCGTACATCAACGAGCGCTGGCTCGGCGGCATGCTCACCAACTACGAGACGATCTCCAAACGGGTGGCCAAGATGAAGGAGTACCAGCGCATGCGGGACTCCGGTGAGTTCGAGGCCATGCCCAAGAAGGAAGCCCTGCTCATCCAGCGGTCGCTCACCAAACTCGAGCGCAACCTCTACGGCATCCGCGACATGGAGAAGGCTCCCGACGCGGTGTTCATTCTCGACACCAAGAAGGAACACATCGCGGTCACCGAGGCCAACAAGCTCAAGATCCCGATCATTGCGGTGGTCGACACCAACTGCGATCCCGATCTGGTGCAACACATCATCCCGGGCAACGACGACGCCATCCGCAGCGGTCACCTCATGACCCGCATCATGTGTGACGCTGTCCTCGAGGGTCGTTTCATCGCCTCCAAGAAGGGCACCGGCGACGCTGGTGGTCCCCAGCGCAGCCCCGAGGAAGAAGAAGCGCACCGGATGCTCCAGGAAGACGCCAAAGCGGCGGCTGCGGCCGAAGCGGCCGAGCGAGAGGCCCGCGTGGCCGCCGGTCCGGCGCCCGAGGCGGCCCCCGCAGCCGAGGCTGCCCCTGCGCCTGAGGCGGCCGCCGAAACCGCCCCTGCTCCCGAGGCGGCCGCCGAAACCCCCGCTGCCCCCGCTCCCGACGCGGCCGCTGAAACCGCCGATGCCCTGCTCGACCAGGCCACCCCCGCACCGGCCGAAGGCGGCGAGACCCCCGCTGAAGGCGGCGATGCCAGTGCCTGACTTCGGTGCCAAAGATGTGAAGGCCCTCCGCGACGAAACCGGGGCCGGAATGATGGACGCCAAGAAGGCGCTCACCGACACCGACGGCGACATGGAGGCGGCCAAACAGCTGCTCCGTGAGAAGGGTCTGGCCAAAGCGGCCGGACGGGGTGATCGAGAGAACACCGAAGGCGCAGTGGCCCTGGCCGTCGACGCCAACCGGGCCGCCATCGTGCACGTGAAGTGCGAAACCGACTTCTCGGCCAAGTCCGACGCCTTCCTGGCCACGGTGCAGCAACTGGCCGACGCCGTGCTGGCCGACGGCGAAGGTGCAGTGGCCGATCACGCCGCGCAGCTCGAAGACCTGCAGCTCAACCTCAAGGAGAACATCGAGGTCGGCAAGGCCACCCTGGTGGAGGCCGGCGCCGACTCGCTCCTCGATACCTACGTGCATGTCCAGGACGGCCGCGGCGTCAACGCCGTTGTGGTCGAGGGTGCCGGTGTCGATGCCGATCAGCTGCATCAGGTGGCGCTCCACATCGCCTTCGCGAAACCCGGCGCTTTGTCTCGCGACGAGATCGACGCCGATGCGGTCGAGCGCGAACGGGCTGCCCTCCTCGAGATCACCAAGGCCGAGGGGAAACCCGAACAGGCGTGGGACAAGATCGTCGACGGTCGACTGAGCGCCTGGTTCGGTGAGCAGGTCCTGCTCGAACAGGGTCTGCACGGCGAGAAGACCAAGGTTGCGGATTCACTCGGCGGCGGCAGCATCGTTCGCTTCGAGCAGGCTTTCGTAGGAAGCTGACGGAGTGTCCGACACTCCGCTCATAACCCCGGGCAGTCGCGCCGCCCGGTGGGACCGGATCGTGCTCAAGATGTCGGGCGAAGCCTTCGCCGGCGAAGCCGGTTTCGGCATCGACGGATCGATCGTCGCCCAGCTGGCCGACGATCTGGTGGCCGTTCGTGAAGCCTTCGCTGTCGACATCGCAGTCGTGGTCGGGGGCGGCAACATCTGGCGGGGTATGACCGGCGCCGGCGCCGGCATGGACCGGGCCCAGGCCGACTACATGGGAATGTTGGCCACCGTCATGAATGCTCTGGCCCTCCAGGACGTGCTCGAACGTCGTGGTCAGCCCACCCGGGTGCAGACCGCCATCCACATGGCCCAGGTGGCCGAGCCCTACATCCGGCGCAAGGCCATCCGCCACCTCGAGAAGGGCCGGGTGGTCATCTTCGCCGGTGGCACCGGCAACCCCTTCTTCACCACCGACACCACCGCCGCGCTGCGGGCTGTCGAGATCGAGGCGGGCGCCGTGTTGAAGGGCACCCACTCGGGCACCGACGGCATCTACACCGCCGACCCCAAACTCGATCCCGATGCCACCAAACTCGACGAGGTGTCCTACCAGGACGTCCTGGGGAAGGGTCTCAAGGCCATGGATTCCACCGCTACCGCGCTGTGTATGGACAACGAGTTGCCGATCGTGATGTTCGATCTCATGGGGGCCGGAAACGTGTTGAGCCTTCTGGCCGGCGAGTCCATCGGTACCCTGGTCCGGTAGCCGGTCCAGGACGAAAGGGGAGTGGCCGTGAGCGCAGAGATGATCGACATGATCCTCGACGACGGTTCCGAGAAGATGGACGCAGCGGTTGCCCGCGCCCGTAAGGAGTTCTCCGGCGTTCGCACGGGGCGAGCCAACTCCTCGCTCGTCGAGAAGCTGAAGGTCGATGCCTACGGGGTCGAGATGACCATGCAGGAGCTGGCGTCGTTCGCGGTGCCCGAGGCCCGGCAGCTGCTCATCACCGCGCACGATCCCCAGAACGTCGGTGCCATCGAGAAGGCAATCCAGAACAGCGACCTGGGGCTGTCGCCGAGCAATGACGGCAAGGTCATCCGGCTGGTGTTCCCGCCACTCACCGAAGAGCGGCGACGCGAGCTGGTCCGCGTGGTCAACAACATGGCCGAAGAGGGCAAGAACCGGGTCAGGGGTGTACGACGGAGCGCTCGCAAGGACCTCGACGACGTCGAAGGTGAAGGCGGCGTGTCCGAAGATGACATCCGGGGAGCGACCGAACGCCTCGACAAGCTGACCCAGACACACGAAGCGACCATCGAGTCGGCGCGCGAGGCAAAAGAGACGGAACTGCTCGAGGTCTAGCCCGCCAGCTAGTCTCGCAGCGTGAGGGAGGCCCAGTGAGTGACGACGATCGGCCCGACGAGGAACAAGAGTTCGAAGGCATCCGCATCATCGGCGGCGAGTCACCCGACGATCAGGTGGCCCCCGGCCGGTCGGTGTTCGACGCCCCGGCCGAAGATCTGCCGCCGTGGAACGAGCCGGCCACCGACCAGACACCGGTCACCAGTGCCCAGGACACGCCGGGCGACGACGATGATCCCGAGGAGTGGTCGACGTTGAATCGAGAGGGTCCTCGGTGGGCCGAATCCGACGA
>JBPCTQ010000308.1:0-8185 GCA_051011595.1 Acidimicrobiales bacterium
TGGTCGGTTCGGCGCAGATAGGTCATCGCCGCCCAGCCCGGCAGGATCGGCAACCAGAAGGTGACGAATCGGTACAAGAACACGGCCGGTATGACGATGGCCGATTCCTCCACCAGCCCGAGGGCCGCCACCAGAGCCGCCTCGGTGGCGCCCAGGCCCCCCGGCGTGGGTGCGGCATTCGCCACCGCACTGCCGGTGAGGAACAACAACCCCACCACCGGGAACGAGGCGGTGCTGCCGAAGGCCTCGAGGCTGGCCACCATGGCGCCCAGGTAGGCCAGGGTGATGGCGGCCGAGCCTCCGAACAACAGGGTCAGGCGGGCCGGATTGCGGCCAATGGTTCGGATCGAGACCCACCCCGCCCGCAGCTGGGGCAACACGTGGGAGGCCAGCAAGCGCCGACTCACGGGGAGCGCCGTGGACACAGCCAGCACCACAACGGTGACGATCGCGGCTCCGGCCACCACCTCGGGTGAGGGCACGGCCAGACCGTCGGATCCTTCCTGCCCGCCGCTGAGCAACAAGAACGTGAGGGTCAGGAGCAGGTGCATCACCAGGCCGGCGACCGCATTGACCCCCACGGCAGTGACGCTCACCGCGGTGGGCACCCCCCGACGCTGGAACCAGCGGACGTTGGTTGCCAAACCGCCCACACGGGCCGGCGTGACCCGGTTGGCGAACGACGACGCCATCTGGGCCGACAGCGCCGGCCCGAACGGCAACCGCACCGGTATGGCGCCCAACAGGGCCACTGTGGCCGCCACGTAGGTGAGCGACGACAATACGATCGCCAGGGCGGCCCATGGCGCAGACGCCGACCGAACCTGCTCCCAGATGTTGTCGATGTCGGCCAACTGCGGAACCAGGAACCAGGCGCTGAGCCCGATGGTGGCCAGGATGAAAGCCGACTTCGGTTCGACCCGTTCCAGCCGCACTGGATCTTCGGGGGGAACACCGCACTGCTCGATCAACATGGTGCGGATGTCGTCGAGATCATCGTCGCCCAGGGCCCGACGGGTCGCCGAGCTCAGCGCCGCCGGTTGCAGCCACGGCAGGGCCCGCTCCAGTTCGGCGAGACCGGTGGCCACGTGCGCCGCGGCCACGGCACGCTCCACCCCCACGACCGAGGTCGACGAGGCCAACAGCTCGGCCACATCGGTACCCAAAAGCTGATCGGACGCCGCCAGCTCGGAGAATCCGAAATCGATCAACCACGGCTCGCCGTCGTCGGCCACGAAGATGTTGGCCAGACGAAGATCCCGATGGGCGATACGCCGACTGTGCAGTTCGCTCACCATCGACCAGATCGCCACCAGCGCGTCGTCGCTGATGTCGGCGATGGTGTCGGCCGAGCGGCCATCGAGCGCCTCGTAGGCCAACACCATTCCGTCGACCCCGGCTTCGGCCACACCCAGGATCCTGGGGGTACGCACCCCGAGGGCGGCGGCCTGGAGCGACACGAGAGCCTCGTGTTCAACGGCGCGGCGCAGGCTCACGAACGGGCGGTGGTCGCCGGTCTTGCTGTAGCGGAACCAGCGGTAGGCCCGAAACAGCAGATCGGCGCTTCGTTCGTCGCGGCCCAACGCCTTGACGAACACCCGGTCACCCGACGTGGTACGCCCCACCCACGGTGCCGAACCCCGAGCATCGACATCGAGGTGAGTCAGGTCGGTCAGCGGGAGTCCGATCGACTGCAACGCCTCTTCGATCTCGCCTTCATCAGGGGCCAGGTCGTGGCGGCCGAAGATCAACAGCAGGGCCGATGCCGCCAACAATCCGAGACCGATGTCGGTGAGCAGGCCCAGCGCCGGAACCCCCGACGCCCACACCGAGACCGCCGCATAAGCGGCCAAGCCCAGACCAAGCCAGCGCAGGATGCGTCGACTCAGGTAGCTGGTGGCCACCCCCAGCATGGCCACCGCTCCGGCGAGCAATGGATCGCCGGGCAACACCATCCCGTCGCTGTCGCGGTAGCGCAACGCGGCGGAGTCGGTGTCGAAGCTGCGCCGGACCGCGTCGTCGACCATCTCGAAGACCAACTCGCCGACCACCACGCTGGCCGTGGCCGCCAGGACTAAACCGCCGGCCAACATGGCGAAACGACGGAATCGGGTGGTGAACAACGCCCAGCCGAGGGCACCACCCACCGACACCATCACCGTCACGGCCAGCGCGGCGGCAGGCACATCGCGGACCCAGTCGGGGAGCTCCTCGAGCAAGGTGGCGCCATCGTCGCTCAAGCCCAACAGCGTCGAGTCGAGCAGGTTGGCCAGGACGATTCCTCCGACCACCAACACCCCAGCGGCAATCAGGCGAACCAGGTCGACGGGTGAGCGCACGTGCTCGCGATGGGGGGCTTCGGCCTCGGCCCGCGATGCGGCCTCGGCCTCGCCGGCGGGTACGAACCGGTTCAGGACGAAGTACCACAACAGGGTGGCGAAAAGCGTGCCCAGAGCGGCGCCGGCCACCACGTCGAGCACGTTGTGTTCACCCATGTAGATCCGGGCGATCGCCACTCCGACCGCCCACACCACGGGAACGATGCGCCACCGGTTCGGAATGAAGGCCGCCACCAGGATCCCCAACGCAAAGGCCGTGGTGGTGTGGCCCGACGGGAAGCTCAGGCCTTCCAATGCCGGACCTCGCACCTCGATCTGATCGCCGACCGACACATACGGGCGTTCGCGTTCGACCAGTTGTTTGATGAGGCCCTTCTCGATGCCCAGCTTCAGGGGTAACACGAGGGCGAACGGGACCAGGTAGCGCCATTGGCGAGTGAAGGCCACGATCACCAGTCCGGCGATGAGCGGTGCGGCCAACACCCCCACCTGTTGCACGGCCCACACCAGCGGTTCGATCTGGTCGGGCCAGCCATTGATCGAGAGGAGGATCGACTCCTCCCAGTCAGCGACCGTGCCGTCCCAAGCCAGTGCAGCACTCGCCACGATGATGGCGACCATCACCACCGAGATGGTGATGGCCTGCTGCAGACGAATCCTGCGACACACCACGAACGGGGATCGGTGATCAACGCTGGTGTCCGTAGTGGTCACCGCCATGTCGATCCCCCTTCCACGAGCGCGACGCTGGGTGCAACACCACCGTGACCCGGTCTATTCGCCGGTTCGAGCGAGCACGGCAGGGATGGGAAGCATGGCAGGACGGGGGCTTGTCAGCGGCAGGTGTTGTCGATACCTTCATATCTATGCAGGTATCGACCACCACGACCGATGACAGCTGTGCGGTGCCCGAGGTCGACCTCGGTCTGGTCGAAGCGGTCGCCTCGGCCCTCATCGACATCGACGAAGCCACCGACCTGGCCGCACTGTTCCGGCTGCTCGGCGACCCCACCAGAGTCCGCATCCTCTTCGCGCTGCTCGAAGCGGGCGAGCTGTGTGTCTGCGACATCGCCGCCGTGGTCGACACCAACGAAACCAAGGTGTCCCAGGCCATGCGCCTTCTCCGCGGCGCGGGCGTGGTGCGCAATCGACGTGACGGTCGCAACGTCTACTACCGACTCGACGACGCCCATGTCCGCATGGTGCTCGATCTGTCGCGCCAGCACCTCGCTCACACCGGCGGCGACCGGTGAGCCACGAGCACGGCCACAACCACGGCGCCGGGCTGGCGCGGGCGGGCGAACGCCACCGCGGCCGCCTGCTGGCCGCCTTCGTTCTGATCGCCGCCTTCTTCGTGGTGGAGGCCGTCGCCGGCGTGCTCACCAACTCGCTGGCGCTGCTCTCCGATGCCGGGCACATGCTGACCGATGTGATCGGGCTGGGTATGGCCCTGGCCGCCATCCAGTTGGCCTCCCGCTTCGAGCGCGAATCACGAAGCTCGGTGTCGAGTCACACCTTCGGTCTCTATCGCCTCGAGATCCTGGCTGCATTCGTCAATGCCCTGTTGCTCTTCGGGGTGGCCATCTGGGTGTTGATCGAAGCGGCCCGACGCATCTTCGACGAAGCCGAGGTGCTCGGTGTGCCGATGTTGGTGGTTGCCGTCCTGGGCCTCATCGTGAACCTGGTGGCGTTCGCCCTGTTGCACGAGGGTTCGAAGGAGTCGCTCAACATCCAAGGGGCCTATCTGGAGGTGTTGGCCGATGCGGTGGGGTCGGTCGGGGTCATCTTGGCGGCGGTGCTGTTGGAGGTGTTCGGGTGGCGCTGGGTCGATCCGGTCATCGCCGCGCTGATCGGGTTGTGGATCCTGCCTCGTACGTGGCGGCTCGGACGCCAGGCCGTCCGTGTGCTGCTCCAGGCGGCACCCGACCACGTCGACCTCGATGCCCTGAGCGACGACCTGGGCACCATCGACGGGGTGGTCGATGTGCACGACCTGCACGTATGGACCCTCACGTCGGAGATGGAGGCGGCTTCGGCTCACCTCATGATCAGCGAGGGCACCGACGCCCACGGAGTGCTCGATCAGGCTCGACTGGTCCTGCTCGAGGCCTACGGCATCGAGCACGGCACCTTCCAGGTCGAACCCGACACCCACGTCGGGTGTCACGAGGTCACCTGGTAATCCGCGGCGACGGGGAGCATCGGCGCTTGGGCCAGGACCTCAGCCTTCCACCCGTTGCTGTTCGGCCAACAGCACTCCCAGGATCACCAGGTCGATGATGATGATGAGATACACACCGGCCAACGAGGACGCGCCCAGCAGGATCAAACCGACCACTACGGCGGCCGCCACCCGTTCGCGGGGGATGACCCGGTATGCACGGAACACGGCGATGGTGATTCCCCCGATGAAGAGCGACAAACCACCGAAGAACATCAATCGGAAGGCCCCGCTGACCTCGTCGCCCGGATGGAGGGCGATCTCTTCCAGAGCTGCAGCCGTCACCACCACACCGCTCACAATCAGCGCGTGGGCCCAGGTGTAGACGTCGCGGACGTACCGACCCTCCGCCGCCGGGTCGTCGAGAGCCTCGGCCCGGTGCTCGAGCGCCGGCGATGGGCGGTCGAAGTACGACCACCACAACAACCCGGCCAAGGCGCCGGACGCAACCAGGGCCGTCGCCGTGTTGGCGGGCAGACCCTCACCGGCCTCGAGCGCACCGACGACCGGCAATCCAATGGCCACCACCACTTCACCCAACGCGATGATCACGATGAGCCCGTGGCGCTCGGCGAAGTGTCCGGGCCGCACGATCCACTCACCGCGGCCGGCGCCCACCATGGCGGCGAAGATGATGAGGACACCGGCGATCCACAGCCCGATGCGGAAGCCGCCGTCGACGAACCCGCCGACGACTATGACGGCCAGGGCGACGAGGCTGGGGAGAGACCATCGAAGGAGCGAACCGAACTCGGCGGTGCCCTTCTCGAATCCAATCGTGATGGTGGCCAACCCCAGCACCACGATCGACGAGAGGGTGATGGCGAAGAGCGGGCCTCCGGACTCGAACGCGGTGGAAACCGACGCGGCCATCGGCACACTCACCGCTGTCCCGATGAGGAACAACACGCGGACTCTGCGACCGTTGCCCGACACCCGATTGGCCGCCCAGGTGAACTGTGACCAGGGCAGCCACATCAACATGAACAACAAACCGGCTTCGCCCACACCTCGCCAGTCCGGATGATGGACCAGGTGGCCCACCAGCTGGGAGAACGCGAACACGTAAGCCAGGTCAAAGAACAACTCCACCGGGTCGGCGGTGAAATCCTCGGTCCTGGGGGGTATCTGGATGCCCTTCACGGAAGCGAATGCTACGGCGGCGCAGCCCGGCGAGGAGACATGGACCGCACGGCCCCGACAGACCGGGAGGGCGACTGTCAGAATGTGGTCATGGCCACCGCGGCGATACGCCCGCTCCGAACCGAAGATGTCACCGAGTGTGGCGACATCCTCGAGTCGCTACCGGAGTGGTTCGGTCTGGCCGATGCCAATCGGGCCTACATCGGCAGCCTGCACGAGCTTCCGGCCTTCGTGGCCGTCGATGACGATGGTGCGCTGCTCGGTTTCGTCGCGGTGCGGTCCCACACCGAAACCTCGGCCGAGATCGAAGTGATGGCCGTTCGCCGCCGGCACCACCGCGGAGGAACCGGTCGGCGCCTGGTCGAGATCGCCATCGAGTGGTGCCGCGACCACCACATTCGCTGGCTTCACGTGAAGACCAGGGGACCAGCTACCTACGACGACGACTACGAACGCACCCGCCGGTTCTACCTGGCTGTCGGCTTCGAGCCGCTGTACGAGTCACTCACCGAATGGGGCGCCGACGACGCCGCGCTGATCATGGTGATGGCCCTCGCCGGCGATCAGCCCGGTTCGTGAAGTCGGCCGTCGGCCACGTCGTACACGAAGCCTCTGATGTGGTCGGTGTGCAACAAGAACGGTGAGCTCTCCAACAACTCGATCGACCGAAGCACGTCAGCCGCGGGGTCGTCGAAGCTCCGGAGCGTCCACGGCGGCCGAACGCCCGTCTCGGCCTCCAACGCTTGGAGGAACTCGGCTTCGACGACATGCTCCAACCCGCAGTCGGTGTGATGAACCAGAACGATCTCGCGGGTTCCCAGCACCCGTTGTGACAGGCACAACGACACGATCACCTCGTCGGTGATCACCCCGCCGGCATTGCGGATGATGTGGGCTTCACCCACATCGATTCCCAGCAGGGCCGGCACGTCGAGCCGAGCGTCCATACAGGCGACGATCGCCAACCGCCGGCTCGGCTCGGGGCCAAGATGAGCTGACGGGAACGACGCGGCGAACGCGTCGTTGTGGGCCACCAACTCGTCGGCATTGGGCTCGAACCCGTCGGGCACCCCCGTCATAGGTCCATCAGAAACGTTGTCATCGGCCGCCAAGGTAGCGCCCGACCCGCATACACCAGGGATCACAGCTGACCCCGGCCCGCGGCCGGCCGAATCGTCCCCTCGAGGCCCTTGACACACCCCAGCAGTTGTAGGACGGTGACGTCACCAATAGGCGGAGGTGTGAACGGACGAGCGGGTCCGTCACACCACCAGAGAGCGGGTGACGATGATCCTCGTGCAGCCGGCCACGACAGGCACGCTCACCGAGATCGGCCGAACCCTGCAGCGAGCTGTTCAGCTCGAGTTCGCAACCCTGCCGCCATATCTCTATGCCTGGTACAGCACCGGCCCCAATGCCGCGGCACGAGACCGCATCCTCGACATCGTTCACGAGGAGATGATCCACATGATGCTGGTCTGCAACATCATGAACTCGCTCGGCTTCACCCCTCAGGTGGCGGATACGGCGGCAGCAACCGTGGTTCCGACCTATCCAGGACCGCTGCCGTACTCGATCGGCTCCGGCCCGGACGGCCCGTTCGTGGTCCATCTGCTCGGCTTCTCCGAGGCGGCCATGGCCCAGGCGGCCAAGATCGAAGAACCGGAGCACAAGATAGCCATCCCCCTCGCGGCAGTGGAGCCGGAGTTCCAGACGATCGGGCAGTTCTACGCCGCGGTCAAGGGGTCCCTACCGGATGACGGCTGGAACCCGGTCAACCAGATCGATTCCGCCACCGCATTCGCAGGTGAGTTGTTCCCCATTCCGGACAAACATGCCGCGGAGAAGGCCATCGACCGAATCGTGTCCCAAGGCGAGGGGACCGAGGCCGGCACCGATCAGAGCCCATTGGACTTCGAGGCCGAGGTGTCTCACTTCTACCGGTTCAGCGAGATCGAGAAGAACAAGGTTCTGCGGAAGGACTCGGGTCCGACCGGATACCGATGGGGCGAATCCCTCGGCATCGACTTCAGCAGCGCCGTCCCGGCGATCGACGATCCCGGCACCTATGACTTCTCCGGCGATCCGCCCGCCCAGGCTGCCCAAGACCGATGCGACACGGCTTTCACCAGCATGGTCCAGGAACTGCAGCGGACGGTGACCGGCGACAGCGACCGGCTGGGAAATGCGGTGCGGCAGATGTTCGACCTGAGCCGAGCAGCAAGGGCCGCCCTCGAGATCGAGTTGGCCGGCCGGCCCGGTTTCGTGGCCGGCCCAGCGTTTCGCTTCCGACCCGAACTCACGAATCGAGGCTGACATGTCCATTCTCGAGACCCCTCGCATCTACTTCTCGGGAAAATGCACGTGGGACCCGATCGTCACCAACAACAGCCCGGGTTACTGGGACATCGTCACCAGCAAACCCGCCCCACCGGTCACCGACGCGGCTGCCTACCGGCGGCGTATCGACGACCTCATCCCG
>JBPCTQ010000309.1:0-23498 GCA_051011595.1 Acidimicrobiales bacterium
CTTCTGGTAGTACAGCAACACCCGGGTTCTTTCGCTGCACTACCAGAACGCCTGCTCTGCCAGAAACGCTGCTGGCTCAGGCGCCGACCGAGAACAGGGCGTCGACGAACTCGGTCTCGTCGAAGGCGACCAGGTCGCCGAGTCCTTCACCGAGCCCGACCAGCTTCACCGGGATCCCCAGCTCCTGCTGGATGGCCACCACGATGCCGCCCTTGGCCGAACCGTCGAGTTTGGTGAGCACCACACCGGTGACGTCGACGGCCTCGGTGAACTGCTGCACCTGGGTGAGTCCGTTCTGACCGGTGGTGGCATCGAGTACCAACAACACCTCGCTCACCGTGCCTGCACCCTTCTCGGCCACCCGTCGGACCTTGCCCAGCTCCTCCATGAGGTTCGACTTGGTGTGCAGCCGCCCCGCCGTGTCGGCCAGCACCAGGTCGGCGCCCTTGGCGGCGGCATGCTCGACGGCGTCGAACACCACGGCACTGGGGTCTCCGCCCTCGTTGCCGCGCACGATGGTGGCGCCAGACCGATCGGCCCACATCTCGAGCTGTTCGCCGGCCGCGGCCCGGAAGGTGTCGCCGGCCGCCATCACCACCGAGGAACCTTCATCGATCTCTTGTTTGGCCAGCTTCCCGATGGTGGTGGTCTTGCCCACCCCGTTGACACCGACGAACAGCCACACCGAAGGATCGGCGTCGGCTCGGGCCAGGGATCGATCGAACCCACCGAGGCGCTCGGTGAGCTCGGCTTTGAGCAGGTCGAGCACCTGTTGGGCGTCGGTGATGTTGTCGGCTTCGGCCTTCTCGCGAACGCTGTCGAGGATCGACATGGTGGCCGGCAGGCCCACGTCGGCCCGAATGAGCGCCTCTTCGAGCTCTTCCCAGGTCTGATTGTCGACCCCCCGCGAGAGGATCGAGCCGATGGTGCCGGCCAGCGACTCGCGGGCTCGCGCCAGCCGCTCCCGAAACGAGGGCCGGGTGATGACCTCGGGTTCGGGCTCGACGACGACGTCGACATCGGTCTCGACCTCGACCTCGACATCGGTCTCGACCGGGGTGGGCGGTGCCTCGACCGGCCGCTCCAGGACGTCGGTGCCGCTGTCGCGGCCCCGCAGAAAGAACGTGCCACCGACAACGACCAGCAGGACGACGGCGATGAGGATGATGATCAGCGCTTCCATGGCGCTGGCAGCCTATCGAGCCGGCTGTGGGCCCGGTCCGGTCAGCTCCGGCCGAGAGTGACGGTGACCACGAAGGTCTGACCGTCCCGCACGAATTCCACCTCGACCTGGTCGCCGGGGTTCTTCAGCCGAACATTGGCCGCCAGATCACCCCGTTCGCTGACCCCGATCTCATCCAGTCGCACGACGATGTCGCCCGACTCCAGGCCGGCCACGGCCGCCGGGGAGGTGTCTTCCACGTTGACGATGAGGGCACCCACCACATCACCCTGGGCGTCCTCCATGGTGACACCCAGGAAGGCGATGTCGAGGCTCTCGCCGTTGACGATTCGGTCGGCGATGAGGGTGATGGTGTCGCTGGGGATGGCGAAGCCGACACCACTGAACGTGCCCGTCTCGGTGCGGATGGCCGTGTTCATTCCGATGACTCGTCCGTCGCGGTCGACGAGGGCGCCACCGGAGTTACCCGGGTTGATGGGGGCGTCGGTCTGCACCATGGTGACCGGGTTCGATCCGTCGAGGCCACCGGGCACCACCCTACCGACGGCGCTGACCACACCCGAGGTGACGGTCTGGTCGAGCCCGAAGGGGCTGCCCACGGCAACCGCCAACTGTCCGACCTGCACCGAATCCGATGGGGCGAACGAGGCCGGCTGCAGACCGACAGAGTCGGCCACCCGCACCACGGCGAGATCGCGATCGGGATCGGTGCCCACCACATCTCCATCGACGAGGCGACCGTCGCTGAGCTGGACCGAGACCTCCGAGGCCGAACCCACCACGTGGGCGTTGGTGACGATCAGTTCGTCGCTGTAGGCGATACCCGAGCCCTGGCCGAACTCTTCGACGGCCACCAACACCACCGACGGGGCCACCACCTGGGCAACATCGGCCACTGGCTCACCGGTGTTCTCCAGGTCGGGCGGTGGGGTGCTGGAGTCGTCGTCGTCGGGAACCGTGGCGATCACGGGTTGGGGATTGGACTGGACCGCCGGCCCGTCGTCGTCGGTGGCGCGCGCCAACACGAAGCCGGTGGCCACCAGGGCCAGCGACAACACGGCCGCCATGACGCCGAGGAAAACCCCGCCGGAGCGGGACCGTGAAGACCCGCTCTTCTCGGGCACAGGGGGCACCGAGGGGGGCGGGGTCGATGGGGGTGCCGCCAGGACCGATGTGGGCTCGGCGGGCGGAGTCGGCGCTGGTGTCGGTGTCGGTGTCGGTGACTCAGCCTGGACAGCGGGCGGGAACATCGAAGGCGACGGCGGGGCCGGAATGAACTGGGGGCCGTTGGCGGGCGGTGCTCCCAGTCGCCGGTCGGCGGGAACCGGAGCCGACCCCACCGTCTGATCTCGATCGCTGCTCCGAGGCGGACCGAGGTTCACCGCGGGCGGAGTCGGCGCCGTCGGATGGGCGTCGGGGCCGGGCTGCGGATTGTCGGAGCGTGGCGATTCCATGGTGGCTCAGGGTAGAGAGCGCGATCGAAAGAGGTCGTAAACCCATTTGAAGAACGGCGTAAAAGGCCGTTGTGTTCCCGATCGGCCGGGATTTCCGAACGTGGAGCTCACACCTGTAGATCGGGGAGGCGAATCTCCCCGGTGTTGGCCGGTCGTTGCCCGGGGGCCGTTTCGGAGAGGTCGGGCAGCCACAACGAGAAGGTCGATCCTTCGCCCACGGTCGACTCCAGTCGCACCTCACCGCCGTGCGCCTCGAGCACCTGTTGCACGATGCTGAGGCCCAACCCCGTGCGACCGGCCTCGGACGCTCGCCGACGTTCTCCCCGCCAGAACCGTTGGAACACCCGGCGCTGATCGGATCGGGCGATGCCGGGCCCGGTGTCCTCGACGGCAACCCACACCCAGCCGGGCTCGCGGCCGGTGACGACTCGGATGCGATCGCCGGCCGACGTCTCGTGCACCGCGTTGGCCAGCAGGTTGGCCAGGGCCCGCCGCAGTCCGACGGCGTCACCGTGCACCCGGTGGCCCGGCGGCGCATCCACCATCATCTCGATGCCTTCGGCCTCGGCCATGGCGCCGTACTCGGCGGCCACATCGGCCACCACGTCGGCCAGGTCGACCACGGCGGTGCGATCGGGAATCTCCTGACGGGCGTACAACAACAGATCGTCGACCAAGGTGGACATCCGTTCGGACGTACGCCCGACCAGGGCCGACACCTCCCGGTAGTCCTCGAGGTCGGCATCGGGGTCGGCGTCGAGCACTTCGAGGTTGGTACGGATCACGGCCAGCGGGTTGCGCAACTCGTGGGACGTCTCCTGGATGAATTCCCGCTGGTTCTCGAAGGCCAGGTCGAGCCGTTCGAGCATGTCGTCGAAGGTGTCGGCCAGCTGCTTGAGCTCGTCGTTGGGGCCGCGCAGCCGGATGCGGCGTTTGAGGTCGGTGGCACCGATGTCCTGGGCCACGTGGGTGATACGGCCAATGGGGTGCAGCACCATGCCCGACACGAACCAGCCAACACCCAGGCTGGCCACGAACAACACGGCCAGCGACCAGAGGCTGTACTGACGGAGCTGATCGAGGGCGGCCTGATTGACCTGCTTCTCGAACACCGCCAGCTCGTCGCGTTCGAAGCGCTCGGCAGGGACCACCAGCGTGCCTCCCCCTTCCACCGGGATACCGAGCAGAACGTCGTCTCGTTGGTACACCTTCTGCTCATCGAGCTCACGGGCCAGGCCGGTGTAGATGCCGAACACCACCACCGCGGCCAGGCCGAACAGGATCACCGAATACAGCACGGTGAGACGAACCCGCACCGATCCGAGCCAGGGCGGGAGCTTCTCGGCGATCCGCTGGCCGAAGTGCACACTCCGCAGCGGCTCACCCTCGGTTCCGGTCATGGTCGAGCCGGTTCGGGCAGCAACCGGTAGCCCCGGCCGATCACCGTTTCCAGCAGCGGTGCCTCGTCGTCGGTGGTGAGTTTGCGCCGCAGCGTCCCGACGGTCACCCGCACCGTGTTGGTGAACGGGTCGGCGTGGGCGTCCCACACGTGTTCGAGCAGCTCTTCCTGGGACAACACCCGGTCGACGTTGGTCATGAAGTAGCGCAGCAGCGCGAACTCCTTGGCGGTGAGGCCCAGGTCGCGGTCACCGCGTGTGACCCGGTGGCGAGCGCTGTCGAGGCGAACATCGGCCACCTCCAGCAGCGCCGACCCGCCTCCCGCCTCGCGGCGCAACAACGATCGCACCCGAGCGGCCAGCTCGCCGAAGGCGAACGGTTTGATCAGGTAGTCGTCGGCCCCTTGATCGAGGCCGGCGATTCGGTCATCGACCCCGTCGCGGGCCGTCAGCATGAGCACGCGGGGTGACCCCGACTCGTCACTGTCCCGGATCTGGCGGCACACCTCCAGCCCGTCGACGTCGGGCAGGGTGAGGTCGAGACAGATCAGGTCGAACTCGGTGAGCCGAGCTGCTTCCACCGCCGACTGACCGTCGTGCACCACATCAACCGCATAGCCGTCGCGGCGAAGCCCGCGCGCCACCGCGTCGGCCAGGTCCGGTTCGTCGTCGACGACGAGGATCCGCATGGCCGGGACGGTATCGGACGCAGCCCTCTTTACGCCCGCCTTCGGCCCCGGTTGATTCCCTGACATCATCTGGCAGTAGACACCCCACACCCGAAGACGGGCATAAAGATCCAGTGACAACCGACCTCACTCCCCCATCGGCCCCACCCCCGGGTGCGGCCCTCAACGACGCTCTCACCGAGACCCGCCGCATCATCGTCGGCCAGGAGCGGCTCATCGAACGGCTCATGGTCTGCGTGCTGGCTCGCGGCCATTGCCTGCTCGAAGGGGTGCCCGGTGTGGCCAAGACGCTGGCTGTGGAGACGCTGGCCCGCGTCACCGGTGGCTCGTTCGCCCGCCTGCAGTTCACCCCCGATCTGTTGCCGGCCGACATCGTCGGCACCCGCATCTACCGGGCCAGCACCGAGTCCTTCGACGTCGAGCTGGGGCCGGTGTTCGCCAACTTCGTTCTCGCCGACGAGATCAACCGGGCACCGGCCAAGGTGCAATCGGCGCTGCTCGAGATCATGGCTGAGCGGCAGGTGAGCATCGCCGGTGAGACCTTCGAGGCCCCCGACCCATTCCTGGTGTTGGCCACCCAGAACCCGATCGAGAACGAAGGTGTCTACCCCCTGCCCGAAGCCCAGGCCGATCGGTTCCTCATGAAGCTGTTGGTGGGATACCCCACCCGCGACGAAGAGATCGAGATCGTCTACCGGATGAGCGCCAAACCACCCGAAGCCGGGCCGGTGCTCTCACCCGAGCAGGTCATCGACTTCCAGAACAACGCCGACGACGTCTACGTACACCGGTCGGTCGTCGACTACGCCGTCAACCTGGTGCTGGCCACACGCGATCCGGCGGCCCAGAATCTGCCCGACCTGGCCGAGCTGATCGAATACGGCGCCAGCCCCCGCGCCAGCATCGGGCTCATCCGCGCCGCCCGAGCCCTCGCCCTGCTCCGCACCGACGCGCAGGTGCTCCCCGAACACGTCTTCGCCGTCGCCCCCGATGTCCTGCGGCACCGCATCGTGTTGTCGTACGAAGCCCTGGCCCGTGAGCTCACCGCCGATCATCTGCTGGCCCGAGTGCTGTCCACCATCCCCGCCCCCCGGGTGGTGAACGCGGCGTGACCGACGTCGACACGGCGGCCACCGGCAGCGCACGAGAGATCCTGCGCGGCCTCGAACTGCAGATCACCCGCAAGCTCGATGGCCTGCTCCACGGGCAGTACCAGGGGCTGGTGCCGGGTCACGGCAGTGAACCGGGCGACACCCGTCAGTACCAGGCCGGTGACGACGTCCGCCGCATCGACTGGAACGTGACGGCACGGCTCCAGGAACCGCACATCCGCA
Source organism: Acidimicrobiales bacterium (assembly GCA_051011595.1). Classification (GTDB taxonomy): domain Bacteria; phylum Actinomycetota; class Acidimicrobiia; order Acidimicrobiales; family SHLQ01; genus JAOUEE01. Next base: position 6,058 of record JBPCTQ010000309.1, read on the forward strand.
CCAGCATTGCCGATCGCGAGCTCGAGACCCGGGTGTTGATCGACCTCTCCCCCAGTCTCGACTTCGGCACGGCCGAGTGCGAGAAACGCGACCTGGTGCTGGCGGCCACCGCCGCGGTGGGGTTCATCACCGCCCGCTCGGGCAACCGGTTCGGCGCCCTCCTGTTGCACCGCGGCCGGCTGGTCGACGTCCCCGCACGCGGGGGCAGCGATCATCTCCGGGCCATCCTGCACCGCATCCAGGACGCCGATCGTGTCGACGAGGGCCACAGCGACCTGGGCCGAGCCATTCGCCGGCTGGGGGCCACCACCCGCCGTTCGGGTCTCGCCGTGGTGATCTCCGATTTCCTGGCCTACGACGACTGGCCCCACGCCATGCGCCGACTCGGACTCGAACACCAGCTGCTGGCCGTCGAGGTGGTCGACCCCCGTGAACTCGAACTGCCGGCGGTGGGTCTGGTCCCCATGGTCGATGTCGAATCGGGCATCACTCGCGAAGTGAACACCAGCGACCCCGCCCTCCGAGCCCGATACGCGGCGGCCGCCGCCGCGCAGCGGGCCGAGATCGCCGGTCACCTGCGGGCGGCCCGCGCCGACCATCTCCAGCTCCGCACCGACCGCGACTGGCTCTTCGACGTGGTCGATTTCGTCACCCTGCAACGCCGCACCCGGGCAGCCCGCGCGTGACCTTTCTGGCCCCCGAACGCCTCATCCTGCTCGTCGCGGTGGCGGCGCTGGCCGTGTTGTACCTGGTGCTGCAGTACCGGCGACGCCAGTACGTCGTGCGTTTCACCAACATCGAGCTCATCGACCAGGTGGCACCGCAGCGCCCGGGTTGGCGCCGCCACGTCGTGGCCGGCGGGTTCCTGGGGCTGGTGTCGCTGCTGGTGGTGGCCTACGCCGAACCGGCCCGTGAGGTCGAGGTCCCCCGGGAGCGGGCCACCATCGTGTTGGCCATCGACACGTCGCTGTCGATGATGGCCAACGACGTGGACCCGTCCCGTATCGACGCGGCCAAGTCGGCCGCGGTGGAGTTCCTCGCCGACGTGCCCGAGAAGGTCAACGTGGGTTTGGTCTCGTTCCACGGGACGGCCACCGTTCGGGTGGCCCCCACCAACGATCGAGACGTGGTCGCCGACGCCATCGAGAACCTCGAGTTGGGTGAGGCCACCGCCATCGGCGACGCCTTGTTCGCCAGCCTGGAAGCGCTGGAGGCGGGCCCGCCCCTGGTCGACGCCGACGGCGAACCGGCGCCCGGAGCCATCGTGTTGATGAGCGACGGCGAGACCACCGTCGGTCGGCCCAACGTCGACGGCATCAACGAGGCTCAACGCCAAGGTGTCGCCGTGTCGACCATCGCCTTCGGCACGACCGGGGGCATCATCGAGGTGCCCGGCGAACCGTTCCCGGTTCCGGTGCCGGTCCACGAGGACGAACTGCGCCAGATCGCCGGTGAGACCGGCGGTGAGTTCTTCGCGGCGGCCAGCGCCGGCGAGCTGGAGTCGGTCTATCGGGGTATCGGCAGCGACATCGGATTCGAAACCGAGACCGAGGACATCACCGTGTGGTTCGTGGGCGCCGCGCTGGTGCTGGCGCTACTCACCGGACTGGCCTCACTGGCCTGGTTCCAGCGCCTGCCCTGATCAGGCCGAGGCCGGCTGGCGAGTGTCGGCGTCGATCTTCTCGCTGACCACCTTCGAGGACCCGCCCGACTGCATCGACACACCGTAGAGACAGTCGGCGGCCTCCATGGTGCGCTTCTGGTGGCTGACGATCAGCAACTGGGCGTCGTTGCGGAATTCGTCGACCAGACCCAGGAATCGGTGCAGGTTGATGTCGTCGAGCGCCGCCTCGACCTCGTCCATCACGTAGAAGGGCGACGGTCGGCTGCGGAAGACGGCGAACAGGAACGCCATGGCGGTGAGCGTGCGTTCGCCGCCGGACAACAACGAGAGCTTTTTGACGTTCTTGCCCGAGGGTTGGGCCTGGATCTCGATGCCGGTGGTGAGCAGGTTCTCGGGGTCGGTGAGCTTGAGTTTGCCGCGGCCCCCGGGGAACAGGGTGTCGAAGAGTTGCTCGAAGTTGTCGGCCACGTCGGCGAAGGCCGACGCGAACACGGTGACGATCTCCTCGTCGATCGCCCGGATCACCTTGTTGAGTTCGCGGCGACTGCTGCGGATGTCGTCGAGCTGGCCCTGGAGGAACTCGTGTCGTTCCTGGAGCTCCTCGAACTCCTGGAGAGCCAGAGGGTTGATGGGACCCATCACCTTGAGCTCACGTTCGAGCTCACGAATGCGGGCCGCCGGTTTCACACCTTCGGGAAGCTCCGGGCAGGTGGCCTGCATGGCCACGTGGGGTTCGGTGTCGAGATCGCGGCGGGTGGCCTCGATGGCCGCCTCCAGCCGCACCTTGACCTCGGCTTCGGTGAGCTCGGCCCGGTTGGCGCGTTCTCGTAGCTCGTTGAGTGACCGCTCGGCCTCGCCCCGCCGGCGCCGCAGACCGTCGAGCTCGGCAGCCACGGCGCGAGCCTGGTCGGACTGGGCTTGGCGACGAGATCGCAGGTCGGCCAATTCGACGTCGACCACACCGAGCCGTTGGTCGACAACGGTGTTCAACTGCACCGTGATCGTCTCCCGACGCTCGAGCTCGAGGCGGCGCTGCTCGAACTCGATGCGCTGGGTGGCGTGGCGTTCGAGCCGCTCGTCGAGTTCGGTGCGGCGGCGCTCGAGCCCCGAGCGGCGCTCGTTGATGCTGGCCACCCGCACGTCGAGATCGGTGCGTTGGGCGCCGACGCGGGCCGCGTGTTCTTCGAGCTCGGCTCGGGTGCGGGCCATCTGCTGGCCGGCGGCCAGGGCTTGTTGCTCGTCGTTCTCGAGCCGTGGCAGCAGCTGCTCGAGCTCGTCGACCCGATCCTGCTCGCGCCCGGAACGTTCGGCCAGCTCGGCGGTACGGGCCGCCCGCGCCTCCCGTTCGACGTCGAGATCACGGCGCTCGGCATCGAGGCGGGCCAAACCGTCGGCGCCGCCCACCATGCGGTCGTCGTTGGCGTCGAGGGCCCGCCGGGCATCGGCTTCGCGGTGGCGTGCTCGCAACACCTCGTTCTGGGATCCGTCGAGCGCAGCTTGCGCCGCGGTGAGCGTGACCCGGGCCTCGTCGGCGGTCTGACGGGCTTCGTCGAGCGCGGCCCCGGTGACTCCGGTGTCGCCCGCACCCAGTCGCCAGCCCCGGTTGGTGAAACGGTCACCGGCCCGGGTGACCACCGTGGCCTGCTCGGCCGTGGCGGCCAGGTCGACGGCGGCGGCCCAGTCGTCGGCGACCGCCACACCACCGATGAGCGCGTCGAGCAGGGGTTCGAGCTCGGGGCGAACCCCGTGCACGTGGGGCCGCAGGGGCGAAGCGCCCAGGGGCACCGAGGACCTGCTTCGGTGCGCAACCAACGCCAGCACCGCACCGGGGAGATCGTCGGTGTCGAGGGTGTGCAGCGCCTGTCGGGCCGAGTCGACGCTGGTGACCACGACGGCGTCGAGGGCGTCGTGGGTAGCCGCCGCAAAGGCCTGCTCGAATCCCTGATCGACCACCACCAGCTCACGCAGGGTGCCGAGCACTCCGTCGAGTTCGGCCAGTCGATCGATCCCGGCCTCCGAGCGAGCCTCGGTCAGCGCCATGGTGAGCGCCTCCACACGGGCCTGCCATGCGTTGGCGTCGCGTTCGGCGGCCCGAGCCTGTTCTTCGTGCTGGGCAACCCGCTGCTCACCGGCAGCCACCGCGGCCTCGGCGGCATCGAGGGCCTCGACCAGCGAGGACTCGGCCCCCTCGGCGGCGGCCAGTTCGGTGGCGATGGTGTCGCGTTGGGCAGCCAATCGTTCGACGGCTTCGGTCAGCCCGGTGAGTCCGGTGTCGATCTGGGCCTGTTCGCGAGCCGAACGTTCGACCGACGCACGCAGTGCACCCAACTCGCCCCGCACCTCGGCGGCCTGGCCGCTGGGAGGCATGACTCCCTCGGCCCAATCCGACTCGAAGCGGGCCCGGTCGCCGGCGAGGGCGGACTCGGCGGCCGCCAGGGCCTCCTGTTCGGGAGCCAGTTCGGCGGCGTCATGGTGCACCTGCTCGAGTTCGGCCGCCACCCGGGTGACTTCGGATTCGAGAGTGGCGATGACCGCCTGGTCGACGAAGGCCCCCCGTTCACGTTCGATACCCCGGCGCCGCTCGGCCAACAGCGCGTCGAGCCCGCGGGCCCGTTCGCGGAGGGCTTCGACGCGGGCCAGCTCGTCGCCCAGATCGTCGCCTCCCTGGGCCGCCAAAGCGGCTTCGGTGGTGAGCACCGAAGTGTCGAGCTCGGCCAGACGAGCCTGGATGTCTTTTTGCTGGGTGACGAGCCCGGCCTTCTCGTCGGCGGCATCGCGCGATCGCTGTTTGAGCGTGGCCAGCTCGCGGCCGGCTGCGAAGAGCTGGAGGGCGGCCAACTCGGCGACCAGATCACCGTGACGCCGGGCGGCGTCGGCCTGCTTCTCGAGGGGTCGGAGCTGCCGCCTGACCTCGCGCAACAGATCCTGCACGCGGGTGAGATTGCCTTCGGTGGCGTCGAGGCGCCGTTCGGCCTTCTCCTTGCGTTTGCGGTACTTCAACACGCCGGCTGCTTCTTCGATGATGGAGCGCCGGTCCTCGGGGCGGGCGTTGAGCACCTCGTCGATGTGGCCCTGGGACACGATCACGTGTTGTTGGCGCCCGACACCGGAGTCCGAAAGAAGTTCGACCAGGTCGAGCAGACGGCAGGGCACCCCGTTGATGGCGTATTCGCTCTCACCGGTGCGGAACAAGGTGCGGCTGATGGTCACCTCGGTGAACTCGACGGGCAGCACGCCGTCGCTGTTGTCGATGGTGAGGCCCACTTCGGCCCGACCCAGCGCCGCCCGCGATTCGGTGCCCGCGAAGATCACGTCGTCCATCTTCTGGGACCGCACCAACGACGGGGCCTGGGCGCCGAGCACCCACGCGATGGCGTCAACGACGTTGGACTTCCCCGATCCGTTCGGTCCGACCACCACGGTCATGCCGGGCTCGAGCTCGAGCGTGGTGGTGTCGGCGAACGACTTGAACCCCTTCAGGGTCAGGCCTTTCAGATGCATCGGAGCAAACCTAGTCGACCGAAATCACAATGATGTAGTTCAGGGCCACCGACTCGGCGGGGCCACCGGTCGCGTCAGACCTGGGTCTCGCAGAAATAGGTCCAGCTCCCACCGAACTTCACCCGCTGGATCGGGGTCCGGGAGCGGGGGCTGAGATCGCCGTCGCGGCCATACACCTGCAGGTGTTCGGCATACACGCCGGGTTCACCGAAGGCATCTCGATAAGTGCCGTTCTCGAGGGTGGTGCCGCGGTACTTGATGGCCTCGTGGATGGTCTCCACCAGGGCGCGGTACAGCCGTCGTACCTCCTGGGTCGACAGCGTGTTCGACCGTCGGTCGTGGCGCAGACCGGCGGTGAACAGGATCTCGTCGGCATACATGTCACCGATACCCACCAGGAACGCGTCGTCGGTGATGAGCGTCTTCAATTTGGTCTCACGCTGCATGAGCAGCTCGCCGAAACGGGTCCACGACATCGGCTCGTCGATGGGATCGATACCCAGTCCGTCGAGCTCGGGATGTTCGTCCTCGAGCTCGTCGTTGGCGCACAGATGGAGATCGCCGCCTCCGGTGGTGTCGATGACTCGGAGCCCGCCGTGTTGGGTGAAGGTGAACACCACCTCGGTGCCGGGGATCTCGGCCGCCCGGTTGGTGGCCCGCACCAGGTTGGTGTCGGGTCCCATGGTGACTACGAGGGTTTCCTCTGAATCGAGGGTGATGAGCAGGGTCAGCCCCCGCCGTCCGACCGACAGCATCTTCTGGCCGTCGAAGCGAGAGGTGAACGCCTTGCGATTGTTGTAGTGGCCGAGCACGGCCATGCTCTCGGCTTCGACCGTCTTGATCTTCTTGCCGCTCAGCTCGCGGTCGAGATCGCGTCGGATGGTCTCGACTTCGGGTAGCTCAAGCATGGTGTTCCTCGATAGCGGTGGAGTCGTCAACCGAGGCCTGCCAAGCTTGTTCGGCTGCGGCCTGCTCGGCCTGTTTCTTTGATGAACCTCGGCCCCGTCCCCGGGCCGTGCCACCGATGAAGACCGTGGCGAAGAATCGTTTGTCGTGATCGGGCCCGGCTTCACGGAGTTCGTACTGGGGCGGGGTGAGGCCCTCGCTGGCGACGAACTCCTGGAGGCGGGTCTTGAAGTCCTGGGCGCCGGGACCGGCGGCCGCGGAGATGGTGATGCGTTCGCCCAGGATCTCGAGCACGAAGTCGACTGCTCGATCGATACCGGCGTCGAGGTGAACGGCCCCGATCACCGCCTCCATGGCGTCGGCCAGGATGGAGGCCTTCTCGCGGCCGCCGCTCTCGTGCTCGCCTCGGCCCAATCGCAGCCCCGCGCCGATCCCGAGCTCGTCGGCCATCTCGGCCAGGGTGGGGGCGTTGACGACTGCTGCTCGGACTTTGGCCAACTCACCTTCGGCTCGCTCGGGGTAGCGGCGATAGAGCTCGTCGGTCACCGCCAGGCCGAGCACCGAGTCACCCAGGAACTCCAACCGCTCGTTGGACTCGTCGCCGGTGTTCTCGGCGCACCACGATCGATGGGTGAGCGCCAGAACGAGAAGGGTGGGATCGCCGAACACATAAGGCAGTCGGGACGCCAGCGTGTCGAGGTCGGGGGCCAGGGCCGGATCGGCGTCGGCCCTTTCGGGTGGCGAGCTCGATGCAGACACTGCCGTCTCAGTCGAGACGGCTGACCACATAGTCGACGGCATCTCGTACCGTCTTCAGATCTTCGAGATCCTCGTCTTCGATGCGGAAACCAACGGTGCGTTCGCCGATCTCCTCCTCGAGGGCCTCGACCAGCTCGATCAGGGCCAGGGAGTCGGCATCGAGGTCGTCGGCGAAGGAATCACCTTCGTTGATGACGTCGGGTTCGATCTCGAGGATGTCGGCCAGCCGTTCGCGGATCATCGACAGCACACCGTCGCGATCGAGAGGGCCTTGTTCGACGTGGGTTTCTGCGGGCACGCGTACTCCTGGGTTTGTGCCGGAATGGCCCCCACCTTACCGGGGCAGGAGATTGTTCCCTTGTGAACGCCGCCTGACCTGGGGAAACGCGCCAAATTCAGGGCGTAGCGACGGCGGCGGCGAGGTGGTCGACGAGGCCACTGTTGACCAGTTCGGCCCCCTGGCGCAGTCCGTTCACGATGGCGGCCGTCGACGACGACCCGTGCCCGATCAGACAGACCCCTTTGACGCCGAGCAACATCGCCGACCCGATCGATTCGGCGTCGAAGCGCCGGTAGAGCGGTTCGAGGGTGGGCATCAGCGTCTCGGCTGCGGCGGCGGCCTCCGGTGAGGAGCCGAACGCACCCAGCAGGGCGGCGATGATACCTTTGATGCCCCCCTCGAGGGTCTTGAGCACCACGTTGCCGGTGAACCCGTCGGTGACGATGACGTCAATGTCCTTGCTCATGACGTCCCGGCCCTCGACATTGCCGACGAACTCGGCACCGAGCGCCGTCCAGTCGAGTGCGGCCATCGCAGCGTGGGTGGCCTTCACCAGGTCGTTGCCTTTGGTGTCTTCCTCACCGATCGACAACAACCCGACGCGGGGCCGCTCCACGCCGTACTGAGCCCGGGCGTACACCGAACCCATCTGGGCGAACTGCACCAACCAGTCGGGCTGGCACTCGGCGTTGGCGCCGGCGTCGAGCAGGATGGTGGGATCACCCTCGGGGGTGGGGATCGGGGTGGCGATCGCCGGCCGGTTGACCCCTTTGAGCCGTCCCATCCGCAGGAGGGCACTCGCCATGGTGGCCCCAGTGTTGCCGGCGCTGAACATCGCCGATGCTCGCCCATCGCGCACGGCCTCGGCAGCCCGTACCAGCGACGAGTCCTTCATCTTGCGAACACTGGCGCCCGCCTCGGCATCCATGGCGATCACCTCGGATGCCTCGATGACCTCCAGCGAACCGGTGTCACCCAACTCGGCCGATCGGCCGACGAGCAGCACCGGTATGCCGTGTTCACCGACGGCTTCGCGGCCTCCCGCGACCACCGCATCAGGAGCGTGGTCGCCGCCCATGGCATCGAGAGCAATGGGCAGCATGGAGGAGATCAGTCGACGTCGACGGCTTCGCGACCGTGGTACCAACCACAGTTGCCACAGATCCGGTGGGGCCGCTTGATGGCGCCACAACGAGGGCAGGAGCTACGGGCCGGCGAGCCGATTTTCCAGGCCGAGGCCCGACGACTGCGGGACTTGGCCTTGGAGGTCTTCTTCTTCGGTACTGCCATGGTGCTTCCTGCGCCGCTTCTGATCGGACGACACAGCGTATCGGCGCCCCCTGCAGGCGCCACCTCCGAACCCGAATTCACAGCTCCAGGTCGTCGAGCGCCGCCCAGCGGGGATCCTTCTCCGGCCGATCGGCCTCTCGACCGGTGGTCGGGAACCGATCCGGGTCGGGCCCCGCACACTGCGGGCCACACAGCGGCGACAACGGCAGCGCCAACAGCACCGCCTCGCGCACCAACGGTTCGAGGTCGATGTGTTCGGCTTCGATGGGCCACGTCTCGGCTTCGGTGGCCTCGTCCTCGAAGATCTCGTTGACCGCGACCTCGATGTCGCCACCCACGTCGTCGAGGCAGCGCCGGCACTCAGCCGCCCAGGCCCCAGCCACTCGGCCGCTCACCGCCAGTCCCTCGACAATGGCGGAGATCTCCAACTCGACGGTGATGTCGCCCACGGCCGCACTGCCGGTCTGATCGAGCGCCAAACCCGGCAACGCGAAGTCGCCGCTGACCGGGCGGGTGGCGCCCGGCCGGCCGAGGATCTCGGCCACCGGGATGCGGAGAGGGTTCACCGCCGGCCTGCGATCAGGCGTCCTGGTCGAAGAACCCCGACGAATCGACGTCGGGCAAGGCCTCGGGATCGGTCTCGTCTTCTGCTTGCTCTTGATCGAGCGCGGTGCGATTCAGGCGGGCTCGGCCCTCACGAACCTGCAGTGTGGTGCGGTCGAGCACGGCCTCGAAGCCGGCCAGTTTCTGGTCGCAGTAGTCCTCGACCTCGTGTTGCATCTGGCGGGCCTTGGTCTCTGACTGCTCGATGATCTGGCGGGCCCGGCTGTCGGCGGCTCGCACCACTTCGGTGCGCTCGACCATTCGGGCCGCCCGGTCGCGAGCCGATTCGAGGATGTCGTCGCCTTCGCGGCGCACCTTGGCCAGGAACTCCTCGCGTTCCTTCAGCAGCCACCGAGCTGCGCGGAGCTCGTCGGGGACCCGGCGTTGTGCCTCCTCGAGCACCTCGAGGATCTCTTCTTTGTTGATCATCGACGACGTCGACAGCGGCATGGGGCGAGCACCGGCGACCATGTCGATGCCCCGCTGGAGCAGCGATTCGAATTGCGGGGCCTCATAGCTCCCGTCGGCGGGTGTGGGGCTGGCGTCGGTCACGACGGGAACTGCTCCGCGAGACGTTTGGCCACCGGCGTCGGCACCATGGTGGTGACGTCACCACCGAAGCGGGCGACCTCACGGATGAAGCTGGAGGCCAGGAACGAGTACTTCGACGCCGACGGGATGAACACGGTGTGCACCTCGGAGATCTGATGGTTCATCTGGGCCATCTGCAGCTCGTTCTCGAAGTCCGAGACCGCCCGCAGGCCCTTCACGATGAAGTCGCACTCGTGCTCTCGGGCGAGGTCGACGACCAGGCTCGAGAACATGGTGACGCTGACACCGGGGAGGTGAGCGAAACTCTCGGTGAGCATGTCCATCCGCTCGTCGAGCGAGAACAGCCCCGACCCCTTCTGGGGGTTGCGGACCGTGGCCACCACGACCTCGTCGAACAAGGTGGCCGCCGTCTCCACGATTTCGACGTGTCCGATGTGCACCGGATCGAACGATCCGGGATAGAGAACTCGAGTCACGAGTTGGCCTCCGCTTGTTCTCCTGGCCGCGTTCGCCGGCTGATGATGGTCACCACGGTAGCGCCGTAGGACTTCTCGCGGTCGAGTCGCCACCCATCGACGCTCGGCAGCGCACGATCGGACTCGACCACGACCCGATCGGCGTCGACCGCCGCCAGCAGTTCCGGCCACTGGTCGAACTCGTAGGGCGGATCGAGAAAGGCCACATCGACCGGGTCGGGCCGCCGTTCGAGATGAGCCCAGGCGTCCCGGGCGATGACCTCGGCTCGATCGGTCCATCCCAGAGTTTGCAGGTTCTCGTCGATACAACGGCGCGCCTCGGCATCGGTGTCCACGAACACCACCGAGGCTGCACCACGCGACAGCGCTTCGAGCCCGAGCGCCCCGCTTCCGGCGAACAAGTCGAGCACGCGGGCCTCCTCCACACCGCCGAGGCTGTACAGGGCATTGAACATGGCCTCCCGAACTCGATCCGAGGTGGGACGAACCGACCGTCCGTCGGGTGCGACCAAACGACGGCCGCGCCCCTCGCCGGCGATTATTCGCATGCTCGTCAGTGAGCCGGCGCCGGGCCGACCGGTTCGATCGGTGTGAACACCACCGGCATCGCTTCGGGCCCGCTGATGAAGTTGGAGGCCCGATACGGAAGTGGGGTGTCGTCGGCCAGGGTGATGTCGGGCAGCCGCTCCATCAGTCGACGGAACATCCGGTTGAGCTCCAGACGGGCCAATGACGCACCCAGGCAGAAGTGGGTGCCGAAGCCGAACGCCAGGTGGTGGTTCGGGTCGCGTTCGATGTCGAAGCGGTACGGGTCGACGAAGTGGTCCTCGTCGCGGTTGGCCGACGGGTAGAACATCATCACGTCCTGGCCGGCTCGTAGTGTCTGGCCGCCCAACTCGGTGTCTTCGACAACCGTGCGCGACATGTTCTTGATGGGTGTCACCCACCGCAACATCTCCTCGACCGCCATCTCGATGCGACCCTCGGGGTCGGCGGCCAACCGGGCCCGCTCGTCGGGATGGGCCATGAGCGCCAGCATGCCGCCGGTGATGACATGGCGGCTGGTCTCGTCGCCGCCGATGAGGATCAGCAGGTTCTCCTGCACGATGGATTCGTCGTCGAGCCCCTCGCCGTCGACCGAGGCGTGGCACAACGCCGACACCAGATCGGAACCATCGGCTCGCGCCCGTCGGTCCTCGATGACAGCCATCTGGAACTCGCGGAACTCGATGCCGGCCATCATCGCCTTCTCCCGAGCAGCATCGTCGGTGGCGGTGGTGCCCCGGATCAGATCGTCGCTCCAGCGCAACAGATCGTCGTAGTGGGCCCGGGGGAATCCCAACATGTCGCCGATGAGCAGCAACGGGAGCGGCGCGGCTATGTCCCACACGAAGTCGCACGAACCCTGCTCGCAGATCTTGTCGATGATGTGGTCGCAGACATCGTCGATCTCGGTGGTCTTGGCGCGAACTCGTTTCGGGGTGAACCCGGTGTTCACCAGCTTGCGGCGCTGGAGGTGGTCGGGATCGTCCATGGAGATCATCATCGGCAGCGGGTCGCCGTGCGGGCGGGGGGCCCGATAGCTGCTGAAGCGGGCGGGGTCCTTGGAGACGGCGAGGATGTCGTCGTAGCGGGTGATGCCCCACACCTCGAAGTGGTCGTCCCAGTACACCGGGGCGTTGGCTCGCATCCAGGCCCACGCCTCATGGGGTTCATCGGCGTACCACTGCCCGTCGAGCAGTCGGATGTCTTCACGAACCGGGTGGGTCGGCATCGGACTACTCCAGCACGGTGAAGGTGCCATCGTCGAACAGGGCAACAACCGTGAGGGGCTCGGACTCCAGCGACGGCGCCACATGGAGCGAGAAACCCACGTCGGCGGGCTCCTCCAGGCAGGGAATGTCGGGCCGGGAGAGACGATCGAATCGGGTGGGGACGAGGAATCCGTCGGCGAGCAACAACAGATCGACCGCCACCGGCTCGCCACCGGCACACGACGCGGCCCATCCGCTCAGCAGGGCCGGGTCGTTCTCACGATTGCCCGGCCGCACGTCGATCGCCCCCGCCGCCGGTGTGAGCGTTGACCATTCGCCACCGTCGGACGAGCGCACCCGGACAACCTCGCCATCCTCGAGGTCCAGCTCGTACGGGGACTGATCGACCACCTCGATGGCCAGCAGCCCATCGTCGGTCACCAGCGCGGCGCCGATCTGGTTCCGGCCGTCGACCAACACCACCGGGTCGAGCATCACGATCAGGCCGGTGCCATCGGCCCTGATCGGACCCGACCCGGCCAACACGTCGTCGACGAACACGGCCACGTGGTCACCCGGTTCGAGTCCCTCGACCGACGCCTGGAACAGTGCGGGCACGAACGGCGAGTCGACATCGACGACCGCCAGCAGATCGAGACGATCGGGCGACAACACGGCCTCCACCCGCTCCGACGTGGGCCAGCCTTCGACGGGTTCGCCGGGCCGGCCGAGGAGCGGTCCCCACCCATACGATTCCGAAGGAGCTTGGCCCGCCGGCACGATGGTGCGGGATCGGGCCGCGGCTGCGAGCAGCTGGCTCTCACGGTCGAGCACCCACTGTTCGTGTCCCACCAGACGCCGCTCCATCGGCGGCCGCGGCCCGTCGGCGAGACTCACACCGTCGACCGGTTCGACCAACTCGATGCCCATCACGTCGGCGACGGTGGGCACCAGGTCGATCGTCAGCGCGGGGGTGTCGATTTCTTCGCCCCGTTGCTGGCCGGGCTGCTTCACCAGCATCGGGATCCAGGCGATGTCACCCAGGGTCTCCTCGGTCGGAATGCGGCGAGGTGTCGAGGCGCGGTTCGAGACACCGTGGTCACTGACCAGCACGATCATCGACTCGTCGAAGCGGCCGCTCGCCTCCATGGCCTCCACCATGGCGCCGATGAGCCCGTCGACGTACTCGACCTGGAGTTGGTAGCGGAACTCGGCGACCTCGGCCGCAGCCGCGTCGTCGCTCCACACACCATCGGCCAACCCGTCGAGACGGTTGCCGTTGTAGCGCTGACCACTCGGCAGGTACACGTACGGCACGTGGGGAACGGCGAGGTGGGCGTAGTGCAGCTGGGGGTCGTCACCCGGTTCGGCCAACTGCTCGATGAACCGTTCGGCCCGCGCCGCCTGGTCGTCGGCCACCTCGTCCTGCACTCGAATGAAGCTGGGCTCAGAAGCGGTGGGTGGATCGGGCACCTCGACGTCGTCGCCGAAGCCGGCCCACTGCGTGCTGATGTCGGGCAACCATCGCGACGCCCACGAGGTGGGGAGCAGGGTGTGCAGGTACACCACCCGGGCATCGTCGTACATGTCGGCGGTGGACCCGTCGGAGTCCGATGTGCAGGCCGCGGGTGGGCACAACCGGGTGACGATCTCGTCGACGACCATCTCGTGGCTGGGGGCCAGCAAGGTGAACAGGTTCTGCGGGAACTCACTGGCGACCGGCAGCTGCCCTTCGGCCGCGGTCACACCCGAGAGGATGCTGGGCACCGATCGGGCTGTCTCGGGCGAGACCGTGGTGGCGTCGGCGTAGAACGACGCCCGCTCGGCCAGCGCCGCCAGATTCGGCGCCTTCGACCCGTCGAGCCGCCCCTGCTCGTCGATGATCGACGCCAGCGAGAACTCATCGAGGACAACGAACACGACGTCGTCGCTGCGCACCGCTCCCACCCCGGTGACGGTCACATCGCCGGAGAACACCAGGTCCGACACCGGGGACATGAACAGGAACGACGCCACCAGCAACGGCGAGATCATGCCCATCACCCGCCAGAACGATGCCATCCAGGTGGTGCGCAGGAAGGCCAGCGCGACGAGTACCGCCATGACCGCGAACAGCCCGACGTAGATCACCGTGCGGGTCTGGAGCTCACCAGGAAGGGCCTGGAGGACGGCGACCGAGCCGAGCACACCGCCGACCACAGCCAACGTGGCCCGGGCCACCGTCCGTCGCCACAGACCGAGGAGGCCGACCACCACGCAGATCCCGATCGGCGGCATCAGGTAGGCCACCAGCGACCAGCCCACGATCTGTCCGGCCGACGCCCGGTGGGCCACGAAGAACTCGGCGTTCGAACCCAGGATGTCGTACGCCGGCTGGGCGATGGCGAACGAGGTGAGGCCCAGCACTGCGGCGCCGTGGCCGAGCAGTGACCTGACGGGAGGAACGGTCACGATGGAGGCGAGGCTACTGGTGCTGTCCTAGGGTGCCCGCTCATGCCCTGGGTCGAGGTCGAGGAGCCATACTCCGCGCCGCCGCGTTTGGGGGTGGTCGCACCGTCTGCGCCGTGGTCGGGTGGGCTCGAACGCGACGGTGGGCGGTGCGAGGTGGTCGACCGGGCCATCGAGGCGGCCGAGTTCGGGCTGCTGGCCGGCGACGAGGTGTGGCTGGTCGATTCGACGGCCTCGGGGGTGGTGTTCGAACCCACCGACGATGCCACCCTCGACGTCGTGGCCAGCAGCTTCGACCGCTGCGACCTGAGTCGGGTGCGGCTCCGGTCGATCGAAACCACCCGATTTCGCGACTGCAAACTGGTGGGTGTCGACCTGGGGGGCGCCACGGTCGACGACGTCGTCTTCGAAGGCTGCACATTCGGTTATGCCAACCTGCGCGCCGCCCGGCTCCGTCGGGTGCAGTTCATCGACTGCCGCCTCGACGACACCGACGGGTACGAGATCGATCTCGAGGATGTCGACTTCGCGGGATCGACCCTACGCGGGCTCAATGTCGATCGGATGCGGGCTCGCCGGGTCGACCTCCGCGGAGCCCACGAACTGGGACTGGAGGGAGCTGGGCGTCTCGACGGCTGCCTGGTGTCCGAACACCAGATCCCCCAACTGATGTACGCACTGGCCTTCTCGTCGGGTCTGGGCGTGGAGCAGGAGACCGAATGATCAATGTGCCCGAGACGATCGTGTGCGTCGATTGTGGCGGTGAGTGCCGGTTGTTGTCCTATGCCCCTGAAGAGGGATTCGAGCCGGGCGACATCGTGGCCTACCGGTGTCTGGACTGTCTCGATCGCTGGGACATCGAGGTGACCGAGGACGACATCACCGACCGGTGAAACGGGCGTCGCGACGTTCCACGAAGGACCGAACGCCCTCCTGGTAATCGTCGGTGGTGGCCAGCTCGGCCTGGGTGTCGGCGAACGCCGCGCGGGCCGCGTCTTGGCCTTCGAGCAGGTAGCGGCGCGACGACGCCTTGGTGGCCTGCACGGCCAACGGTGCTCCCTGGCAGATGATCTCGGCCAGCTCGATGGCCCGGTCGAGCTCGGTGCCGGCCGGCACGACCTCCTGGACCAGGCCGATGCGATGGGCCTCGGCCGCGTCGAACTCGTCGCTGGTGAGCAGGTGGTACATGGCGTTGCCCCAACCGCCCCGCTCGACGAACCGGATGGTTGCTCCCCCGGTGGCATGGATGCCTCGTTTGGGTTCGAGCTGGGAGAACCGGCAGTTGTCGGCCGCGACCACGATGTCGCCACCGAGCATCAACTCGATGCCGAACGTGAACGTGATGCCTTGTACGGCGGTGATGACCGGTTTGCGGCACGACCGGCCCAGCGCCATGGGATCGACACGGGAGGGCCTGCCGCCTTCGGTCGGGCCGGCGCCGACCTCCATCGCTGCCGTCCAGCGGGGCAGGTCGAGACCGGCCGTGAAGTGGTCGCCGTGACCGAACACCACACCGACCCAGAGGTCGGGCTCCTCGTCGAGTCGGGTGTAAGCCTCGACCAGTAGATCCATCATCTCCGGAGTGAGACCGTTGTACTTCTCGGGCCGGTCGAGCCCGATCAACAAGGTGTGGTCACGGACCTCGGTGCTCACCGAACCGGTCATGATGACCTCGGCTCTCGCCACATGAAGGCCACCTCGGGTCCGCCCTCGTCGAGATGGACGGTCTCGAACACTTCGAATCCGTGCCGTGCGTACAGCGGCACATTCCGAGGGTTCGACGATTCGAGGTAGGCCGGGGTGGCCGTGGCGTCACATTCGGCCAACTGGTACGACAACAGGTCGCTGCCCTGGCCCTTGCCGCGGACATCGTCGTGGGACCCGAGCACGGCCAGGTACCAGTGGGGCTCGTGGGGATGGAGCTCGGCCATCGGTGCCAGCTTGGTGAGCTTGTCGATGGCCGTCTCGGGATCGAGCACATCGAGGAGATGTTGCGCGATCGGCGGCAAGTCCTCGGCGGCACTTTCGACCGGCACCGGTGGCGGCGCCGGTGCGTGCCAGATGGCCACGCTCGACAGGTCGGCGGCCGCGTCGACGTGGCCGCCGGGAGGCACCATGTCGATGAGGTGATGGAACCACCACGGCAACTCGGCGGACCGGACCTCGAGATCTTCGAAGATCCATGCATGAACGGGATCGTCGTAGAAGGCGTTGGACAAGGTGTCGAGCACCTGCTGACGATCAGTGAGCTCGGCCCGTCGGATGGAGGTCATCATCGGGCAGCCTCCCGCCGCATCCATCGCCATTGCAACCCACGGCGCACCACGAACAACAGGTAGACCGCCCCGACCGCCATCAGCGGTGCCCCCACCCACGGCGTCCACCACAAGGCCACACCCAGACCGATGCCGATGCCGAGCACCCCGAGGCCGGCGTCGGCGAGCAGCACGACCCACCAGTTGGAGGCCAGCGCGGCTGTCGGGATGGGGCGACCGCGGGGATCGAGCGGCCGATCGTCGTCGCTCATGACTTCATGAGGAACTCGGCCTCGTCCTCGCCCAGCACGAGATCGATCTCGGCCGCGAGCTCCGGCACCGTGGTCAGGTCGGGATCGACGTCGACGAGGTCGAACGCCACCCGGCGGGCGTGCTCCACCCATTCTCGGTCCCGGCGCAGCGAGGCCAACTTGAGGTCGTTCCGGCCCTTTTGTCGTTCTCCCATGAGTGTGCCCTCACCCCGAAGCTCGAGGTCGATCTCGGCCAGCTCGAAGCCATCGGTCGAGGCCACCAGCGCCTCGAGCCGCGCCTCGCCGTCGGCGGTGGTGGCTTCACCGACGAGGAAACACGACGAGGGATGCTCACCACGCCCCACCCGGCCACGCAGCTGATGGAGCTGGGCGATACCGAAACGCGCAGCGTCGAGCACCACCATGACGGTGGCATTGGGGACGTCGACCCCGACCTCGATGACCGTGGTGGCCACCAGCACGTCGAGGCGACCGTCGCGGAACTGGACCATCGTCTCCTCCTTCTCGGCCGGTCCGACCCGCCCGTGCAACAGGCCGACGCGCAGATCGGCGAGCTCGCCGGTCGCCAGCCGCTCGTAGGTCTCCTCGGCCGACCGCACCTCGAGCTTCTCGGACTCGTCGATGAGCGGACACACCACATAGGCCTGGGGGACGGCCGCCACCTCAGACCGAACATCGATCCCCACACCTGCCCCGCCTGCCCCCTCGCGGGCCCACATGA
>JBPCTQ010000310.1:0-2904 GCA_051011595.1 Acidimicrobiales bacterium
CCCCCATGGCTCGTGGTGTCGATCTGGACGCGCCCACCATGGTGGTGTTCGACCTCGATCCCGGTGAACCGGCCACCATCACCGAGTGTTGTCAGGTGGCCCTCGACATCGCCGATGTGCTCGAGACGGTGGGGTTGCAGTCGTGGCCCAAGACCTCGGGCAGCAAGGGTATGCAGCTGTACGTGCCCCTCAACACACCGCACACCCATGATCACGCCGGGTCGTTCGCCCACGCGGTGGCCCAGTTGCTGGAGAAGCAGCACCCCGATCGGGTGCTCAGTGTGATGACCAAGAAGCTGCGCAAAGGCAAGGTGTTCATCGACTGGAGCCAGAACACCCGCCACAAGACCACCATCGCCCCCTACTCACTGCGGGGCCGCGACCGGCCCACCGTCTCCACCCCGATCTCCTGGGACGAGGTGGCCGACGGCGCCGACGGCGAACCGCTGGTCTTCGAAGCCGACGATGTGTTGGCTCGAGTCGACGAGCTCGGCGATCTGTTCGCCCCCACCGCCACCCTCGAACAGGAGCTCCCGGCCCCGCAGGACTAGGGGCCGTGGCGACTTCGTCCAAATTGCGTCAGTTGTACGGCCAGGAGCAGCACAACTGACGCCAGAACGGTAGGGGGCGGGGTAGGTTCGCCGGTGATGACCATCCGGGGCTTCGACCATGTTCAGCTGGCTATGCCGGCGGGGGAGGAGGGCACGGCCGAGGCGTTCTATGCCGGCGTGCTGGGGCTCACCCGGGTGCCCAAACCCGAACCCCAGGCTTCACGGGGCGGGTGTTGGTTCGAGGCACCCGGTGTTGCCCTGCACCTGGGTGTGGAGGCCGACTTCCGGCCGGCCCGCAAGGCCCATCCGGCGCTGTTGGTCGACGACCTCGACGGCCTGATCACCCGCTTGGAGGCTGCCGGCCACGAGGTGCGTACCGGCGACCCGATCGACGGGCGGGTGCAGCGTTTCTGCGACGACCCCTTCGGCAACCGTATCGAGCTGGTGCCGGCCGACTGATCGGGGCCCCCGGACCGTTCTGGCGTCCGTTGTGCTGCTCCTGGCCGTACAAGTGACGCCAGAAGCCCCCGGGGTCAGCTGCGGGCGTCGATCTGGTCGAAGCGGGCCAGAGTGACGTGCACTTCCTTGCGCACCCACTCGTCGGCATCGTCGGCGAACACCGCCACCATCCGGCGGGTCTCGGTCGCCCGCAGCAGCCTCAGGGTCCAGATGGCATACAGGCGCATGGCCAGCTCGTCCTCGAGCAGGCGCACCATGAGCGCCACCGCCCGCACTCGCTCGCGGCACTTGGGGAGGGCCTGGCACAGCCGGCCCCGGGCCCGAACGGAGAACTCGCGGTAGGCGATGAGGGGGGCGATCAGGTCGAAGGTGCCGACGGTGAGCGTCTGGCCCAACCCCTCGGCCGCCACGTTGTGTCGCTCCTGAGCCAGAAACTCGGGCCGGGTGTCCTGGGGGGCGTCGAGCATCCACGGGCGTTCGGCGTTGATGAACAACTCACCCAACCGGGCCGACGTGGCCGCGTCGCCACCGACCTCCCCGACCATACGCACGAGCACCCGATCGGTCTCCCAGGTGGGTGACCATGGGATACACCGGAGCAACACATCGCGGGCCTCGGTGGCCGCCGACCGGTCGAGCCCGTTCACGTCGAGCTCGTGCAGGGCGGCGATCTCGATGCCGTCGATGCAGTTCAGCTCCCGGACGATCAGAGCGTCTTGGTGTTCGCTCATCTCACCAGGATCGACCCTTGGACGAGCACCCTTGACCTAACCGACGCAGAACTCATTGCCTTCAGGATCGCACATGGCCACCCAGCGGGTGCCGTTGCCCTCCCGCCAGACGGGGTCGACGGCCGAGCCGCCGTCGACCAACGAAGCCCCCAGATCGACCAGCCGGGGGATCTCCGAGAGGGGGTCACGGGTGGCCAGGTCGACGTGCATACGGTTCTTGCCCGGCGTGGGGTCTTCGACGGCGAAGAACAGGATATGGCGCACACCACGCTGGTCGGGGGCCTGCAACCGGACGAAGTCGTCGCGCTGTTCGGCCACGTCGTAGCCGGTGACCGAGGACCAGAACCGACTCAGCGCCCGCGGGTCCCGGGCGTCGAAGGTGACGTTGAAGATGAACGAGCTCATCCGCCGATGACCTCGAAGGTGGCGGCCAGCTCGGCACCGATGCGAGGGCCGTTGGCTTCAGCCCCTTCACGCAGGAAGGCGCCGGCGTTGGCCATGTCGCCACCGAGGTTGGCCAGGTAGGTCTCGTGGCACAACAACGAGGCGATGCCGGTGTCGAGGTGGTCGGTGACGTCAACCCCGTGACTCGGGGCGGGAGACCCGTTGAAGGCCACCAGACGGACGCCGTCCCACGCCTCACCCTCGTCGCTGAACACCCACGGGTTGGCGGCGTCACGGGAGGCATCCAACAGCGCCACGCCCACGGCCCGGTGATCGACATGGTTCCAGCTGGGTCCGCCCCAGCTGTCGCGGTAGTTGACCGACAACAAGACCTCGGGCTGGTGGCGCCGGATCTCCCGGGTCAGTTCGCGGCGCAGGTCGATGGACGGCTCCACCAGCCCGTCGGGGTGGTCGAGAAAGGTCACATCGGTGACTCCCACCACCTCACAACTGCGGACCTGTTCGTCCATCCGCAGCGGTCCGACCTCGTCGGGCGGCATGGTGGAGATGCCCGCCTCGCCCTTGGTGACCAGGAGATAGCGCACGTCCTTGCCCTGCTGGGTCCAGCGGGCCACGGCCGCGGCGGCGCCGTACTCCATGTCGTCGGGGTGGGCGACCACCGCCAGGGCTCGGGTCCAGTCCTCGGGGAAGATCTCCAGCATCATGATCTGAGTCTCTCGCGGTTACTCTCCACGGTCATGTCCTTCCTAGAAGAAGAA
>JBPCTQ010000311.1:0-5909 GCA_051011595.1 Acidimicrobiales bacterium
GCCGGATCATGAGTGGCGATGGTCTGAGCCGTGGTGGCGACCACGGTGGAGAGGTCGTCGTCGGGCACCACTCGATCGACCAGCCCGGTGGCCAGCGCCTCGGTGCTGTCGACGAAACGTCCGGTGAGCGACATCTCGATCGCCCGAGGTGATCCGACCCGACGAGGGAGCCGGGCCGACATCCCCCAACGGGGCAGCACACCCATCTTGGTGTGGGTGTCGGCGAAACGAGCGGAAGCACCGGCGAGGATCAGGTCGCAGGCCAGGGCCAACTCGAGGCCGCCGGTGATGCAGGTGCCGTTCACCGCGGCGATGACGGGGCATGGCGCCTCGGCCAGTCCCCGAGCCGGATTCGTGGCCGGTATGGGCCCATCGGCCGCGTTGATCTCGTCGAGGTCGGCCCCGGCGCAGAAGCTCGACCCGGCACCGGTCAGGACGACCACCTTGATCCCCGGATCGGCACCAACCAGGTGGGGGAGGTCCTCCAGGCGGCGGCGCATGGCCAGGGTCAAGGCGTTGTGTTTGTCGGGGCGATCGAGGGTGAGTGTCAACACACCACCATCGAGGGACTCGGTGATCACGCCCGCACGATAGTTGGGGCGACGGAACGAGGCCCCCGATGCGATTCGTGTTGTTGTCGGGCCGGCTGTCACTGGAACCTCTTCACCCCACGGGTCAGACTCATCGCCATGACTCGCCTTCCTGTCGCCCTCGTCCTGTTGTTGGCCCTGATCGCCGCCGCCTGCGCGAGCGACAGCGACGAGGTGGCCGGTAGCGACACCACCAGCAGCACGACCACTACTGCCAATGCGGCCGACGGCACCGCTGCTCCGGTGGAAACCACCGCCAGCACGACGACGAGCGTTCGGGTGGCCGAACCCCATCCAGGGGTCACCGACGACTCCATCGACGTGGGCGTGGTCGCCCTCGACTGGGAGGCGCTGGCCGAGCTGGGGGTCGACCTGGGTCGGGGGACGTCGATCGATCTGTACACGGCGGCCCTCGAAGTGATCAACGAGAACGGCGGTGTGCACGGCCGGATGATCGAGCTGCATCCCCAGGTGGTGTTCCCGGTGGGCAGCGAAGAGAGTGACGCCGCCTGTGTGGCGCTCACCGAGGACATCGAGGTCTTCGTCACCTTCGGCGCCATGCTCGGCGATGCGGTGCTCTGCTACACCGAGCTGCACGAGTCGGCCGTGATCGGCGCGGCCAGCCGCAGCGACGAGCGCATCGCTCGGGCCCGAGCTCCTTACGTGACCGTCATCGGTGCCCAGTCGGACTCGGCCCGCAACTTCGTGAGCCTCATGGACGAGCAGGGCCTGCTCGAAGGACGCACCATCGGCGTGTTGGGGGCGGTCGACGTCGACGAGGCCACCTACGACGCCGTGTTCGCCGCCTTGGTCGAAGCGGGTTATGACCCGGTGCCGGGTTTGATCGGCGGCAACAACGACGACCTCACCGGCTCGGCTGCCGATCAGGGCATCATCCTCGAGCGTATGACCGCGGCCGGAGTCGAAGTCACGGTGTCGACTGTCGGGGTGCCGCTGGTGATCACCAATGCCATCGACGCCGGCTACGAGACCGACCAGTGGTTGTTCTCCGGATTGCCGAGTGCGGCTGCGCTGGCCGACGCGGCCGTCGACTTCGACTATCTGGAGGGCGCCGTCGGGGTGTCGCCGTCCCCGGTTGGTACCTCCGACCAGCTCACCCTCGACCAGGACCCGCTCACCGCCGACTGCCTCGATCGTCTCAGCGAGGCCACCGGCCGAGAGTTGAGCTTGGCCCTCGACGGCCAGCCCAACGATCTCAACTCCTACCTCTTCTCGTGTTCGGGAGCAGTCATCCTCCAGCAGGCGCTGGAGCTGGCCGGGCCCGAGCTCGACGAGGCGTCGTTCGCAGCAGCGCTCGAGTCCATCGGTGATATCACCCTGCCCGGCTATGGGGCGGGCAACCTGAGCCCGGGCCACCTGGGTGCCGTCGACACCCTTCGCCTCGTCGAGTTCGACCACGAGTCCGGAGCCTGGAACGTGGTCGAGTGACCGGGTCCGGCGCGGCGGTCAGGCCGACAACCCGTCGATGAGCAGGTCCACCATGGCTCCTCCGGAAGGGTCCTCCATGCCGATCATCTCCGCCGACTCTCACGTGGTCGAAGGCCCCGCTGTCTTCGACGGACTGGCCGAACGATTCGGCGACGAGGCACCGCGCGTCGAGCACCGGGAGGGGGCCGGTGACCACATCGTCGTGCCCGCCCGGGCCGACCGGGCGGTCAACGTGGGCATCATGGCCCTGGCTGCCACCCGCCTCGATCGGCCCGAACCCATCCGTCGCAAGCGGGGCCACAAACCCGATGTCGGCACCATCGAGGATCCCGAGGTGAAGGCCTATCTCACCGGCGGCTACGCGGCCATGCGCGCCGGATTGACCGATGGTGGGCGACGCGGCGACGACCAGGACATCGACGGGCTGGCGGCCGAGGTGCTCTATCCCGGCTACTTCACGATGTTCGGGATGCGCAACCACGACCTGCTCATCGCCATGGAACAGAACTACAACGACTGGCTGCACCAACACTGCACCGCGTCGGGCGGCCGACTGTACGGGCTGGCGGCTCTGCCGGTGCAAGAACCCGAGGCCGCGGTCATCGAGCTCGATCGCATCATCGCCATGGGGTACCGGGGAGCGATCCTGCCCAGCAACGCCCCCAAGGGTCGTCGCTACTGTGACCCCGACTTCGACCCGCTCTGGGCCCGGGCCCAAGAGGCGGGCCTGCCGCTGTCGTTCCACGTCGGGTGCTTCTCGCACATTCCCGCCTACCTGAAACACACCGGCGAGCGCGATCCCATCGCCGTGTACTCGGGCACCCACACCCTGATCCACGACACGCTGGTCGAGCTGATGTGTCGTGGGGTCTGCCAACGATTCCCCGATCTCCAGTTCGTGGTGGCCGAGTTCAATGCCGGATGGATCGCCCACTGGCTCGAACGAGTCGACCAGGGCTGGCAGCGCGAGTACGGCAAGAACCCGTCCGGGCCCGCGGTCGAGCCGGTCGACGAGATCTGGAAGCGCCAGTTCTACGCCACCATCGAGGACGACCAGCCGGCTCTGCGCACCCGCGACCTGATCGGCGAGGATCGGCTCATGTGGGGTTCGGACTATCCGCACACCGACTCCACCTGGCCGTGCTCGTCCGACGTGCTCGACGAGATGTTCGAGGACCACTCTGACAGCGCTCGTCAGGCCATCACCCACGACAACGTGGTGAAGCTGTACGGCCTGACCTGAGGCCAGGGTCTACGAGTCGGCGTCTTCGGGCCCGAACGTCTCGTACAACTCGGGCAGGATCGTGGCCAGGTGATTCATCTCCTCCGAACAGTGTCGGAGCAACGCCGGCCCCATGGCGTCCGGAAGTAGGCGCTGTCGCACGGCATGCCGATTCAGGACCTTGGTGATCAGCGGACCGACGGCCGGGACCTCTGATTCTCCGTCACCGAGGTAGAAGCGGCTGTGCATCCGGCAGCCCGAAACGGTGTCCTCGACCAGGTGAATCAACCGACCGGCAGCAACTCGTTCGCGTCGCAAGGCCGTTCGGGCGCAGACGGCGATGCCGATCTCGTCGACGAGCGATTGGTCGAGGCCCATGGTCTCGGGCTCCACGAACCTGATGGCCAGACGCTGCATCTTGCCGCCGATGTATTCGTCGACGTAGGAGGTGTTTCCCACCCAGCCGTCGCGTGCCCGCGGGGAGCCGCGGCGATCGTGTTCGATCGACGCCTCGACGTGGTCACGCGGATGCCAGAGCCGGTAGCGCTCACTCGTGTAGCTGTGCCACGCGAACCACCAGTCCCACATGGCGGCGGACACACCCGGCATCTCGGTGAGGCACGCCACCACCAGTTGGCCGTCGGGGTTGCGGATGGCGCAATCTTCGAGTCCATCGCCGGAGCCGCCCACGTCGAGCAGCTTGGGGGCGTCGGCCAGTGTGACCGTGGGGCCGGTCTGAACGCCGCGTTCGATCGCCTCGTCGACGCGTGCCGGAATCGCCGACATGGGCCGCTGGAACGGTTCGAGGTCCAAGGTCTCGACCAGCCGGAGGCCGGGGGCTGACACCGTGGTCGGTTCGGTCATTGTTTCTCCCTGCTCGGGGGGAAGGTAGTGGACTGGCGAGACCGCCGACACGCCACGCCACTAGGGTCACCCGTCGTGACGAGCTGGGACCTGAGCGCCGATGTGGTGATCGTGGGTTTGGGGGCCGCGGGTGCATGCGCGGCGCTCGAGGCCGCTGCTGCCGGCGCCGACACGTTGGTGCTCGAAGCCGCCGGTGCGGGTGGTGGCACGTCGGCGATGTCCGGTGGGCTCCTGTACCTGGGCGGCGGCACGGCAGTGCAGCGGGAGTGTGGTGTCGAGGATTCGGTGGAGGCGATGTACGACTTTCTCGTCGCCGCCAGTGGACCCGAACCCGACATCGAGAAGATCCGCTTCTACTGCGACAACTCGCTGGAGCACTTCGAGTGGTTGGTCGACCAGGGGGTGCCCTTCAAAGGCGAGTTCTACCCCGAGCCCGGGCTCGAATCACCCAACGACGCGGGGCTGGTCTTCACCGGCGGAGAGGATGCCTGGCCCTTCGATCAGGTGGCCCAGCCCGCGCCCCGCGGCCACAAACCCCAGGTCGACGGAGCGGCGGGGGCCTTCTTGATGGAGCGGCTCGTCGAGGCGGTCGCCGGCACCGATGTCTCGGTGGAGTTCGACATCGCGGTGCAGCGGCTGGTGCTCGATGGGGAAGCAGTGGTCGGCGTGGTCGCCCGGCGGCGGGGGAGCGAGCTGGCGATCGAGGCCAGGTCGGGGGTGGTGCTCTGTGCCGGGGGTTTCGTCAACAACCCGGAGATGGTGCAACAGCACGTGCCCGAGATCGCCCGGTGCAACTACCCCCTCGGCTCCGACCACGATCGCGGCACCGCCATCGGCATGGCGCAGCACATCGGGGCGAGTGTGAAGCGGATGAGCTCGGCCGAGGTGGCGGTGCCCATCACCCCGCCCCGATCGCTCGTGCGCGGCATCCTCGTCAACGGTCAGGGGCAGCGGTTCATCAACGAGGACACCTACTACGGACGGATCGGCCAGGAGGCGTTGTTCCACCAGGACGGCCGCATGTACCTGGTGGTCGACGAGGAGACCTACGAACCCACTATCTGGGGGACCCAAGCCTCCTGGGTGTGTGAGACGGTCACCGAGCTGGAGGAGGAGATGGGCCTGCCGTCCGGGTCGCTGGAGTCCACCCTGGAGCTCTACAACCGCGGCGCAGTCGACGGGAAGGATCCGATCTTCCACAAGTCGTCGGAATTCGTTCGTCCCTTGCGTCCGCCGCTCGGAGCGTTCGACTTCACCGTCGAGAACTTCACCTACGCCACCTTCACGCTCGGTGGCCTCCACACCCGCCCGACCGGCGAGGTGTTGTCGGTCACCGGCGACGCCATCCCCGGTCTCTACGCCGCCGGCCGCACCACATCGGGGTGTGCCGCGTGGGGTTACGCCAGCGGGATCAGCCTCGGCGACGCCACCCTCTTCGGCCGCCACGCCGGACGTCGCGCCGCGACGCGGGCCTGAGCGAGGCAGTCAGAACTTGCCGGAGTTGACCCACTCGTTCTCGGGACCGATCGGCTCGCTGTAGTCCCAGTGCTCGACGATCAGGCCGTCGGCCAGTCAGAAGATGTCGACCTGGGCTGCTCCCTGCCGTCGCCGACCAGGTCGATTCAGCCCAGGCGTTCGAGGACGTTGCGGGTGATCTGTTCGATCTCTTCGTCGCGACCGGCGAGCCCGTGGGCCCAGTCGGTCGACCCGGATGTGATGACCGTCCCGCCGCCCGGCGACACGTAGGAGCCGAGCATGGCCTGGCCGTGGGCGATGCGCTGCAC
>JBPCTQ010000312.1:0-15903 GCA_051011595.1 Acidimicrobiales bacterium
GTGAGGATGACCCCGCCGTTGCCGTCGAGCACCGCGGTGCACTCCGGTGGCGGTGCCTCGCCGACGGTGAAGGTGAACTGATCGTTGGTGGAGATGTTGCCGACTGTGTCGATGGCCCACCCGGTGACCTGATACGGCCCATCGGGGAGCGGAGTCTGCATGGCCCAGGTCACCGTGGTGCCCGACTCGCCGAAGTCGGGAACGGTGATGAACTCGTGCAGGGCCGGGTCGAGGGTGCCGTCGGCTTGTACGTATTCGCTGGTGTCGGTGTTGAACAAGCGCACTCGTACCCGCTCGGTTCGGTAGTCGTCGACCGAGGTGCCGGCCACCGTCAGCGGGCTACCCGCCAACGCACCCGGGGTGGGCACGGTGATGTCGATGGTGGGGTCGGCGTTGTCGAAGCTGTCGGGCCCGAAGTCGAAGAAACCGGCCCGCCCGACCGAGCGGTTCCCCAGTTGGGAGCCGTCGTGGCCGAGCAGCAGACCCCGGTCGATGACCGTGAGCTCGCTCACGCCGTGGAAGCTGTTGGAGCCCGGGTCCCAGTCGAGGGGCGTGCCGTCGGCGGGGTTGAGAGCCGCCACCTGCCACCGCCAGGCGCCGAACTGGGCGGCACCCGAGCAGGTCTTGACCTGGCCGTCGTTGTTGGTGGGTCCGGGGCCGGTGGCGATACGACAGAAGTGCCCGCCCGCATAGACGGCGTTGTTGGAGATGGCCACCGAGTAGGTGGAGTCGCGCATGGCGTGGGTCCACATCGGCGAGGTGTTGGGCCCTCCCGTGGTGGGGAAGGTCAGCACCATGTCGTGCCACGGCGGAGAGTTGCCGACGATCGTGCTCATGGCGAAGAAGCTGCCGTCGGGGGCAAGGTCGCCGTCGGAGGGCAGGGCCCCCTGGGGTGCACCGATGAAGAAGCTGTTGATCGAGTAGCTGGTGAGCAGTGGGGCCGACTGGTTGCTGATGTCGAAGATGGCGGCCCCCAGCCGCTGTTGACCATCGATGTCTCGTGCCGAGTGCACCACCACCAGGCTGTCGCCGTCGGGGGTGGCCTCGAGATGTTTGATGTGCTGGCCGCCCGAACGTGAACCACCCTCCCCGGTGAACTCGTAGTTGAAGGCGGCGATCACGTCGTCGGTGAGCGGGTTGATCTCGACGATGTTGTCGTGGTCGTTGCCCTTCACCTTCTTGAACGAGCCGCCGACGAACATGCGGTCATCGACGGTGATGTCGATGCTGGTGACGACGGCACTCACGTTGGCGATCCAGAGCGGATCGACGGTTCCGTCGGGCATCGACACCTTGGCCAGCTTGCTGCGGGGCCGTCCGTCGATCTGGTTGAAGGCACCACCCACGAACATCTCGGTGCCGACCAGGCCTTCGGTGATGGCATGGACGGGCCCGTTGGGCGCCGGGTCGAACTCGTCGATGAGGTCGCCGGTGTCGCGGTCGTACGCCACCAGATACGGGCGGGTGATGACCGACCCGTCGCTCAGCTCGAGTTGCTGGAAGTCGCCGCCCACCACGATCCAATGGCCGACCTCGGTTGTCGCGAAGACATCACCGTCGAGGATCTCGGGGAAGTCGGTGCGGGGAATCTCCGGCACCAGCCCCACGTGGGGGACATCGAGCGCGGTGGCACCGGCGCCACTGTGGCCGGCCACCGCCATCGCCGCCGCGATGATCATCAGGGGAAGGAAGTGCCGCCACTTGAGCGCCATGTTCACCGACCCGCCTTTCTGGGTACAAGAATGGATTTCATGATATCTGAGGGCACTACCTTCGTCTGTGCCGGATTCGTGAATGGGCCATCGGGCCCAGAGCCCGGCGATACGCTGCCTCCAATGGCCGAAGATCGCACTCGTGGAACTGGATCGGGTCGACGGCCCCCGCCGAAACCGTCGGGATCGAATCGGTCCAACAAGGACCGCAAGAACGACCGTAGTGGTCGCCCATCGGCTAAGGGTGGCACCGGCAAGTCGAAATCGAGCCGGTCGGGATCCGGCGCCGACGACCGGCCATCGGGCCGGGCCCGGTCCTGGGGCAGTTTGGCCCAGAGTGGCGCGCGGCGAGAGAGCGAACCCGAACCGGAGCGGCCCCGTCGGCCTCGTGAGCCACTGAGTCCCGAAGAAGAGGCCAAGCGCCTCGAGCGGGCCGCCCGTCGAGAAGCCAAGGCCGCCGACCAGGCGCGGCTTCGGGCCGAGGCCAAGGACGCGGTCGATCGAGCCGAATCTCGACGGCGCGGTCCTCGAGGCAAGAAACCCAGTGCCCGTTCGGCGCTCCCCAAGGTGCCCCTGTCACTCGATGAGCCCGAGGTCGCCATCGCTCGACTGGTGGGTGCGGATCGTTCGGCCCGCTACGTGCGCGCCCTGGGCGAGGCATCGCAGTCGTTCGCTCGCGAGCGGTTCCAGGATGCTCGCCGTCAACTGGCCCCGGCGGTGCGGACCGTGCCCGACGTGCCCGAGGTGGCCGAGCTGCAAGGCCTGATCCAGTACCGCCTCGGCAACTGGAAGGCGGCGTCTGACCAGCTCGAGCGATTTCGGACCCTGTCCGGTACCACCGAACAACATCCGGTACTGGCCGACTGCTACCGAGCGCTGGGGCGATACGCCGACGTCGAGGAACTCTGGGATGAACTGCGGGCGGCGTCACCGTCGGCTGACCTGGTCACCGAAGGGCGCATCGTCGCCGCCGGTGCGCTGGCCGATCAGGATCGCCTGCCCGAGGCGCTGGCCCTGCTCGAAAAGGGTTGGAATCGCCCCAAACGGCCCAAACCCCACCACCTTCGCCGCGCCTACGCCTTGGCCGATCTCTACGAACGAAATGGGCGGGCGCCGCGGGCCCGCGAGTTGTTCCGCTGGATCGAAACCAACGAGCCGGGCTTTGCCGATGTCCACCAGCGGGTGGCGGCCCTGTAGGGCTCGATCCGGCGTTGTCGGAGCGTCGCCGTAGGGTGAGCGCCAACTTCCTCCTCTCACTGTTCACCGTGAAGGAGATCCCCATGCCCGCATCCTCCGAGAGCGCCGATCCCACCATCGATCTGGTCTTCCTGGTCGGAAGTCTCGCTCGTCCACCCCAGATTCGAACCCTGCCGTCGGCCACCGAGCTGGTCGAGCTCGAAGTCAGCACCCGTCGGCCGGGCGAACGGGCCGACACCGTGCCGGTCACCATGTTCTCGCCGCCCCGGTCGGTGACCACACTCACCGCCGGCGCCCGAGTGGCGGTGGTGGGGCGGGTACAGCGTCGCTTCTTCCGTCGGGGCGGCCGTACCGAGAGCCGCACCCAGGTCACCGCCGATCGAGTGGTTCCGGCCGGTCAGCGTCGCCGCCTCGCTCCGGCGCTCGACGCCGTGCGCCAAACCCTCGACAGCTTCGACGGCTGACCGTCGCAGTGGGTCGACGGGCCCACGACAAGTGCGTCGGCGATGAGTACTCTCGCACGACTGGGAGTCCATTCCCCGGCCGACGTACCGTGGCGTCGGCACGACCCTCTCACCAGGAGTAGACCATCCGTGGATATCGCAAGCCTGCTCGGCGCCGACGCCGATGAGCTGCTGGGCCATGAGTGCAAGACCGTGGAGGCGGCCGCGCTCACCATTCCCGGTCCCGACTACATCGATGACGTCATGGCGGCCTCGGACCGGTCGCCGCAGGTGCTGCGCAACCTGCAGTCGTTGTTCGACCACGGTCGCCTCGGCGGCAGCGGTTATGTGTCGATCCTGCCCGTGGATCAGGGCATCGAACACAGCGGCGCGGCGTCGTTTGCACCCAATCCCATCTACTTCGATCCGGCGAACATCGTGCAGCTGGCCATCGAGGGCGGCTGCAACGCAGTGGCCACCACCTTCGGGGTGCTCGGCGCGGTGTCGCGTCGGTACGCCCACAAGATCCCCTTCATCGTCAAGATCAACCACAACGAGCTGCTCACCGCGCCGAACACCTTCGACCAGATCATGTTCGGTTCCGTCGACCAGGCCCACGAGCTTGGTGCTGCCGGTGTCGGAGCCACCATCTACTTCGGATCACCGGAGAGTGGTCGCCAGATCCAGGAGGTGGCCGACGCCTTCGCTCGAGCTCACGAATTGGGCATGTTCACCGTGCTCTGGTGTTACCTGCGCAGCTCGGAGTTCAAGGTCGACGGCACCGACTATCACGCTTCGGCCGACCTCACGGCTCAGGCCAACCACATCGGTGTCACCATCGAGGCCGACATCATCAAGCAGAAGCTGCCCGAGAACAACGGCGGGTACAACGCCCTGTCCGGCTTCGGCAAGACACACGCACTCGTGTACGACGAGCTCACCACCGATCACCCCATCGATCTGTGCCGGTGGCAGGTGGCCAACTGCTACATGGGTCGGATCGGGCTCATCAACAGCGGTGGTGCCTCGTCGGGCGCCAGCGACCTGGCCGAAGCGGTCCGCACCGCGGTCATCAACAAGCGGGCCGGCGGCATGGGCCTGATCTCGGGACGGAAGGCGTTCCAGCGCCCGATGGCCGAAGGGGTCGAGCTGCTCAACGCCATCCAGGACGTGTACCGCGACCAGGCTGTCACCATCGCCTGACAGAGATCGAGCGCACGACCGGCGACGGTCCCGACTCGCTCGAGCACCCCGCCGGAGCGGTTCGTGACGAGCCCGACCAGGGGTGGCACTCTAGGTTCATGGACAGGGCTAAGGTCCCTGCGCGCCCAGGGCCCCGACAAAAGAAGAGCCCATGACCGATACCGCTGACTCGAAGTCGTCGACACCACCGAGCCTCACCCATGTGATCCTGCGATTCGCCGGTGACTCGGGTGACGGCATGCAGTTGACGGGGGACCGCTTCACCAGCGCCAGTGCCATGTTCGGCAACGACTTGGCCACGTTGCCCGACTTCCCGGCCGAGATCAGGGCGCCGGCCGGCACCCTGGCCGGCGTGTCGGCGTTCCAGGTCCACATCTCCGACCACAACATCACCACCCCCGGCGACGCTCCCAGCGTGCTGGTGGCGATGAATCCAGCGGCCCTCAAGGCCGACCTGCATCGCCTCGAGCTGGGCGGCACGGTCATCGTCAACGAGGACAGCTTCGAGGAGCGCAACCTGGCCAAGGCCGGGTACGACGCCGACCCGCTCGACGACGGCACGCTCGACGGTTACACGCTGGTGCGGGTGCCGATGTCCAAACTCACCAAGGAGGCTTGCGCCGAACTGGGTGTGAAACCGCGCGACGCCGAGCGGTCGAAGAACTTCTTCGCCCTGGGCCTGGTGTCGTGGATGTACAGCCGGCCGATGGAGCCGACCCTGGACTGGATCACGGCCAAGTTCGCCGGGCGTGACCAGGTGATCGCGGCCAACGTCAACGCCTTCAAGGCCGGTCATGCCTACGGCGAGACCGCCGAGTTGGGCGAACACCACTTCGTGGTCAAGCCGGCACCTCTCGAGCCGGGTACCTACACCAGTATCAACGGCAACACGGCGCTGTCCTGGGGCCTACTGGCCGCCGGCCAGCAGGCCAACCTTCCGCTGTTCCTCGGCTCCTATCCCATCACTCCGGCCAGCGACATCCTCCACGAGCTGGCCAAACACAAGAACTTCGGCGTTCGCACCCTGCAAGCCGAAGACGAGATCGCCGCGGTGGGGTCGGCTCTGGGCGCGGCCTACGGCGGCCATCTGGCCATCACCACCACCAGTGGCCCGGGCATCGCGCTCAAGGGCGAAACCATCGGTTTGGCCGTCAGCCTCGAGCTGCCGCTGGTCATCATCGACATCCAGCGAGGGGGCCCCTCGACGGGCCTGCCCACCAAGACCGAGGCCGCCGACCTGTTCCTGGCCCTCTACGGGCGCCACGGTGAGTCACCCATGCCGGTGGTGGCGGCGTACAGCCCGGCCCAGTGTTTCGACGCCGCGCTCGAGGCCGCCCGTATCGCCTTGACCTATCGCACTCCCGTGATGTTGTTGTCCGATGGGTATCTGGCCAACGGTTCAGAACCCTGGCGGCTTCCATCGGTGGCCGACCTGCCCGATCTCACGGTGCCCTTCGCCACCGAACCCAACCAGACCAACGAGGACGGTGAGCCCGTCTTCTGGCCCTACCTACGCGACGAGAACCTGGCCCGACCCTGGGCGGTGCCGGGCACGCCCGATCTGATGCACCGCATCGGTGGTATCGAGAAGGCCGAGGGTACGGGCAACATCAGCTACGAACCCGACAACCATCAAGCCATGACCGATGTACGCGAGGCCCGCATCGACAAGATCGCCGAGTCGATCCCGCCGACCGAGGTGCTGGGCGACGCCGACGCCGATATCTGCGTCGTGGGTTGGGGCTCCACCTGGGGCGCCATCTCCAGTGCCGTGGGTCGGGTCCGAGCCCAGGGGCACAAGGTGGCCCAGATCCACATCACCCACCTTCGGCCGCTGCCGGCCGACCTGGGATCGTTGTTGGCCGGCTTCGAGAAGGTGTTGGTGCCCGAGATGAACAACGGCCAGCTGGCGTTCGTATTACGCGGCACCTACCTGGTCGATGCCCGTTCGTTGTCCAAGGTGATGGGCCAGCCGTTCACTGCCGGCGAGATCGCCGCCGAGATCGAGAGGATGCTCGATGACTGATGTACCGGTGACCACGCGCCAGGACTGGTCGAGTGACCAAGAGGTCCGATGGTGCCCGGGTTGTGGTGACTACTCGATCCTCACCGCCGTGCAACTACTCATGCCCGAGTTGGCGGTGCGGCGCGAGAACACGGTGTTCATCTCCGGCATCGGATGTGCTGCCCGGTTCCCGTACTACATGAACACCTACGGCATGCACGGCATCCACGGGCGCGCTCCGGCCATCGCCACCGGATTGGCCATGGCCCGCCCCGATCTCGATGTCTGGGTGGTGGGCGGCGACGGCGACATGCTCTCCATCGGCGGCAACCATCTCATCCACGCGCTGCGCCGCAACGTGAACCTCAACATCTTGTTGTTCAACAACCAGATCTACGGGCTCACCAAGGGTCAGTACTCGCCGACCAGCGAGGTCGGCAAGGTCACCAAGTCCACCCCGATGGGGTCACTCGACCAGCCGTTCAACCCCATCAGTGTGGCCCTGGGTGCCGAAGCGACGTTCGTGGCCCGAACCCACGACATGGACCGCAACCACATGCAGGAGATGTTCAAGGCGGCCCACGACCACCGAGGTGCGTCGCTGGTCGAGGTGTACCAGAACTGCAACGTGTTCAACGACGGTGCTTTTGCCGGCATCACCAAGAAGGACCATCGGTCGGCGATGCTGATCAACCTCGCGCACGGTGAGCCCATCCGTTTCGGTATGGAGCTCGAGAAGGGGGTCATGCTCGACGAACACGGCTTGGCCACCATCGTGGATGCGGCCGATGTCGGTGAGGGCGCGTTGTTGGTCCACGATGTGGCGGCCACCGACCCATCGCTGGCCTTTGCCCTGTCCCGGCTCAGTTACGGCCCCGACATGCCCACTCCGATGGGAGTGTTCCGACAGGTCGAACGACCGGAGTACGTCGAGTCGGCCAGCCAGCAGCTGGCCGCCGCCCAGGAGCAGAAGGGATCGGGCAACCTGGAGGATCTCCTGCACTCGTTGCCGACCTGGGAAGTTGACTGAGTCCGCCGACCGACTCGACATCGACCCCGCGGCCGGTTGGGTCATCGATCTCGATGGTGTGATCTGGCTCGATGATCGGCCCCTGCCCGGCGTCGCCGAGGCGGTGGCGACGCTGCAGCGTCGTGGTGAGGTGGTCTTCGTCACCAACAACTCGCGGGATCGGGTTGTCGACCAGGAGAACAAGCTGGGGTCGATGGGAATCAACGCCTCCGGCGCCGTCATCACATCGGCCCAGGCGGTGGTCGCGCTGGTCGGCCCGGGGGAGCGGGTGCTGATGGCCGCCGGGCCCGGTGTGGCCGAAGCCCTCCATGAGGCCGAGGTCGACGCGGCCAGTCGGCGCGATGGGCCGGTGGACGCGGTGGTGCTCGGTATCCACCGTGACTTCGATTACGACGAGCTGACCTTGATCACACGGGCCGTGCGGGGCGGGGCTCGGCTGTTGGCCACCAACGACGATGTGTCATTCCCGACACCAACCGGCCTGGTTCCGGGGAACGGCGCCTTGGTGGCGGCTGCAGAGGCCGCCACCGGTGTGGCCGCCGTCGTTGCCGGCAAACCCCACGAGCCGGTGGCCGCACTCGTTCGGGAGCGCCTGGGCGACGTGGGGGTGGTCATTGGTGATCGTCCCGACACCGATGGTCGATTCGCAGTGACGTTGGGGTACGAGTTCGCGCTGGTACTCAGTGGTGTCACCGACCGCGGCGACCTACCCGTCGATCCGCAGCCATTGGTGGTGGCGAACGATCTGGCCGAGTTGGTCGCGTCCTTGGCGGATTGAATCGTCGGCGCGCCTGTCACCTTTCCCACTGCGGTTCTAGACTGGTGACGCGATGCGGTTGATTTCGCTACTCAGCGCGCGAGCCGAGGCTCGGGCGGGTGGCGACGTCAACGACTGACCAAGACTCGACCCCGGCGGGCTCCGCTGAGGTCGCCGATCGATCACCGAGGAGAGCGCCATCACCCGATCACCCGCGCTGAAGTGGGGACTCTGGGGCCTCGGCGCGCTTGTGCTGCTGGGCGTGGCCGCTTGGGTGTTGCAGCCCGGCGATCGGGCGACCGACGAGGTCTCGTACGGCGATCAGTCGGCCTGGATGGTCAGCCGGGCCAGCGGCGAAGTGGTGCGCGTCAATGGAGCGGCCGGTGATGTCGCCACCCGAGTGTCGGTCGGTGAGCAGGGGGCGCGGCTCGAACTGGTACCAGTTGGTGCCAACGTGGCGGTTCTCGACCGCTCTACCGGCGAGGTGTCGCTGATCGACAGCGTGGGCCTCGAACCGGCGGCCAGCATGACCGTGGAGAGCCCCGCCGACGCCACGTTGGTCTCCAACGGCGAAGACGCCTACCTGGTCACCCGCGACGAGGTGCACGAAATCACCGCCGATCCCCTGGGGATGGCCCCGTCCATCGAACTGGAGTCGCCTGTGGTGGGGTCGGCCGTCGACGCCGACGGCACACTCTGGGCCATCGAGCGACGCACCGGGGCGGTTCGTTCGTTCAGCGACGGGTCATCCGACGACACGATCGACGCCGGCGTCGAAGCCGCGACCGCAACGATGGCCGCGGCCGGAGACAGCACACTGCTGGTCGATCTGGCCACCCCCGAGCTCAGTGGCATCGGTCTGTCGGCTGGTTCGCCCCGCGACTGTCAGTCCGACCTCCCGAGTGGTGAGCCGGTCGTCGGCGCCAGCACCACCACCACAGCCGATCCGTATGTGGCGCTCACGGCCGCCGAAGCCGGTGAGGTCGTGGTGTGGGACGTGGCCGGGCGACGCTGTCGATCGATCGGTGTGGCCGATCCCGGCGCTGACCTGGGGCCGGCGGTGATCGAGGGAACGACCGGGTATGTGCCGGACTATTCGACGGGCGACGTCGTCGTGGTCGATCTCGTCAACGGGTCCAACCTCGGCAACATCGACGTGGGTGCCGAGGACCGTGCCTTCCAGTTGTTCGAGCACAACGGCAACGTGTGGTTCAACAACCCGTCCGGCAGTGCGTCGGCCATCATCGACCGCAACGGC
Source organism: Acidimicrobiales bacterium (assembly GCA_051011595.1). Lineage (GTDB taxonomy): Bacteria > Actinomycetota > Acidimicrobiia > Acidimicrobiales > SHLQ01 > JAOUEE01. The sequence continues at coordinate 9,606 of JBPCTQ010000312.1, forward strand.
ATCGTCCAGGTCATCGACAAGCTCGGGGAGGGGCCGGGTGACGCCGAAACCGGCGTCGATGTGGGCGACGGTGGGCCGGTCACCGGCGGCAGCACCAACGGTGAGGGCATCGGTGTCGGTCAGGCCGACGGCGACGATGGCACCGGGGGCAGTGGTGGGTCCGGTGACGGCGACGGCTTGGGTGACGGATCCGGAGGCGGCGGCGCCTCGGCGGGCGGTACGCCCAGCGCCAGTGGAGATCCGGCCGCACCGAGCAGCACCGTTCCCGGCCAAGACGACGACGATCCCACCGCCGAGTTGATCGCCAACTTCACCTTCTCCTCGGCGGCAGTGCGGGTGGGTGAGCTCGTGGAGTTCGTCGACACGTCCACCGGCACACCCTCGAGCTGGTCATGGACCTTCGGAGACGGCACTGCACTCGACGGCCCCATCGTCACCAAGGCCTGGGACACCGAGGGCACCTACACGGTCACGCTCACCATCGATCGCGAAGACGGCGCCACCGATTCGGCTTCGGTCGACATCTCCGTGCTGGCCGAGAACGTGCCGGTGGCACCGGTGGCCGACTTCGCCTTCACCAGCTCGGTGGTGCAGGTCGGCCAGGCTGTCACCTTCACCGATCGGTCGTCGGGGAACCCGACGTCGTGGGACTGGGCGTTCGGCGACCAGAGCACCGCCTCCGGTCGTAGTGTCACCCACGCCTATTCCCAGCCCGGCCGTTTCGTGGTGGTCCTCGAGGTCAGCAACGACCAGGGATCGTCGGTCGCCCAGTTCGAGATCGAGGTCGTTCCGGTGGTCGGTCCACCCCAGGCCGAGATCCAGGCATCCACGCTCAGTCCCTCGGTGGGCCAGTTCGTCAACTTCCAGAGCCGGTCGACCAATTCACCCACCAGCCTGCGGTGGGACTTCGGCGATGGAGCCGGGGCTTCCGGACCCTCGGTCGCTCATCCCTACGCCAGTGCCGGGACGTTCATCGTCACCCTGACCGCCACCAATTCGGCCGGGTCCGACAGCACCACCGTCACGGTCGTGGTGTCCGACGACGTGCTGCCGCCGGTGGCTCGGTTCACGGTGTCCGACACCACGGCGCAGGCCGGTCAAGACATTGTCTTCACCAGCACCAGCCTCAACAATCCCGACACCTTGTTGTGGAACTTCGGAGACGGTTCCACCGATTCGGGGGCCACCGCGATCCACAGCTTCGACACGGCCGGCACCTATGAGGTCACCTTGACGGCCACCAATACGGCCGGCTCGAGCACCTTCACCGCCACCATCATCGTGACTCCCGGAGGGGTTGCGCCGGTGGCCAGCTTCGAGGTGAACCCCGACCGACCGGCCGTGGGTGACTTCGTGCAGTTCACCGACACCTCGGCCAACGGCCCCACCAGTTGGAGCTGGGACTTCGGTGATGGGACCACGTCGTCGGGAGCCGACCCGTCCCATCCATATCAAGTCTCGGGCACCTATCAGGTCAGCCTGACGGTCACCAACAGTTCAGGCTCCGACACCGCCACGGCCACGGTGGTTGTCTCACCACAACCGCCCACCGCGGCCTTCACCGCCTCGCCCAGCCAGATCGACGTGGGTGGTTCGATCTCATTCGCCGACCAGTCGACCGGAGAGTCGTTGGTGTGGTCATGGGCATTCGGCGATGGCAGCACCTCGAGTGAGCAGAACCCATCACACGTCTACACGTTGGCGGGTACGTACCCGGTCACCCTGACCGTCACCAACGAAGCGGGTTCGGACACCACCAGTCGCACGGTGCTGGTCAATGCCATCGCGCCAGCGGCCAGCTTCACGTTCTCGCCGGCGGGAGGAATCACCACGGCCGACGTCGTCACGTTCACCGACACCAGCACCAACGTGCCCACCGAGTGGCTGTGGCAGTTCGGCGACGGTGCCCAGTCGACAGCGCAGAACCCGACCCACCAGTTCATCTCACCGGGCACGTACAACGTCACCCTCACTGCCCAGAATTCCGGGGGAGCCAGCCAGATCACCAGCAGCTTGACCGTGACTCAGGCGGTGGTGCCCCCGGTGGCCAGCTTCAACGTGGCACCGGGATTGACCGTGCCGGCGGGCACCTCGGCCACGTTCACCGACACCTCAGCCAATGGGCCAACGGCGTGGACGTGGACGCTGCCCGACGGCTCCACCCCCGGTGGTCAGGTGGCCAACTACACCTTCGCCACGGCCGGAACATTCACCGTCACCCTCACCGTCAGCAACTCGGCCGGCACCGACTCCGCCAGCCAGAGCGTCACCGTGCTTCCGCCGCCGCCCACCGCGTCGTTCGCCGTCTCGGTGGCCGGTGACGGGGTCACCGCCAGCTTCACCGACACGTCGGCCGGAGCGCCGACCAGCTGGTCATGGTCGTTCGGCGACGGGGGTACGTCGGCCGACCGCAACCCGGTCCACGTGTACGCGGGCGGTACCTTCACGGTCACGCTCACCGTCGCCAATGCCGGCGGCTCGTCGTCGGCATCCCAGACCGTCTCCATTACCCCGACACCACCGCCGGTCGCCTCCTTCACGTTCGCGGTGAACGAGCTCACGGCATCGTTCTTCGACGCCTCGTCCGGTCCCATCACCAGTTGGCTCTGGGACTTCGGTGACGGGGGGTCGTCGGCCGGGCAGAGCCCCGTCTACACCTACGGCGCCGACGGCACCTACACCGTCCGCCTCACGGTCTCGGGACCAGGGGGATCGTCGTCGACCACCGCCTCGGTCTCCGTCGCCGCGACACCGCCTCCGCCGCCCACCACCGAGAACGGCGGCTAGTGCGCCTTCGTCGTTTCATCGACGTCGCCGTTGGTGTCGGCCTGGTCATCCTGGCCAGCGTCGGATATCACCGGGTGTTCGAAGGCTGGAGCTTCCTCTTCCGATTCGCCGCCACGGCCATCGTCGCGGCCGCGTTGGTGGCAATCTTCACGCGGGGCCTGCTGCCGCGGATGTGGGCCGGCGTGACGTTGGTGATTGCCGTCTTCCCGGTCATCTTCTATCTGGTCTTGGGCGACACCCTCAACGCCGGCCTGCCGACCGTCGACACCCTCTCCGCCCTGGGTGACGGTTTCACCCAGGGATGGTCCGACGCGCTCAACGACTTCCTGCCGCTGTCGGATCCCAGTACCGTCACCGTGTTGTTGGTGGCGCTCGTCTACGCGGTATCGGTGCTCACCACGATGTTGATGCTGCACACCGACCGCGTGGTGCCGACGGTGGTGCCGGCCCTGGTGCTGTATGCGGTGAGCCTGCCCTTGGCTGCCCCGGCCGCCGAGCAGGCGCTGTGGCTCACCGCGGTGCTCGTGGTTGCCGTCCTGGGTGTGATCTTGTTGCGAGCCAATCCGGCCGGCAGCCGGGGAGACGAGGTCGTGCGGGCCGACGCCGACTTCCAGCCCCGGCGCCGCTGGAGCCGCATCGTGATGATCGGTGGTCCGATGATCGCGGTGGCCGCATTGTTGGGCCTCGGTGCCAGCACCGTGCTCGGACTGGGTCGAACCGACGACCCATTCGATCCCCGCGACAGCCGCACCGAGGAGGTGTCCGACCAACCGGTGGCCAACCCGCTCGACGAGTTCAAGGCGATCGCCACTCAGGACCCACCCGTCGTGGCCTTCGAGCTCTCCATCCTCGGTGCCCCCGACCTGTCGTCGGTCGACCGGGTCGCGTTCGCGGTGCTCGACGACTACGACGGGCAGGTGTGGAAAACGACCGACCGCTTCGAACGATTCGACGAGTTCCTTCCGCCCGACCCGCTGCTCGACCCCGATGGCCAGCGCCTCACTCTCTCGTTCGATGCCATTGATGCCGAGCTGGGCCCGTATCTCCCGGTGGTGGGTCGACCGCTCCAGCTCGTCGATCAACGTCCCGTGCGGTTCGGCCCCGAGAGCGGCACCGTGCTGGCACCGGAGGGTTCCACCCCCCAACCGCTGGTGATGGTGGTGCAACTGAGTGGCCGGCCCGACGACGGAGCCGAACCGGAGTCGGCGGAGGAGCTCGAGGATCTGACCCTCCTGCCGTCGGCTCTGTCACCCACGGTGGCCGATCTGGCCGAGGAGCTCACGGTCGACGAATCGTCGGCGACCGGTCAATTGGAAGCGCTCACCGGCTATCTCGAAACCCAGCCCCGCTTCGACGCCGGTGCGCCGTCGGGATACTCCGGTGGGCAGATCGACGCCTTTCTGATCGGGGAGACCGGGGGCAACGCGGTGCACTACGCCACGGCGATGACCCTGATGGCGAGGTCGCTCGGCTTTCCGGCCCGAGTCGTCGTGGGTTGGGAACTGCCCGAGGAGCTTGTTGCCGATGCCGCCACCGTCGAGGTGACATCGGCCGAATACCAGGTGTGGTCAGAGGTCCGGTTGGGTGAAGGGTTGGGTTGGCAGGCCGTCGCCGTTGTCCCCAGCGACACCGGGGAGCCCGTGGTCGACGACGTCCCCGGTACCACCGTCCCGGCTGGTCAGCTCGGCGGCGTTCGGCCGGTTCCCGAACAGGCCGGGCCCGGTCAGTTGCTGCCGGAGTCCGAACAAGAACCCGACTCGTTGTCACCGTGGCTGATCCCGCTGGTACTGCTCGGTTTCGTCCTGGCCTGGCTGATGGTGTTCGGCCTGCTGGTCGTGGTGGCCAAACGTCGCCGTCGTCGCCGCCGACGACGGGCTCCCACTCCATCGGACCGCATCCTGGGAGCATGGGTCGATTCGGGCGACCGGCTGGTGGAGACCGGCGTCGACGTGGCCCCGCAGCTCACGCTCACCGAAACCGTCACGGCCGGTGGTGTGCGCCTCGGTGACGACACTGTCGAGGCCCTCCGGGAGATGCTTCCCGAGGTCGGCGCATGTGCGTACTCCGATGACTTGCCCAGCAGCGATGCCGCCGACCGGGCCTGGTTGTTGGCCGATGCCTTCCGGCGCGACCTGCGCGGTTCCCGTTCGGTGGTGAAGACGGCAGCCGCCGGGTTGAACCCTCGCCCGCTGCTGCGTAGCCGAGGGCGCTGAACTCAGCGCCGAAGGCGACGGTTCCAGGCCCGGGCGAAGTCGATGCTCGTGTGCACGTTGATCAGCAGTGCACCGGGTAGCTGTACCGCCTCGTTGGCGCTTTGGATGCCCATCCGGGCGATGGTGATGTTGTCGAACTTTGCTCGCAGCGGGCCGACACTGACCAGGTCCGAAGCCGGCGCCGCGCCGGTGATGATGGCGAGGGAGTAGCCGCCCATGTCCTGGGTGGCGGCCCGGGTGAGCTCCTCGAAATCGCCTTCGGCGGTGGACAGCGCCGAGAGCTCGTCGAGCAGGCTGGTGGGGGTGGTCTTCTCGATGGTGAGGCCGCCGGTGGTGCGCAGCTTGAAGGGGAATCGCCTGGTCAGCGACGCCGTGGCGATCGATGCCGTGGCTCGAATCGCATCCTCGAACGACTCGTCGGTGTAGGAGTCGGGTCGAGTATCGAGCAGGATCATGCTGCGGGGCTGGTGACTGTCGACATTGTGGCGAACCATCAACTGACCGGACTTGGCCGACGAGCGCCAGTGGATGAGTCGGAGGTCGTCGCCGACGACGTACTCACGGAGGTTCTGGAAGGCGATGCCGCCTTCAGGGGCTTCGCCGGAGTTCGGCCCGTCGAGATCGCGGGTCAGCCCGGACGGAAAGGGTTCGATCTCGTGGATGCGCGGATGAACCCGAAGTTGGCTGACGTTCTTGGACCATTCACCCCGTCGGGCCAACGACAGCGGGTCGGACCGGTTGATGATGAGGGGACCGACCTCGTAGATGCCTCGCCGGTCGGTGGGGAGCGGCTCGACCAATGTGGCCGACTCGCCGGCGGCGATGGCCGGAACCGTGATGGGCAGGGCGCGTTCGCCGAAGCGTTCCAGGGCAACTCCAGCCGGGGCCAGCCTCCGCCCCTGATTGTGGATGGTGAGCTCGACCTCGGCCGGTTGTCCGGCCATCACCCGTGACGGGCGAACCTCCCGTTCGGTGGAGACGGTGGGTGGGCGAGAGACGATGACGGCGGCGATGCCCACCACCGCGATGAAGGCGATGCCGATGGCCAGCAGGGGGGCATAACCGAGGATCCAGCCGCCCAGCGTCAACAAGACACCGACGGCCAGCGCGCTGCGACCGGCCCGGGTGAGCACCGTCAGTCGGCGTCGCGCTCGGCGGGAACCGCAACGTCGGCCAGAACCCGCTCGAGCAGTCCGGTGGCGCTGACACCCTGCAGTTCGGCCTCGGGGGTGAGGATGAGCCGGTGGGTGAGCACGTGGGGGGCCAGGGTCTTGACGTCTTCGGGCATGACGTAGGTG
>JBPCTQ010000313.1:0-2553 GCA_051011595.1 Acidimicrobiales bacterium
CGGTGGAGGTGTGGACCCAGTCGATCTCGGCTTCGTCGACCTGCCAGTCGCCCAGCCGGCGCAGCGTCTGCTCGAGGGCGATTCGGCCTTCGAGTCGGGCCAGGGCCGCGCCGATGCAGAAGTGGGCGCCGTAGCCGAACGACAAGTGGCGGTCGATGGTGCGCTGCACATCGAAGCGGTCGGGATCGTCCCAGTGGCGTTCGTCGCGGTTGCCGCTGCCGTTGACCAACAACACGTTGGCCCCGGCCGGGAGTACCTGGCCATGCACCTCGACCTCGTGGGCCAGCCGGCGACCCTGCACCGGGGAAGGGGCCTCGTAGCGGAGGATCTCCTCGACGGCGTTGGGGATCATGGCCTCGTTGTCGCGGAGCACCGCTCGTTGATCGGGATGGGTGGCCAACAACACTGCCGCCCAACCCAACAGGCGGGCCACGGTCTCGGCGCCGGCTCCGGCGATGAGGGCGATGTAGGCGTTGATCTCGGCCGGGTTGAGCAGCCGGCTCGATCCGTCGCTGAGCTCACGTTCGTGGGTGGCCAGCACCGTGAGCAGGTCATCCTGAGGGTCGGCCCGGCGCTCGTCGCACAGCTCGGGCACCATGGCGTACACGGCCGAACCCAGGTTCCCCGACGAGTCGATGACATCGCGGCTGGTGCCGGTGGCGATGCCCTCGTCGACGGCCAGGGTGGCGTCCATCGAGTCGCGCAGCTCGCGTTCGAGGCCCTGAGGGAAACCGAGCAGCGCCAGGATGACGGTGGGTGGCAACAGGGCGGCGAAGCGGTCGACGTAGTCGAACTCGGCGGCCCCGTCGAGCGGGTCGAGCAGCTCGGCGCAGATCTCCTCGATACGTTGTTCGAGATACCCGATCTTGCGCGGTGTGAAGGCCCGGCTCACCAGCTTGCGCAGCAGGGTGTGTTCGGGCGGGTCGCGGAAGATGAACATCGGCACCGGGAACTCTTCGGGACCCATCAGGTCCAGCGTGGTGCCGTACCGGGAGAGGTAGGTGTCGACATCGAGCAGCCCGGTGAGCACGTCGTCGTAGCGGGTCAGGGCCCAGAAGTCGTGTTCGTCGTTGCGGTACACGGGAGCTTCGTCGCGGAGGCGCCGCCACACGTCGTGGGCCCGCACGTCGACATCGGTGTCGAACGGGTCGTAGTAGAGGTCGCTCACGTCGACATCCTCGCGCTCTCGCCGCCGGCAGGCGAAAGCCCCGTCAGCTCACCAGCGTGCCGCCGTCGCAGCTGATGACTTCACCCACGGTGAAGGCGCCGGCTCGTGAGCTCAAGAAGATGGCCAGGCCGGCGATGTCTTCGGGCGTACCCACCCGGCCACGCGGGTTTCCCCGCCCGACCTCGTCCCAGTCGGTGCCCTCGACGTCGCCGCCGGTGCCCACCCCGGTGCTGAGCATCCAGGTGGGGAAGGGGCCGGGTGCGATGGCGTTCACGATGATGTTGCGGGGGGCCAGATGAGCGGCCAGCTGCCGGGTGAGGGCGTGGACCGCAGCTTTGGAGGGGCCATAGGAGAAGGTGTCGAAGATCGGCGTCTGGATGCCGTCGACTGACCCGATGTTGATCACCCGCGCCGGGTGCTCGGCGGTGCCGGCCGCTTCGAGCAGGGGCAGCAGGCGTTGGGTGAGGAAGAACACCCCCTTCACGTTGGTGTCCATCACCTTGTCCCATCCGTTCTCGGGAAACTCTTCCAACGGCGCACCCCAGCTGACCCCGGCGTTGTTGACCAGGATGTCGAGCCGGTCCTCGTGGCCGGAGATCTCGTTCACCAGGGCGTCGACGCCTTCGACGTTCGAGAGATCGGCCGGCACCGAGATGCACTGGCCACCGAACTCGTCCATCAGGCGCTGGGCGGTGGCGTTGCACACCTCGGCCTTGCGGGAGCTGATGTACACCTTGGCGCCGTTGGCCAGGAACCCGGCGGCGATCATCTCGCCGATACCCCGCGACCCACCCGTGACCAGGGCCACCCGCCCGTCGATGGAGAAGAGATCGTCGAGTTTCATGGTGGGTTCCTTCCGGCCAGTGGACACCCCTCGGGTGTACGAACACGGTGACCCTAGCGGTAGGCCGCCCGGCACTCGGCTCCACTACAGTCCCGGCCATGATCACCGCCGCCATCGACGACACGCCCTACAACATCGTCCTGCTCCTGCACATCCTGACGGCGTTCGCCGCCTTCGCTCCGGCGTTCGTGCACCCGCTCCTCGGTGAGCAGACCAAGGCCTTCAACGGTGAGACCCGCAGCTTGTTCATGAGCTTCGTGGTGCGGAACGGTCGGCGAATCTATTCACCGGCGCTCATTCTCACCGGCCTGCTCGGGTTCGCGCTGCAAGGTATGTCCGACAGCGCCATCGAGTTCAGCGACGGCTGGATCGTTGCCGCCATCCTCATCTGGGTGGTCATGAACGGCATCCTCCACGCCATGATCCTGCCCGGTGAGAAAGCCTTGGCCGCCGGCGACGAGACCGGCGAGAGCAAGGTCAGCATCGGTGGTGGTGCCATGACCCTGCTGCTGGTCGTGATGCTCTACCTGATGGTGTTCAA
>JBPCTQ010000314.1:0-2780 GCA_051011595.1 Acidimicrobiales bacterium
GGACGACACCGGACGAGGTGGCGGCCAGGTGGTAGCCGAGACGCCACCGCATCTTCATGCCCACCACCACATCGCGCTGGTTGGTCTGCACCGCGGTCGCGGCCTCGAGGGTGTCGGCCGAGACGAGTGGCTGATGATCGAAGTGCTGGGGTGTGGCCAGAGCCGCGTACATGCGGGCGAGCGACCGGGCCGTGAACACACCGTTGGCCGCCGGCACCTCGGCGTCGAGTATCTGCTCGCTGAGGGAGATGTCGAGGAAGTCGTCAACCGCCAGCGCGTCGAGCAGCGGCTGCATACGTTCGAATCGCTGCAAGCGGTCGAACCCCTTTTCGAGCCGCGCCATCTGCTTCTCGTCGACCAGGAGCTGCGCGGTGCGGAGCCGTTGCTCGGGCGGCGCCCCCACGAACAGCCCGTCGATGCCGAGGGGTTGAGCGACCTCACGCTGCACGGCCTCGTTCACGGTCAAGCCGGTGACTCGGCGGATCACCTCACCCACCAGCCAGCCGTACGTCAGGCCGTGGTAGCCGGGCCGAAGTCCTGGTTCCCAACTTGGTTCGGCGGCAGCCAGGCGCTGCACCATGTCGTCCCAATCGAGCAGCGCCTCGCCTGACGGAACCAGGTTGCGGACGTCGTGCATGGCGGCCTGGTGGGTGAGCAGGTGGTGCAGGGTGATGTCCTGCTTGCCGGCGGCGGCGAACTCGGGCCAGTAGGTGGCGACCGGTTCGTCGTAGGACAACACCCCCCGATCGACCAGGCGGTGCACCACAGTGGCCACCACTCCTTTGGTGGTGGAGAAGCTCATGGCCATGGTGTCGCGCTGCCACGGCGTGCCGGCCGCGTCGCTCTCACCCGTCCATGCGTCGACCACCAGCTCCCCCTGGTGATAGACGGCGACGGCGGCGCCACCGAACGAGCGGCGGCCACGCATGACCTTGTCGAGCTTCTCGGTCACCAGACCGAAATCGGGATGGACGTAGCCCTCCATCGAACACCTTCACCTCGCCTGACGGGACGACAGGCACGGTATCGCCGCCAGCGCCGGCCGTCTCGGGCGGGACCCAATCGAACACCGGAATAGCTGCGAATTCGTGGCCATTCGGGGCTGCATCTCGCCCGATGGTGCCTCTACGTACAACTACGGATGTGCCTCTGGGCCTCTTGGACATACGGTCGCAGCAACCGGGAGGTGACCGATGGGGTCGTGGAAGATTCGAGTGTTGCTGGTGCTGTTGGCGCTGTTGGCGTCGAGCTGTGCGTTCGTGTCTCGGGTCAGTGTCACCCCAACCGCAGGGGTGGAGCCCGACGGCGACAGCATCGACGTGGTGGTGTCGAACAACGGACAGTTCGCGGTGTACGCGTCGTACGCCGAGAACCTCGTCGCGGGCGACAACAACGGCGAGAAGGACATCTTCGTCCGCGACAATCTCAACGGCACGACCGAGCTCATCTCCCGCTCGACCACCGGTGATCCGGCCAACGGCCTGAGCGGACAGCCCGACATGACCCCCGATGGCCGCTACGTCGTCTACTGGTCCTTTGCGGACGACATCGTGGCCGGCGACACCAATGGCCAGGCCGATCTCTTCCTTCACGACCGTCAGCTGGGAACAACCGAAGCGGTGTCGGTGGATTCGGCCGGGAACATCGGGGCGGGCAACAGCCTGGGCGGCTCCATCTCCGACGACGGCAACCGGATCGTCTTCTACACCACATCAGAGCTCGTGGGCAGCGACACCAACAACAACTTCGACGTGTACCAGCGGGACCGTTCGGCCGGCACGACCACACTCATCTCGAGGAAGGCGGGCTCCACCCAGGCCGCCGGGTCGAGCTTCGATCCCGTGATCTCGCCTGACGGCGAGAACGTGATCTGGTGGTCGTCCTCGTCCGAGATCGTGTCTTCGGACACCAACGGTCAGTCCGATGTCTTCGGCCGTTCGAACTATGCCGGCGGCGTCGTCTTCAACATGACCTCTGGCGGCAACGGCCCCAGCTACACCGGCGACGTCAGCAATGGACTGCTCCCGACCGTCGTCGTCACCTCGTCGGCCACCAATCTCGACGGGCCCGACACCAACGGGGTCAGCGACATCTTCATCGTCGACGTGAAGTTCAGCGGACCGTCGCTCATCCTGGACACGGATCGCCTCACTCATGGGAATGGCGGCTCCAACTATCCGGTGTTCGGGAACGGGGTGTCGAAGGTGGCGTTCTCCTCGGCCGCATCGGATCTGCAGGAGCCAGGCGCCACCCCGGTCGACACCAATGGCACGACCGACATCTACCTGTGGGAGGGTTCGATCGATCCCGTGGTGGGAACCACCCGTCTGGCCAGCACCACCCTCACCGGTGGTCTGGCCGACGGAGCTTCGTTCCGGCGGCCGGCGCTCAGCAGCAACGGAGGGGCGCTCGCGTACTCGTCGTTCGCCACCAACTTGGTCGACGCCGACACCAACGGTTTCGAGGACGTGTTCGTGCGGCCGGTGTTCGAGCCTCGTATCGACAGCGTGTCAGGCGACATCGTGGCCGGCGACGTGTCGATCGTGACCCTGTCAGGGCAGTTCAGTCTCGACGCCGAGTCGTTCCTATCCGGTGACGGGGTCATCGACGTGACCATTGCGGCGGGCACGACGACGTCACTCACCCTGGTGATCGAGACGGAGGCCACGGCGTCAACCGGCCCCCGCGACCTCTACGCCACCAACCCGGCCCCCGAACTGGGAATACCGTTCCCGCTGGGCGGGGCCGACAAGATCGGCGTAACCGTCCTACCCGCACCG
>JBPCTQ010000315.1:0-9339 GCA_051011595.1 Acidimicrobiales bacterium
GGCCTGGGCCAGTTCAACGGTGGCCGCCTGGTCGCGCACATCGACGGCGGCGGCCAGATGGTCGATACCGAGTTCGGTCAGCGTGTCGGCCACCTGCTCCAGTCGCTCCGGCCTCCGTCCGGTGATGGCCACCCGGGCGCCGTGTCCACCGAGATGACGGGCCAGGCCGAGCCCGATACCACGGGTGCCGCCGGTGATGAGGATCACCCGGTCGTTCAGGTCGGCCATCGCATCGTCGGTCATCGTGGGCCACCGTCGCCGTGTTCGGCCGGCGGCGTCGCTGGCATCGGCGCGATGGGGGAGATGCTGTTGAAGATCACGGTCACCTCTCGCCCCATTGCGGGCGCAAGGTAGCCACGGTGTCGGCGGCCCGTCAACCGTGATCGGACACGGTCCGCGCACTCGGGCGGTGTCCTAGTCTGGTCCGCCATGAACGCCGTCGCAGCCTGGCAACGCGCGTGCGACCGCCTCCGATTGCTCGGCGAACGCATTGCCGCTCCTCCTTTCGGCGCCGACGATGCTGCCCTCTCGGAGGGCATCGAGCATCTGGTCGACCAGAGTGTGTTGTGGTTGGGGTGGGAGACGTTGCACGCCGACCCGTCGCGTCCCGCCTTTCATCGTCACAACGACCTGGTCAGCCAGTGGGGTGGGCCCAACGCCGACAACGTGTACCGCCACTGCCGCATCGACCCGGCCCGGCGCTACGTGGTGCGTGGACGTATGCACAGCTGTGACGAATTCCTCCTCGCCGTGCGAGCCGGATTCATGCATCGGGAGACCTGGGGGACCCTCGCCCAACTGACCGCCAGCGAACGAGGCATCGGGCCGGGCGACGACTTCGAGCTGTACCTCGGGGGCGAACATCCCGACGCCGTCGAGCTCCCGGCCGGTTCCATCATGGTGTCGGTGCGGGAGTACTACTTCGACTGGCGGGCCGAGGAGCCGGCGGTCTTCACCATCGAGTGCCTCGACCCCGAACCGGTATCGGCTCCCACCGCCGCCCAGCTCGAGCGACGCCTCGACGAGTCGTTGAACGAGATCGAGGAGTCGGTGAGCTACTGGAACTCCTACCTCGCCGACAACCGGGTCGATCGCGTCGACAACTCGTTCACGACCGACACGGTGAAGCTGGGCAAGGGGCTCTCGGTGGCCCGCTACGAGTTCTGCTTCTGGGACCTGGACGACGATCAGGCGTTGATCGTCGAGTTCGACGAACCCGACGCCCGGTACTGGTCGGTCCAGCTGTACATGATGCACACCTTCGAGCTGGTCGACCCGTTCGGCGCCATCACCAGCCGCAACCACACCCAGTCGAACGTGTCGGCCGACGGGCGGATTCGTATGGTGTTGGCCCCGCACGATCCAGGGGTACCCAACTGGCTCGACACCGCAGGTCGGCGAGACGGGTTGTGCACCATCCGGTGGTTCTGGCCTCACAGCGACACCCGCCCGGTCATCACCTCCCGGCTGGTGTCGACCGAGCAGGTGCTCGAGGGTTGGCCCACCGATGAGCCATTGGTCGAGCCGGCCGATCGAGCCCGCGAGCTGGCCGAGCGACAGGCTCACCTGCGGTGGCGTTTTCGCACATGACGTGGGCCCCGGCCCCCCAGGCCGAATGGGTGCAGGAGGCCAACCGCGGTGAACGGCCCGAGTATCGGCCCGATTCGGCGCCGTTCGACGGGGATCGGGCCCGGGCCGACGCCGAGCATCGGGCGGGCGTCACGCTCGACGCCCCCGACGTGATCGACCCGTTGCGGGTCTTTTGCACCGCCCTCGAAGCCGAGGCCGACCTGACCTCGCTCGGCCGCTGGGCCACGCAGCGATACCTCAACCGATTGCTCGACGTGCGCCTGCAGCTCGACGCGTTGGCGGAGGCTGAGCCCGCCATCGCCGAGGCGCCGGTGGTGGCGCCGGTGTTCGTCATCGGAGCGCCCCGCACCGGAACAACCGTCATGCACCGTCTGCTGAGTGTCGATCCTGCGCACCGGGTTCCGGAGGGTTGGGAGTTCCTGTGGCCGGCGCCGCCGCCGGAAACGCAGACCGAGGCCGACGACCCGAGGATCGCCCTGGCCGCCGACGAGCTGGGGTTCCCGCAGTCGGTGGCCGAAGGGTTGTCGAGTATCCACGCCTACTCGGCCCGGATGCCCAAGGAGTGTCTGTCGGCGATGGCGCTGTCGTTCCGGACCGAGGAGTTCGTGAGCCGCTACCACGTTCCCAGCTACATCGACTGGCTCCAGCAAGCCGACCTGGCTCCGGCGTACACCATGCATCGATGGGTGCTCCAGGTGCTCCAGCACCGGATGCCGGCGCGGCGGTGGGTGCTCAAGTCGCCCGTCCACCTGCAGGGTCTCCCCGAACTGATGGCCACCTACCCCGACGCGCGATTCGTGTTCACCCATCGTGAACCGGCCGCGGTGTTGGCCTCTGTCTCCAGTCTGATCGCCACCCTGCGGTCGGCGTTCTCGGCCAACGTGGACCCGATGGCCATCGGTCGCTACCACTTCGATCTCTACCGTCGCAGCCTCGATGACCTGGTCGATCACGTCGACGGCGGCCTGATCCCCGCCGAACGAGCGGTCCACATCGGTCATCGCGATGTCGTCGCCGATCCGCTCCGCACCCTCGAGACGGTGTACGACGGGCTCGGCCTCGAGTTCTCCGCTGGTGTTCGTGATGCGGCCGTGGCCGAGACCAATCGCAGACGACCCGATGCCCTCGGAGCTCATTCCTACGAGCCAGATGACTTCGGCCTCGACCCGACCGAGATCGATGAGGGTTTTGGCCGATACCGCCACCGTTTCCTGGAGCAACCGTGAACGATCATCCCCCTTCTGCATGGCAGTTGGCCCAGGAGCTCGGTGATGCCCTGCCCGACCCAGCCGCCATTCCGACCGAGGCGTTTGCCCTGACCGACGCGGCGCGCGACCTGGTGGCCGCGGTGGTGGCCACCGACCTCGAACCGGCCGAACGGGGCCGCCTGGCTGGTGAGCTCACCGCGATCACGGCCCAGCTGCGCTCGCTCACCCGACAGCCGGTGATCAACCTGGGCCGGCACCCCGACGGGCGGATCGAGAACCTCTCCCAGGCCGGGTCGGGCCGCCTCAACCCCCATGCCCCCGAGCTGGTGTTCGACGCGATCGAACCGCCCGACACCACCGACGGGCCGGTTGTGGTGGAGATCGTGGCCCGCTGTGTGTTGACGGAGGCCCACGGAGGTCCGCCCGAACGAGCCCATGGTGGGGTGGTGGCCACCCTGCTCGATGAGACGATCGGTGTGGCGGCCACCGCAGCCGGCGCGTCGGGCATGACCGGCGGCATCACCATTCGGTATCGCGCCGGCACGCCACTCCACACCCCGCTGGTGGTGCGGGCTCGTTACGTCGACACCGACGGTCGCAAACACCACGCCACCGGTGAGATCCGGGCCGGCGACACCCCCACCGCCGAAGCCGAGGGTCTCTACATCGCTTCTGCCCGCTGAAGGGCGGTGGCGCCTCGCGCTGCGCGCCGGACCGGGAGCAGAGCGGCCCGTGTAGGGTCGGCGCAGTTCGGCTCCGTGAGGAGAGTCCATGTCCCGGCCCCGCGTGCCGCTACTCGATGCCGAAGATGCGGCTACCGCGGCCGCCGACGTCGGTGTGCCCGCGGCCATGGCCGAACTCAACATCTTCCGGCTGCTCCTGCGCCTGCCGCGTACCGCCAAGGCGGTGAACGATCTGCTGCTGTCGATGCTGTTCGGCGGTGCACTCGACGATCGTCGACGCGAGTTGTTGATCATGAGAATGGGCTGGGCCACCGGCTCGGAGTACGAATGGACCCAGCACTGGACCGTGGCCCAGGACTCGTTCGGCTGTGATCCCGATGACCTGCTCGCCGTTCGGGACTGGCACGACGATCCTCGTTTCGACGCGGCCGACCGTCTGGTGCTGCGAGCCGTCGACGAGACACTCGAGTCCGGCATGGTCTCGGAACGAACGATCGAACAGGCTCGAGACCTACTGGACTCCGACGAGGCCGTCGTCGAGTTGGTGATGGCCATCGCGACATGGCAGAGCATCTCGCATGTGGCCCGCAGCCTCGACATCCCGCTCGAGGACGGCGTGGCCTCGTGGCCGCCCGACGGGGCGTCCGGACCGACATGAACAGGCCGGGGGCGATCGGTCGCGGCGAGCCGGTCCGATGACCACACGAACGGCGTCGGCGCTGGTGCTCAACCGGCCCCGCGAGCTCGAGCGTCGGCAGCTGCCCCTGCCCGAGCTCGATGACCACGATGGGTTACTGCGCGTCGAGGCCTGTGGGCTGTGCGGCACCGATCACGAGGAGTACACGGGCCATCTGCGGGCTCCGTACGGGTTCGTCCCCGGTCACGAAGCGGTCGGCATCGTGGAAGCTGCCGGTGAGGCCGCCCTCCAACGGTGGGGGGTGTCGGTCGGCGACCGGGTGGCGGTCGAAGTGTTCATGTCGTGTCGGTCGTGTGGGCCCTTTCGAGCCGGCGTCTACCGGAGGTGTGAGCGTCACGGGCTCGCCGACATGTACGGCTTCATCGACGTCGGCAAGGGGTGTGGACTGTGGGGCGGCTACGCCAGTCACCTCTACCTGGCCCCGGACGCTCTGGTGCTGCCGGTTCCCGAATCGCTCGACCCGGTGGTTGCAACGTTGTTCAATCCGCTGGGCGCCGGCCTGCGGTGGGGGGTCGAGATCCCCGACCTTCAGCCGGGGGCCGTCGTGGCGGTGCTGGGACCGGGAGTTCGTGGCCTCAGCGTGGCGGCCGCGGTCCGAGGGGCCGGAGCGTCGTTCGTCATGATCACGGGCCTGGGTGCCCGGGACGAACCTCGCTTGGCCCAGGCTGCGGCGTTCGGAGCCGATCTTGCTGTCGACGTCGGTGTGACCGACCCGGTCGATGCGCTTCGGCAGGCGACCGGAGGATTGGCCGACGTGGTGGTCGATGTCACCGCCAAGGCACCCACCGCTCCCGGGCAAGCCCTCCGCCTGGTGCGGGCCGGCGGCACGGTGGTGTTGGCCGGCACCCGGGGTTCGGCCGACGCTCCCGGGTTCGATCCCGATCTGGTCGTCTACAAGGAGATCCACGTGGTGGGGGCGCTGGGGGTCGACGCCGACAACTACCGAGCCGCCATCGACATGCTCGCCTCCGACCAGTACCCGTTCGCCGAGCTTCCTCGCCAGACCGCCGGCTTCGGCGACATCGAATCGATGGTGCAGACGATGGCGGGTGAAACCGATCGTCTCCCGCCGGTGCATGCGGTGTTCACACCCACGTAGAGGCAGCGGCCGCTACCAGACCAAGTCGTCGGCATACCCTGATCGCGGCCAGCACTTGGCCAGCGATTGGCTGATTCAGCCCGTGGCGTCGGTCAGCGACACGAGCACCTGGTCGTCGGCTCCCGAGGCTGCGCTCACCATGATGATGCGGGACGTGCCGTCGGCGCCCGAGGTCCGAAGCCAGCTGACGCCGTCGGACTCGGCCACCACGCGCTGGTATTCGTCGGCCTCGGAATCGGTCCAGTCGTCATAGAAGGCCACCGTCGCGTCGAAATCCTCTGGGGGCAGCGAGAAGGTGATGGCCGTGATGTCGTCCACTTCGTTGGTGAAGGTCACCGTGCCTCCGGGCGGTGCGGGAATGGGGAAGTCCCCGAGATCGGCGGGTGCCGATTCGCCGCCGCCGTTGTCACCGTCGTCGGCGATCGTTGCTTGGCCGTCCTCGGAGGACTCTGGTTCGGAGGCCGCGTCGTCGGCTGGATCGCTGGTGTCGTCGCTGCTGCCGCAGCCGCTCAAGGCCGTCAGGGCGACGCACACGCCCACCACGGCACCGCGGATCCTCATGGCACCAACGGTACCAGTCGCCGCTGAACCACTGTTCGCCACATCGGCGGCCGGGGCTCGGGTCCGGTGTGGGTAGCGTGACCGGATGTATGCCATCGAGACCGTCGGGCTGGTCAAGCACTACGGCGAAACCAAAGCCCTCGACGGGCTCGACCTCACCATGCCGACCGGGTCGATCCTGGGGGTGCTGGGTCCCAACGGAGCGGGCAAGACCACGGCGGTGAAGGTGCTCACCACCCTCACCCGACCAACGGCCGGACAGGCCTTCGTCCACGGCATCGACGTGGTGGCCGAACCCCAACAGGTCCGAGCCCGCATCGGTCTGACCGGCCAGTACGCCGCCGTCGAAGAACGGATGACGGCCCGCGAGAACCTCGAGTACGTCGGCCGGTTGTTCCACATGTCGGCCGGCGAGTCCCGGTCGCGGGCCACCGAGCTGTTGCAGCGCTTCGACCTGGAGGACGCGGCCGACCGCGTGGTGCAGGGGTATTCCGGCGGTATGCGTCGCCGGATCGACATCGCCATGAGTCTCATCGCCCGACCATCGCTGCTCTTCCTGGACGAGCCGACCACCGGGCTCGACCCCCGGAGCCGGTTGGCGATGTGGGACCTCATCGAAGAGCTGGGGAGCGAAGGAACCACCACCTTCCTCACCACCCAGTACCTCGATGAGGCCGAAGCGCTGGCTGACTCGATCGTGGTCATCGACCACGGACGGGTCATCGAGCAGGGCACGGCCGACGAGCTCAAGAACCGCATCGGCGGCGCTCGGCTGATCGTCACCATCGCTTCGGCGGCCAACATCGAGCGAGCCACGGGGGCCCTCAGCAGCTTCGCGGTGGGGCCCATCGAAGCCACCGCCAACAAACCCGAGTTGGTCGTGCCCATCCAGGCCGGCGACCACGTGATCCCCAACGCCATCCGCGCCCTCGACGACTGCAACTGTGACGTGCTCGACGTCGAGCTGCGTCGCCCGAGTCTCGACGACGTCTTCCTCGCCATCACCGGGTCCTCACCCGATGAGGTGGGCACAGGAGAGGTGACCCGATGACCACCACCGCACCAACGGGCCACGAAGTGCGAGTCGACACGGGGGTGGTCTGGACCCTTCGCGACGCTTGGACCGAAGCCCGCCGTCACCTGCGAGTCATACCTCGTAGCCCGGAGCTGATCGCGTTCGCGGTGATGCAGCCGATCATGTTCACGCTGCTCTTCGTGTACGTGTTCGGTGGGGCCATCGAGGTGCCGGGCTACGACGACTACATCCAATTCCTGCTGCCCGGCATCTTCGCCCAGACCATCGTGTTCGGGTCGGCCGGCACCAGCATCGGCCTGGCCGAAGACCTCCAGAAGGGTCTGGTCGATCGACTGCGATCGCTCCCCATGGCCCAATCGGCGGTGGTCATCGGGCGAACCGTGGCCGACCTGGTGAAGAACATGGGCAGCTTCGTGATCATGTTGATCATCGCCTTCCTCGTCGGGTTCCGGTTCGAGGGCAGCCTGGGTGCGGCCATCGTGGCCAGCGCGTTGTTGTTGCTCTTCGCCTACTCGCTCAGCTGGGTGCACGCCCTCATCGGACTCAGCGTGAAGTCAGCCGAGGCGGCCAACTCGGGAGGGTTCATGTGGATGTTCCCCATGACCTTCGTGTCGTCGGCCTTCGTGGACCCTTCGACCATGCCCGACTGGCTCGAACCCATTGCCGAGGCCAATCCCTTCACCAAGGTCACCGATGCCAGTCGAGCGCTCTACAACGGGCTACCGGTGGGCAATCTGGCCTGGCAGTCACTGGCGTGGTCGATCGGGATCATCGTCGTGTTCTCGATGTTGAGCATGCGCAAGTTCCAGCGAGCCAGCTCGCGGTGACACTCAGTGACGGCCTGTCCTACGGGACCGTGCCTCGGTCTTCACCGGTCATTCACCGGTGAAGACCGGCGGGCGCTTCTCGAGGAAGGCCTGCATGCCTTCGAGCTGGTCCTTGGTGCCGGCACTGGCTTTGACCGCCTCGCGTTCGCGCCGCAGCGCCTCGTCGAGCGGCGCGTCGCCCGCGCCCACCACACAGTCGAGTACCCCGGCCACCGCCACCGGAGGCATGGCCGCCAGCTCAGCGGCCAACGCTCCTGCCGCCGCCTTGAGATCGGCCACCGGATGCAGCTCTTGCACCAGGCCGATTTCGAGGGCGCGAGGCCCGTCGATCTTCTTGGCCCGCAGGATCATGTCGAGGGCCTGGTCTCGACCCACACAGCGAGTGAGGCGAGCCGAGCCGCCCCACGCCGGTACGGTCCCCAGATCGAGCTCGGGTAGGCCGATGCGCGATCCCTCGGTGGCGGCCAGCCGGAAGTGGCAGGCGAGGGGCAGCTCGAGCCCGCCACCCAAGCAGTAGCCGTAGAGGGTGGCCACGGAGGGTTTGCTCATGCTCTCGATCGCGGCCAGCACCCGCAGTCGTTGATCGAGCACCGCCTCCAGCCCGCCTCGATCGTCGGCGCCGCTCATGAGCTGCTTGAGGTCCATGCCGACCGAGAAGTGTTCGTCGCCCGCAGCGGTGAAGACCAGGGCCCGTACCGTCGGGTCGGCGGCGGCCTCGTTCACCGCGGCCTCGACCGCATCCATGTACTCGAGGCTCATGCGGTTGCGGGGTGCATCGTTGTTGGTGAGGGTCAGCACACCGCCCTCGTGCTCGATGAGCAGCGCGTCGGGGTCGGTCGAGGTGATCACGGAGTTACGGCTCGTCTGTTCATGAGCCGCCGATGATACCCAGCCGGTTGCCTTCGGTTCCGGCTGCGTCGGTGCGGGTGTCGCGGGTCAGTCGTGGTCAGGCCCCGACGCGGGTGCACGTCGGAGAAGATCGGCCAGCGCACCGGTGGTGTTGTCGATGTCGGCAGTGACCGCTGCGACGTAGCGGTCGGGTCGAACCACCACCGTGACCCCCGGTGACACGATGCCCGGCCAGGCGTCGGCGGGGGCCTGAAGATTGGTGGCCGCCAGGTCGTTCCACAGCGAGGCCATCTCGGCGGGGTCGTCGGCGGTGATGAGGGTCCATCCTTGCTCGATGGCGTCGATTGGGATCCCGTCGCCGTGAGGCCGGGGGAGCGGGTGGCCGATAGCAGGGTGGTCGCCATGGATGAGTCCGTGGGCCAGGCCGGGGAACGGCTGCTGTCCATATCCCTTCTCGAGAGCGGCGTCACCGTCGTGGGCGATGGCGTCGATGAGCAACCCGGCGTCGACCGAGTGGGCGACCTGACCGGTGGCGTGGGGTCGGCGCTCGGCGTCGTAGGTGTCGAGCAGCGAGTCGTCGGCCCGCCCGTCGGCCACCAGGGCCAGCTTCCACGACAGGTTCTCGGCGTCGCGCATGCCGGTGCACATTCCCTGGCCGTTGAACGGCGGCATGGTGTGGGCGGCATCACCCACCAGGAACACCGGTCCGGCGCGGAATCGCTCGGCCACCGTGGCGTGGAATCGATAGACGGCGGCGCGATCGACGCGGAGCTGCTCCGCGGAACCCCA
>JBPCTQ010000316.1:0-3511 GCA_051011595.1 Acidimicrobiales bacterium
GTGTTGGCCGGGCTCGATCGGTCGGTGCCGATGCCCGATGGCGCCATGCGGATACCGCGCAGCCACACCAGCGGCCCTCATCCGGTGGCCCTCCCCCACGGCTGGCTCGACGACCCTGCTGAGCTGCCGACTCTGAGCGAGGAAGCATCGCGGGTGGTGTCGGGCGGTTGACCGAACCCACAATCGTGTTGGCGTCGGCATCGCCCCGACGGGTCGACCTGCTCGGCCAGCTGCTGGGCCACAGTCGATTCGAGATGACGCCGGCCGACATCGACGAGACCGAGGTCGCCCAGGGTTTCGACACCGCACCCCGGGTGGTCAGCGCGGTGGCCCGCGCCAAGGCCGCCGAGGTCTGGCAGCCCGCGACCACAGTGGTGGCAGCCGACACAGTGGTCGATCATCAGGGCCGGATTCTCGGCAAACCCCTTGACCGACAGGACGCCACGGCGATGCTGACCGCGATGCGGGGCGACCTGGTCGAGGTGTGGTCGGCGGTGGTGGTGACCGGTCCCAGCGGCGCACGGGTCGACGAGGTGGTGGGCTCGAGACTGATCATCGGCCGGCCCGACGACGCCGCCATCGCCACCTACGTGGAGTCCGGCGCAGCCGACGACAAGGCCGGTGCGCTGGCCGTGCAGGACGAGGCCCGCCGCTTCATCGACCGGATCGAGGGCTGCCGGGCCAACGTCTACGGGCTTCCTCTCTGCGCCACCGCACGCCTGTTGGCCCATTTCGGCGTCCGCCCGACCGCCGCCTGCCCCGGGTGCCGGGACGGCGAATTGCCGCCCGACTAGTCGGTTTTCGGCCTGGCCACCGCTCATCGGACCAGCCCATCGTCCGATGGATGGAGAGGTAACTCTCCAATGTTCACCCGCGCCATCACACCTTCGAATACCGCTCCTCCGCCTGTGAGCCGCGCCGCGCTCGTTTTCACGGCTCTGGTGACCGCCATGAACGCCCTCGTCGTGACGGCCATGGTGATCTCGCCCTGGTTCCGGGTGGAGGCGGCCGCCAGCCTCAGCGTGCTTCTGCTGTTGATGGGGGCCATGGTCGTGGCTGAGCTGCGGCCACCGGGCAGTCAGGGACCAGCCAGCGATCTGGCCCGTGCCATCTCGTGGATCCTGGCGGGCGCCATGGTTCTCTTGGGTGCTCCCCACCTGGCCGTCTTGACGCTGTCGGCCACCACCCTCGTAGGCGAGACCCTACGCCGCGAACCGCTCCCGCAGGGCCTGTTCAACGCCAGCCAACTGAGCCTGTCGATCGCCGCCGGAGCGACCGTGATCTGGTTGCTGGGACAGCAGGAGGCCCTCACCCCGACTGGTCAGATCGATGTGGCCTGGCTTCCGACGGCCATGCTGGCCGGCCTGTCGGTCATCTTCGTGAACGGCCTGCTCACAGGGGTGATGCGCTCTCTCAACGGTGGCGGCACCATGATCCGCTCGATCCGTACCGCGATCGACGACACCATGCGCAAGGAAGGTGTCCTACTCACCCTGGCCCCGGTGATGGCAGTCCTGGCCGTGCGCAGCCCGCTGCTCGTTCCCATGCCGTTGGTGACCGCCCTGGCCGTGTACCGCAAGGCCAACGAGGCCACCGAACAGGAGCAGGCGGCCAGCCACGACACCCTGACCTCACTCCCCAACCGCCGCGAATTCGAACGTCGAGCCGAAGCCGCGCTGTCCGACCACGCGTTCGGGGCGGTCGCCCTGATCGACCTCGATGGCTTCAAGGCGGTCAACGACCAGCTGGGCCACCAGGCGGGCGATGAGATCCTGCAGACCGTGGCGGACCGCATCCACGAACAACTCGGCCCGCACGACGTACCGGCTCGGCTCGGCGGCGACGAGTTCGCCGTGTTCATCCACGGCATGGCCGAAGACGTGGAGGTGGTGGCCGAACGGATCGCGGCCGCCATCCGCGAACCGGCCGAGGCAGTCGGGGCACCGGTGACCATCGGCGCCAGTCTGGGTCTGGCCCTGACCCCGGCTCACGGCACCCACTTCCAGACGCTGGTCGAACGAGCCGACGCCACCATGTACCGGGCCAAACGCCAGCGCCTCGGTGTTGCGGTCTACGACCCGGGCCAGGCGCTCGACACCCAGGGCCGCATCACCCTGCAGAAGTCGCT
Organism: Acidimicrobiales bacterium; assembly: GCA_051011595.1. GTDB lineage: Bacteria > Actinomycetota > Acidimicrobiia > Acidimicrobiales > SHLQ01 > JAOUEE01. The sequence continues at coordinate 2,129 of JBPCTQ010000316.1, forward strand.
GCGGGAGGCACTCACCCAGGGGGCGTTCACCGCGCACTACCAGCCGTGGGTCGATGCCCGCACCGGCACGGTGCTGGGCATCGAGTGCCTGGCCCGATGGCCGGCCAGCGACGGTGTTGTGCTCACGCCCGATCAGTTCCTCCCGCTCATCCGCGACGCCGAGCTGGCCTACCAACTCACACTCACCATGTTCGAACAAGCGCTGACCGACTCCCTGGACTGGCAGACGGCCGGATTCTTGTCGCCGGTCTCGGTGAACGTTCCGTTGGTGACCGCCCGCAACCCCGAGCTGGCGGCCGACATCGAGGCCATCATGTTCCGCTACCTCTACGACCCCACCTTCATGCAGCTCGAGATCAGCGACCGCGGCCTGGCCGCCGAGGATCCGGAGCTGCGCGACAGCCTGGCCACGCTCCGCGAGCTGGGTGTGGGCCTGATCGTCGACGACTTCGGCACCGGACCCGACTCACTCACCAACATCGCCGGCATCGGCGCTCGGGCGGTGAAGCTCAGCACAAATCTCACCCATCGTCTGTTCGATCGGCGTGGCGCGTTGACCGTGGTGCACCACCTCATGTCGATGGGTCGGGACCTGGGCCTCGACGTGGTGGCCAAACACATCGAGGCGCCCGACGAAGCCCGCGCCATCACCCAGGCCGGCGGAGCCATCCAGGGGCATCTGGTGGCGCCCGCTCGTCCCGCCGCCGAGGTCATGGACTGGCTGATCGACCGCCGAAACCGGCGACCGGCCGAAGTACGGGATCCGACCACCACCCCGCCGTCCAGCTGGTAGCGGCGGCCGCCGAGCGGCCATGCTGACCCCGTGGCTGGACAAAATGACTTCCTACTCTCAGGCGTACGTGTCCTGGAGAGCTCGCTGCTCGGACCGGGACAGATCGCCACCTTCCTCGCCGACCTCGGCGCCGATGTCATCAAGGTGGAACCACCTCAGGGTGACTACATCCGCCAGATGACGTGGCCGATCGTGGAGGGCACCTCGCTGCTGCACCTGCACACCCACCGGGGGAAACGCAGCATCACCCTCGACCTCAAGTCCGACGTCGGTCTGGCCACCTACAAGGAGCTGGCCGCCACCGCCGACGTGGTGGTCGAGGCGATGCGCCCCGGAGCCCTGGCCAAGCTGGGCATCGGGTACGAGGTGCTGTCCGAGATCAACCCCAAGATCGTGTTCTGCACGTTGTCGGGATACGGGTCCACCGGGCCGTACAAGGACATGCCCAGCCACGGCATCGCCTACGACACCTGGGCGGGAATCGTGCAGCCAGTGGTCGACGACGACGGCTTCGCCCGCATCCCCCGGGAGATGCCCAACATCGGCATCAACGTGGGCCCCATGCTGGGCGCCTTCGGCATCCTGGCCGG
>JBPCTQ010000317.1:0-3974 GCA_051011595.1 Acidimicrobiales bacterium
CGGTGCGACCGTCGGGGGCGAGCAACACCACTGCCCTGGTGTTCACCTCCACGACGGTGCCCAACTCGCCGTCGATCTCTACCAGTTCGCCGGGCTGGCAGTGCCCCCGGAGCTGCAGCACCAAACCGGAGGTGAGGTTCTGGACCAGCGGCCGGAGGACCAGGAACAACACGACGACCAGCAGGCCCAGGATCAGCACCGGCCCGAGCGTGAAGCCCAGGATCTCGAGTACCAGCGCCACGGCGAACAAGTAGATCCCGACCGAGACGAGCTGACCGGTCAGGGCCACCGCGGCCGCCGCTGTCCCATCGAGCGCCCCAGTGGAGTATCGAATGAACCGTCGCACCAGATACGCGAGCACGACGGCAATGGCCAGCACGCCGAGGGCCAGCCAGAAGTCGGGCCAGCCGATCTGACCGACCGACCACTTGTCGAGCGCCACCTTGATGGTGTTGTCGATCTCGGTAGTGAGATCACCGTCGGCACCACCACTGGTGTCGCCGCTCGATCCATCAGTCGATCCGTCGGTCTGGGCCAGGTGCGTCCAGGGCATCGCCCCATCCTCCCTGCTCGCCGAGGGCCTTCCGCGGCAATCCAGTTGGAGCCGCCGATCCGGCGCACCAGACTGAACGGGTGAGCACTCCCTGGAGTCCCGACTCGTGGCGCCACTACGAGGCCCGGCATCAGCCGGCCTGGCCCGACGAGCCCGATCTCGACCGCGCCCGCAAGGCGCTGCGCGACCTACCGCCGCTGGTCTTTGCCGGTGAGGCCCGCACCCTCACCGAACAGCTGGCCGCCGTCAGCCGGGGCGAGGCGTTCCTGCTCCAGGCCGGTGACTGCGCCGAGTCCTTCGACAGCTCGGCCGACTCGATCCGCGACAAGCTACGGGTCATCCTGCAGATGGCCATCGTGCTCACCTACTCGGGTGGGCTACCGGTGGTGAAGGTGGGCCGCATCGCCGGCCAGTTCGCCAAACCGCGATCCAGCCCCACCGAGACTCGCGACGATCTCGAGCTGCCCTCCTTCCTGGGCCACCTGGTCAACGACATCGGCTTCAGCGAAGCCGAGCGCAAACCCGATCCCGAGCGGTTGCTCACCGCCTACAACCGGGCCGCGTCCACCCTCAACCTGCTGCGAGCCTTCACTCAGGGCGGCTACGCCGACCTGAGCCAGGTGTCGAGCTGGAATCGCGAGTTCGTGGCCTCGAGCCCCGCCGGCCAGCGCTACACCCGCATGGCCGAGGACATCGACCGGGCCCTGCAGTTCATGACCGCGTGCGGCATCACCGCCGCCAACACCCCGCAGCTGCATCAGGTCGACTTCTTCACCAGCCACGAGGCCCTGGTGCTCGACTACGAGGAAGCCCTCACCCGGCAGGACTCGATCACCGACCAGTGGTACGACTGCTCGGCCCACATGCTGTGGATCGGCGAACGCACCCGCCAGGTCGACGGCTCCCATGTCGAGTTCCTACGCGGCGTCGAAAACCCGCTGGGCTGCAAGATCGGCCCCACCGCCACCGTCGACGAGGTGGTCGAGCTGTGCGAACAGCTCAATCCCGAGCGCGTCCCAGGCCGCCTCACCCTGATCACCCGCATGGGTGCCGGCGCCATCCGCGACTGTCTGCCTCCGCTGCTCGAAGGGGTCCGCGACGCCGGGCATCCGGTGGTGTGGATCACCGACCCGATGCACGGCAACACCTACAGCTCGGAGTCGGGCCGCAAGACCCGCAACTTCGACGACGTGCTCGACGAGATCAGCGGCTTCTTCGAAGCTCACCGCCAGGTCGGCACCATCGCCGGCGGCGTGCACATCGAGCTCACCGGCGACGACGTCACCGAATGCGTCGGAGGCGGCGACGACCTGGGCGACGCCGACCTCGAGCAGCGCTACGAGACCATGTGCGACCCACGCCTCAACGGCCGGCAGTCGGTCGACCTGGCCTTCCGGGTCAGCGAACTGCTGCACCGATAGGACGCGGCTCCGGACGCGACCGACCACGGTCGCTAGAAGGGCGGCACCCACGGCTCGCGAGCAGGGACGGGCAGGGTTCCGAAGGGACGAGCGCCGGCGAGTCCCTTCGCCTGATTCGGTCCGAGTTGCTCGGCCGAATCAGAAGCAAGCAGTGCGCCGTGAGGCGCACCTCCAGAAGCCCGGTCGCCAACCTTCGGTTGGCGACCGGAGTCAGACCAGTTTTTCGACGAAGGCCTCGAGCTGGCGCAGGTTGCGCACCTCGTTGGTGCTCTCGCAGTACTGGGCGTACTCGCCGACGATCGAATCGCCGGTGTCCCAGTAGCTCATGGGCTCGGGGTTGAGCCAGTGCACCTGCCGGGCCTTGTCGGCGATCTCCTTGATGATCCAGCTCTGGCTGGCGTGGTAGTTGTTGCGAGCATCGCCGAGGATCAGCACCGTGGTCTTGGGACCCACGTCCTTGCCGTACTTCTCCCAGAAGACCCCGAAGGCGTGGCCGTAGTCACTGTGGCCGTCGACCCACACCACGTCGGCCTCGGTGTTGACCCGGTGCACGGCCTCGGAGATGTCCTCGACCCCCTCGAAGAACCGGGTGACCTCGTCGAGTCCGTCGATGAACACGAACGACCGAACGTTCGAGAACTGGCTGCTGATGGCGTAGACCAGGTGCAAGGTGAAGCGGGCGAAGGCGGCCACCGATCCGCTGATGTCGGCCACCACCATGATCTCGGGCTTGTGGGGCCGAGGGTTGCGGAACTTGGGGTCGGCCGGCACCCCGCCGTAGCTCAGCGACGCCCGCACCGTGCGGCGGAAGTCGAGTGGCCCCCGTCGCCCGTGGCGGCGCTTGCGGGCCAGCTTGGCCGCCAGCTTGCGGGTGAGCGGATAGATGGCCTTGCGCAGGTTGGCCATCTCGTCGCGGGTGGCGTGCATGAAATCGACGTCTTCGGGCAACGGCTTGCGCAAGGTGCGGGCCATGGCCTCGACGCCGCGGTCAGCCACCAACATGCGCCGGATCTCGGCCTCGATCTCGGCTTTGAGCTGATCGACGCGAGCCTTGTACTCGTCAGTGGCCAGCTTCTCGTCGAGCTTGCCCATGTCGGGGTTGTCGTCACGGGTCTCCTGCATGAGCCGGTCGAGCACCCCGTCGAGGTCGAGGTTCCGCAGCGTGCGATACAGGTAGTAGGTGCCGCCCACCGGGCGGCCCGGCTCCATGCCGGCGTACTGACGCACCGCGCTGCGGGCCAGCCCGGCCATCATCGACTGATCGACGCTCTGGAGCGCTCGGTACAGCAGCTCGGCCATCTCTTCAGGGGTGAGGCCTTGTCCCCCACCCTGACCCTGCCCTTGGCCCTGGCCCTGCCCCTGGCCGTCGGCGTCGTCGAGATCCTCGAGCTCGTCGAGCGACGACGGCTCACCGTCCTCGCCGATGTCGTACTGCTGGCCTCGCAGCGAGAAGTACACCTCGAACACGGTGTCGAAGGCCTGCCAGTGGTTGTTGTTCTTCACCAGCGTGGCCGCCAGGGCGTACTTGAAGGCGGCCCGGTCCTCGATGGGGATGTGTTTGACCGCCTCCATGGCGTCGAGATTCTCGGTCAGGCTCACCGGCAGGCCCGCTTCGCGCAGCTCCTGGATGAATCCGCCCAGCAGCTCGAGGATGGGCGTCGACTCGGTGACGGTCATGCGCCGGCGGCCCTCACGACACCAGCTCGTCGCTGCTGCTGAACTCCTTGACCGCCTTGGTGATGTCGCTCTGGTACTTGAGCAGGATGTTGACCGTCTCGGTGGCGGTCTGCTCGTCGATGTGGTCGACGCCCAACAGCATGAGCGTCTGGGCCCAGTCGAGGGTCTCGGACACCGACGGGTGCTTCTTCAGCTCGAGCTGGCGAATGGAGCGCACCACCCGGGCCACTTGATCAGCCAGGTTGGCGGTGATGTCGGGCACCTTGGTGAGCACGATCTCCTTCTCGCGCTCGAGGTCCGGATAGTCGACGTGCAGGAAGAGG
>JBPCTQ010000318.1:0-26831 GCA_051011595.1 Acidimicrobiales bacterium
CCAGGGCGTTGCCGGCGACGATGTCGCCGTTGGTGTCGGTCGACACGGCGATGGCCGCCCAGTGGCCGATGGCCACCGCGACCATGGCCAGAACTCGATAGGCGTCGACGGCCCGGTTGCGATCAGACTTGGTGGCGGCCGCCAGATCGGCCACCGCGGGTTGAGGGGTCTGTGTGCTCATGGGTCCATTGAGACGGACCACAAGCGCTGCGTCTGCTGGGGAAACCCCCCATATCCCCCTGGGGGACCCCTAGCTCACCCGGCGTCATCCGTCCTCGCCACCCGTTCTGGTCGTGCACCGACACGCTCCGGCTGACGCTGCACTACCAGAACCGTGGGGAGACCCGTTCTGGTCGTGTACCAACACGCTCCGGCTGACGCTGCACTACCAGAACCGTGGGTGGTCAGGGGATGTGGGCCGCCAGCAATGCCTCCACTACCCCACCGAAGGCCGGTTTGGGGGTGCCGTCGGCTGCGAACAGCAGCGGGTCATAACCAGGGCCGAACAGGTTGTCGATCCAGGTGTGGCCGTCGTGCACCCCCCACACGGTGATCGACTCGCACGCACTCACCTCGACGCAGATCTCGACGGCGCGCTGATACCGCTGCTTCTGCACTTCGAGCCGATCGGGCAGGCCGGGGGCCACCGGCACGTCGAGCTCGGTGATGTGGACGGGCAGGCCGAGGGCCCCGATGTCGACCATCACCTGCTCGTAGCGCTCCCAGTCGGGTTCGCCGAACAGGAAGTGGGACTGCAGGCCGACCCCGTCGATGGCCACCCCCCGCGCGACCAGGTCGGTGACCATGGCCACCAAGGCATCGGCCTTGGCCTCGCTGTACTCCACGAAGTTCTCGTTGATGATCAACTCGGTGGATGGTCGGGCTTCGGCATCGACGATGGCGAACAGTTCGGCCACGTAGTCAGGCCCCAACACCTGGTGGAAGTGGTTGACGTAGAGCGTGCCGCCCAGGAGCTCGAAGGGCTCGTTGATCACGTCGAGGCGATCGAGGCCGGGGTAGCGCTCGAAGATGGTGGCCGCCCGGTCGGCCAGGACCGCCCGCAGCTCGTCGGGATCGGTCACGGCCAGCACCCACGGCGCCAGATCGTCGAGGGCATCTTGATCCCACGCGAAGTGGAAGCCCGTCTGATGAAGATCGTTGGCTTCGGCCCACTGGTAGGTGGCGTCGGCCGGCCCGAAGTTCCATTGATCGGGAGCGGGCTGGATCACCGACCACGAGAAGCCGTGGTTGGTGGTGGCGTCGCCGTGTTCGAGTGCGAGCGATCGTTCGAGCTCGGTACCCCCCTGGATGAAGAGCCCGAAGGTGATACCCCGCCGAGCGGCCAGATCGTCGAGACAGGCGGTGGCGAGCAGGGCCATGACCACCATGACCGCCCCCAACCTCTTCGTTCTGGTAGTGCTGCGCCACGCCCACGCTGTCGCTGCACTACCAGAACGCAGTGGTGGTGGTTGGGGTGGATGTGATGGCAGTGGTGGTGGGGTGGCGGTCATGAATCGACTCGGCGACCGTCCTCGATGAGGTTGATCTCGTACAGCACCTGGTCGAGCCGGTCGGCCGCCGCGATCGGCGAGTACCGCAGCGGGTGCTCGTCGGTGACGGTGGTGGGAATCGGCGACAGGATCGTCCACGGGCTGGGATGACAGAACTGCACCACTGAGTATCGATCGCCGGGTTGGTCGGGGTCGGCCACCACCCGGTGCACACCAGGGGCGATCACCCCATTGGTCAGATGGTCGAGCATGATCCCGGTGTTCATGATGACCCGATCGTCGGGTGGCAGCGCATCGATCCACGTGCCGTCGTCGAGCTTCACCTGCAGGCCACGGGCCGTGGCCCGGGGCAAGGCGGTGATGAGGTTGATGTCGCCGTGTTCGCCCGCCCACACGTGTTCGGCCCCGGGGGCCAGGTCCATGGCCGGATAGTGAATCGAGCGAGTCAGCGTGGCGCCGTCGGTGAGCATGTTGTCGAAGAAGTTCTCGTGGCAGCCCAAACCCACCGCGATGATGCGCAGGAACCGAGCCTGGAGGTCGAACACCCGGTCGTAGAACTGGCGCAGCACCGCACCGATACCCGGCACGTGTTCATCGGGGAAGACGTTGTCGGCGAAACGGTGGGGATACCGGGTTCGCAACGGGTGGCCTTCGGGAATCTCGCGGCCCCAGTTGAGCATCTCCTTCCAGTCGGGCACATCGGCGATGGCCGCCGTCTCCACCAACAGCCCGGTGTAGCCCCGCTGGCCGTTGGTGCCCGGGGCGGTGTAGCGCTGCTTCGCGTCGGGGTCCAGGGTGAAGAACTGCTCGAGCATGCCGTAGGCCGTGTCGAGCAGGTCGGTCGACAGGTCGTGCTCGGTGAAGACGAAACCGGTACGCAGACTGCGCATCACGCCATCGACGACCGCCGACCGGGCCGAGGAGTCGCCCCTCTCGAAGGCCAACAGATCGACGTCGAGAATCTCATCCTGCATGGAACCGACCGTACCGCGCCGTACCCATCGACGAGAGCGCGTCGACATGGCACGCTGGACGGGTCACGGGCGGCGACTGAACGGAACGACGATGAGAACCACGGGCCGGCACATTCGGCGGCTCGCGCTGCTCGGATCGCTCTGTGTGCTGGCCGCCGGTTGCCAGCTGTGGATTCCGTCCCCCAGCTGGACCGATCCGGTACCCGACATCCAGGTGTCGTTCTCCGAACCCGAGCCCGTGTCGGGCACCGTCGACCTCACCGCCACCGTCACCGGGTTCGTTCCCACCCAGGTGAGCTTCGTCGTGGCCGGCCACCCGGGCCTCACCATCGACGACCTGACCGCGCCCTGGGTGGGTTCACTCGACACCACCCAACTCGACGACGGCTCGTATCAGATCATCACCGTGGCCACCGACGGCTCGAGTTGGCTGTTCGACCTGAGCCCGATCGAGGTGGCCAACCGGCCCAACATCGTGGTGATCATGGCCGACGATCTCGACGAGACGACCACCGACTACTGGGCCGCGCTCACCCAGACGAAGACACTCATCGCCGACCAGGGCATCACCTTCGACAATACCTTCGCCACCGATCCGGTGTGTTGCCCGGCCCGTGCCACCCTGCTCTCCGGTGAGTATCCCCACAACACCGGTGTGTTCGACAACACCCCACCCGACGGCGGCCTGCCCGCGTTCCAAGCCTCGGGCGGAGAAGCCGACACGGTCGCGGTCCGCCTCCAGAACACCGGCTATGCGACAGCCCTGATCGGCAAGTACCTGGCCTTCTACTCCAACCACACGTACATCCCGCCGGGCTGGGACGAGTGGTTCGCGTTCTCCGGCAGCAACGACTACTACGACGGCTACGACTACGACGTCAGCAACAACGGGGTGCTCCAGCACTTCGGCACGACACCAGCCGACTATCAGACCGACGTGCTGCGGGATCAGGCCCTCTCGGTTCTCGACGGGTTCGAGGCCAACGACGATCAGCCCTTCTTCATGTGGCTCACCCCCACCGCACCGCACTTGCCGCTGGGCCCCGCGCCGCGTCACGCCAACCATCAATGGGTGAACGACCCCCTGCCCACCCGACCGAACTTCGACGAAGCCGATGTCTCCGACAAGGCCACATGGTTGCGCGACGGGGTACCCGCCGTCACCGCACCCTTCCAGAGCTATCTCGAGCTCGACCATCGAAACCGCATGGGCTCGCTCCTGGCTCTCGATGAGCTGGTGGCTGCTGTCCACGCCCGGTTGGTCACCAACGGCGAGCTCGACAACACCGTCATCGTGTTCCTCAGTGACAACGGCTACAACCTGGGCGCCCACCGGTTGGCGGCCAAGCAGGTGCCCTACGAGGAGTCGATCCGAGTGCCGTGGGTGATGAGTGGTCCCGGAATCAGTCCCGCCACCACGGCCACCGAGCTCGTCACCCACGCCGACCTGGTACCCACGCTGCTCGACGTCGCCGGTGAAACGGCAACCGACCTCGATGGCATGAGCGTGGAACCGTTGTGGTCGGGCCCGGCGCCCCCTTGGCGAAGTGATCTGCTGATCGAGTTCAACGGCACCTATTCACCGACCGCGCAGTTCCACACCTTGGCCGACGTGCAGGCCGCCATCACGGCCGGGACCACTGTGTTGGCCCCCACCTATCGAGCCGTGCGCACCGATCAGTACCTCTACGTCGAGTGGTACGACGGCCCCCCGCACGAGTACGAGCTGTTCGACATCACCACCGACCCCTACCAGCTCGACAACCTGCTGGTCACCGAACCCGGCGTGCACACGGCTACCGCCGCCACGCTCCAGGCCCGTCTCGATGTCCTGAAGACCTGCGCCGGGATCACCTGTCGCAACTGAGGGTGGGCACGAGCGCTTGGCGTGACGCCCGACACACACGTCACGTACCCTTGGGTGGCATGACAACCCGGCGGACCTTCCCTCGCCAGATCGGCTCCGGCGGCATCGTGCTGATCCTGGTCGCCACCGCTCTCACCGGGGTGGCCGGCCCGGCTGGAGCCGCGCCGATGTGCAAGGGCATGCCGGTCACCCACCAGGCCGTGGCCGGCGTGCTGCTGGTGGGCACACCGGGCGACGACGTCATCCTCGGTTCATCGGGGGCCGATCTGATCGACGCCGGTGACGGCAACGACAAGGTCTGTGCCGGGGACGGACCCGATCAGGTCGACGGCGGAGCCGGCGACGACACCATCAGCGGCGGTCCCGACAACGACGTCCTCCAGGGTGGCCAAGGAGAAGACCTCATCCACGGCAACCGAGGCAACGACACCCTCACCGGCGGCGCCGGCGACGACCAACTCTTCGGCGACCAGGACAACGACCAGATCACCGGCGGCGTCGGCAACGACCTGCTCGCCGGACAACCAGGTGACGACACCCTCATCGACGCCGGCGGATCCGACACCCACTCCGGCGGCAAGGGCAACGACACCATCACCGACCCCAAAGGCAAGAACACCCTCAACGGCTCAGCCGGAAACGACACCATCGAAGGCGCCGGCCGCCTCGGCGGAGGGGGCGGCAACGACCAGTTGACAGGTTCGCCCGGTCCCGATGAGATCTTCGGCGGTCGTGGGTTGGACGACCTCCGGGGCGGTGAGGGTAATGACGACATCCGCGGTGGCCCTGGTTTCGCCAGGATCCAGGGCGACGCGGGCGACGACGAAATCAGGGCCGGAACAGGTGGGCCAACCCCGGTCATCGTGATCGACGGAGGGGCGGGCGACGACCTCATCGATGTCGATGGATTCGCTGGAGAGGTCATCGGCGGTCAGGGCCACGATGTCATCGTCGGGACCGGCCGAATCCGGACTGGGTCCGGCAACGACAGCGTCCTGACTGGCTTTGATGACGACACGACCGTCGATGGCGGCGACGGCGACGACAACATCTTCATCAACGATGCGTTGTGGGTCGTGGGCGGGAACGGCGACGACAACATCCATCCGTGGACGCTCGAGGCCGACTCGACCTACACAGCCAACGGCGGCCCAGGCAACGACTCGGTGGTTGGCTCGCGGGTCGCAGCAAACGAACTGGTCGGTGACCTAGGCGACGACTGGATCAACACCTTCGGCGGTTCCGGCAATCATGCCCTCGGCGAGGCCGGCAACGATCAACTTTTCGGCTCACCGTTTGGGATCGACCGGCTTCACGGCGGGGCCGGTTCGGGGGACTCTTGCGCGGGCGGATATATCAGGATCGATGGTGTCGAGTACTACAACAAGACCGACTTCGAGAATGACGAGATCATCTCGTGCGAGCTGTACCTTCCGGAAGATTTCACCAGCCGAAATCGGCTCAAGCTCGAGGGAAGGTGGCCAGCAACCGGCGGGTCACCGCCGGGGGCCACCCACTTCGCCGACATCGTGGCGATGTTCAAGCGACCATGAGGCAACTGCGGGTCGCGATCGTTGTTCTTCTCGCCTCGACCGCTCTCGTCGCCGTCCCCACCCCGGCCGGAGCCGCACCGATGTGCAAGGGCATGCCGGTCACCCATCAGGCGGTGGCCGGGGTGCTGCTGGTGGGCACTCCCGGCGACGACGTCATCCTCGGCTCCTCGGAGCGCGACCTGATCGACGCCGGCGACGGCAACGACAAGGTCTGTGCCGGGGACGGCAACGACCGGGTCGACGGGGGCCCCGGCGCAGACCACATCGGTGGTGGTCCCGGCTTCGACATCTTGGACGGCGGAACCGGCGATGACGTCCTGGAGGGCCACCGGGGAGGCGACCAGCTGACCGGCGGCGATGGCAATGACCAGCTGTTCGGCCACCAGGACGACGATCTGCTGCAAGGCGGACCGGGCGACGACGAATTGTGGGGTTCGACGGGCGACGATGAGCTCATCGACGGACGGGGCGACGACTGGCACCGCGGCGGAATCGGCCACGATCGGATCACCGATCGGACGGGAGCCAACGTCGTGAACGGATCAGGGGGGCAAGACCTGATCTCGGCCTGCGGCCGGCTCGGCGGAGGAAAGGGCGGCGACACCCTCATCGGTTGTGCCGGGAACGATGAGATCTTCGGTGGCGCAGGCCTCGACAGCATCAAGGCAGGCGACGGCGACGACACCATCAGAGGTGGCGAGAACTTTGCCGCCATCGACGCGGGGGCGGGCGACGACACCATCGATGCCGGGAGGGGCCCGGCGCCACGGCACTGGCGCACCGTGGAGATCAACGCCGGTCGGGGCGACGATCGCGTGCGATCCATGCACAGTCGGGCGCAGGTGGATGGGGGAGATGGCGACGACGACATCAAAGGCGGTGGACATCTGTTCGGTCGGGACGGCAACGACCTCCTGGAAGCCACCAACCGCCGCACGATCGTCGAAGGCGGCGAGAACGCCGACACGATGTTCGTCTGGCCCACCACGCGCGCCGACGGCAAGAACGGCAAAGACGTCATCGTTGTGCTCGACACCGGATCGGCAGATCTCGAGCTCCCCATCTCATTCATCCGGGGAGGCGGCTCGAACGACGTCATTGGACCCCAGCGGGTAGGGCAGACCACGGCATACGGGGTACTCGGCGACGTTGGATCGGATGTGATCATCGGTGCAGCTGCACCGAACCGACTCCACGGGGGCGCTCACCACGACTTCCTCAACGCCCGGGGTGGTCGGACCGACGACGACTCCTTCGCCAATCATCTCCTGGGCGAATCAGGCAACGACGAACTGTTCGGCGTGCAACACGTGCGAGACCGCTTCATCGGAGGGTCCGGCGATCGCGACGTGTGCGGTGGCTCGTTCCTGTGGCGACCCGGGCCCGGCACGGTGACGGTCACCCCCACAGAACTCACCCTCGACCATGTCGACTACACCTGCGAGTTCATCGTCGTGGAGACCCAGACGTTCACGCCGCGGCCGGGACCGATGCTCCGCCTGTCCCAAGCCGAAGCTCGGGCGCGCGCGGCCCACCGAATTCCCTTCGATCAGTGGCGACGATCTTTCTCTCCCCAGTTCCCAGCAGGGCAGACAGCAGAGCATCACCACCAACCCTGACGAAGCCTCCTCCCCTTCCACCTCGACAGCGTTGCCAACCACGTCTGAGCCGATGCCGTGATACGGACCCACGATGTGTCTGCGAAACCAGCGGTCGACACCGCTGCGGGGAACCGGTGAGCTGACCGGCGAGTGTGTCCGGCAACCAAAGAGGGGGACCATGAGAACGATTGCGGCCATCATCACCATTGCACTGGTTGGCCTGTCGCCTGGCGCGGCCGGCTCGGCGGCGGTGCAGTGTCGCGGCTTCGCGCCCACCATCGTTGGTCAGGGCCTGGTGATCGGCACACCGGGCGACGACGTCATCATGGGGTCGTCGGGCAACGACACCATCAAGGGCCGCGGTGGCGACGACATCATCTGCGGTGGCGCGGGCAGCGACCGGTTGCTGGGTGGCGCGGGCGACGATGACCTGCGCGGCGGGCCTGGCCAGGACGAGCTCCGAGGCCAGGGTGGCGACGACACGCTGGGCGACCTCGAGAACCTCAACGTGCTCCACGGCGGTCCCGGATCGGACACCATCACCGGAGCCGGCACGTTGCTCGGCGCGGCAGGCAACGACGTCCTCACCGGTTCGTCGGCGAACGATCGGCTCATCGGCGGAGCCGGGTGGAACGAGGTCTACGGACGAGGCGGCGCAGACCACATCCGTGTCGGCGGCGGGTGGGCCCACGGTGGGGACGGAAACGACACCCTCCTCATCGGCGGCGGGGCCGGCGAAGGTGGCGCCGGCGACGATCGGATCACGGTGGCCAAGGGTGGGGCCAACGGTGGTCCCGGCAACGACACCCTCCTCATGCTCGACGGGGGTGGCGAGGGCGGCGCCGGCGATGATCGGATCACGGTGGCCATCGGCGCGGCCAGCGGGGGTCCCGGCAACGACGTCATCAAACCCCACCCGGTGCTGATGAGCCGGTACGACGCCTCTGGCGGGGACGGCGACGACGTGCTGATCTCGGGGATCGGGTTCGGGAAGATGTTGGCCGGATCCGGCGACGACCTGGTCATCGGGCGAACGTTGCCCGGTCACGGCGGCGCCTATGGCAACTGGCTGTCGGGCCACGAAGGTGACGACGTGCTCATCGGAGCTGAGGGACTCCTCGATCTGGTGTCGGGTGACGATGGCGTCGACCAGTGCATCGGGAGCATGACCGTCGACGCTCGGGGCCAGGTGCGGTTCTTCCCGTTCGAGGACAGCGACCTGGTCGGCCCTGGCTGCGAGAAGACGCTGACCCGATCGTCCCCGGCCGTCGACTCGATCCTCGATCGGCTGGCCGAAGCGACGAGCTGAGGGCTTCGGGCCCACCCTCCCGCGCGACACGTTGCGCTGGTAGAACTGTCCCTATGACCGTCACCGACGACAACACCGACACCGTCGATCTCACCGGCGACGCCACCAAGCTGGTGGCCGACGCCGTGAGCCGCACCCGCGCCGCCTTCGCCAGCGGTCGCACACGCGACCTCGACTGGCGAGCCAAGCAGCTCGACGGGCTTCTCCGCATGCTCGCCGAGAACGATGTCCGGCTCACCTCGGCGCTGGCCGCCGACGTGGGCAAACCCAGCACCGAAGGTTGGGCCACCGACGTCGGCGCCACTGCGGGCGAGATCGCCCACATCCGCAAACACATGGCCAAGTGGGCCAAACCCCGTCGGGCCAGCCTGCCCATCGCCGCCCAGCCGGGCAAGGGCCGGGTCGTTCCCGAGCCGTTGGGGGTGGTGCTCATCGTGGCGCCGTGGAACTACCCCATCCAGCTGCTGCTCAACCCGCTGGCTGCGGCCCTCGCCGCCGGCAACGCAGCCGTCTGCAAACCCAGCGAGCTGGCTCCGGCCACCTCCGCCCTGTTGGCCGAACTGCTCCCCCGCTACCTCGACGACGAAGCAGTGGTGGTGGTCGAAGGCGACGTGCCCGTGGCCACCGCCCTGCTCGAGCAGAAGTGGGACCACATCTTCTTCACCGGCTCCACCGACGTGGGCCGCATCGTGATGCAGGCCGCCGCCACCCACCTCACTCCGGTCACCCTCGAGCTGGGCGGCAAGAGCCCGGTCATCGTCGACGACTCGGCCGACATCGAGGTGACGGGTCGACGCCTGGCCTGGGGCAAGTTCCTCAACGCCGGCCAGACCTGTATCGCCCCCGACTACATCCTGGTGCCGGCCGGCAAACGTGACGCCCTGGTCGAGGCCATCGAGACCAGCGTGCGCGAGTTCTACGGGCCCGATGCCCGCACCAGCGCCGACTACGCCCGCATCGTGAACGAGCGCCACCTCCAGCGCCTCACCGGATTGCTCGACGGCGAGTCCGGGACGGTGGCCTTCGGGTCAGAGACCGATGCCGACGACAAGTACCTGGCGCCCACGGTGGTGATCGACCCCGATGTCGACTCCCCCATCATGCAACAGGAGATCTTCGGGCCCATCTTGCCCATCGTCACCATCGACGACACCGACGAGGCCATCGCCTTCATCAACGAGCGGCCCAAACCATTGGCGCTGTACGTGTTCTCGTCCGACGACGACACCACCGACCACATCATCAACCAGACCAGTTCCGGTGGGGTGTGCGTCAACCACGTGATCCTGCACATCGCTCCGCCCGAGCTGCCCTTCGGTGGTGTGGGCGAGAGCGGCATGGGTCGCTACCACGGCCAGTCGGGTTTCGACACGTTCTCCAACCTCAAGTCGGTGCTGCGCAAGAAGACCCGCCCCGACGTCAAGGTCCTGTACCCGCCCTACACCAACTTCAAGGACAAACCCTTCCGCACGGCCATGTAGGCCCCTCTCCCGAAATTGCTGCCCTGACGCGCGCTGGGCGCGCGTAATCACCGCAATTTCGGGCGAAGCTCGGACGCGATGCGCTCGAAGGCCGTCGCCACGGATTGCTTCTCGGACTCGTCGAAGCGATCGATGAACACGCGGCGCACCGCTTCGACATGGCCGGGAGCTGCCGCCTCCAGCCGGCGACGACCCTGGGCAGTGAGGACCGCCTCGACGCCGCGGCGATCGTGGGGGCAATCGGCTCGTTCGACCAGGCCATCGGCCACCATACGATCGATGCGATGGGTGAGCCGGCTCCGGCTGTGCAGCATGCGGTCGGCCAGCTCGCTCATGCGCAACCGACCGTGCTCACTCTCGGAGAGATAGACCAGCACCTCGTAGTCGTCGAGTGACAGGCCGGTGTTGTCCCGGAGGGCATCGTCGATGAGGTCGAAGGCACGAACCGACACCTCCAGGAACCCTCGCCACAGGCGATCCTCGGTCGGGTCCAGCCATTTCGTCATGTTTCTCACCATAGTCGGAATAGTTCAATATTGAACTAAGTTGTTGAAGATTGAAGCATCAACGGAAACCAACTCCTCGGAGGAGAACCAATGTCTGCACTCACCACCGGCACGTGGACCATCGAACCGTCCCACTCGAGCGTGGCCTTCACCGTTCGCCACCTCGGCCTCAGCAAGGTCCGGGGCCAGTTCAACCGTTTCACCGGCGAGATCGAGATCGGGGTCGACCAGCTGGCCAGTTCGGTCAACGCCACCATCGACCTCTCGTCGATCGACACCAACAACAACGATCGTGATGGCCATCTCCAGTCGACCGACTTCTTCTCGGTCGAGGAGCACCCGGAGATGGTGTTCCGATCCACCGGAGTTCGAGCCCACGACGACCAGTTCGATCTCGACGGTGAGCTCACCGTCAACGGCACCACCCGACCAGTGACCCTCGCCCTCGAGTTCCATGGTGTGGCCGAGGATCCGTACGGCGCCACCCGCGCCGGATTCAGCGCTACCGCCGACATCAGCCGCAGCGAATTCGGCATCGACTTCCAGGTTCCCCTCGACGCCGGCCGCCTCCTGGTCGGTGACAAGGTGAGCATCGAACTCGAGATCCAGGCCGTACCGGCCATGGTCGAGGCGCTCGCCTGATGAAACCGATACGCCCCGTCGCCGGTGTCCTCGACGCGCCGTACACCCTCGAAGGAGCGGGCTTCGGGGTGTATCGGCCCTTCCCCCAACCCTCGCTGTCGCTGCTCGACCCGTTCCTGCTGCTCGACGAGATGGAACCGACCGAACACGCTCCCGGAGCGGCCCAGGGAGCTCCGGACCATCCCCACCGCGGCTTCGAGACGGTGACCTATGTGCTCGAGGGTGAGGTCGAACACGCCGACTCGAAGGGAAACCGTGACGTGATCGGACCCGGCGATGTGCAGTGGATGACAGCTGGTTCGGGCGTCGTGCATTCCGAGATGCCGTCGGCGCGCCTCCAGACCGAAGGCGGTCGAGTCCACGGTTTCCAGTTGTGGGTGAATCTGCCGGCCGCGGCCAAGATGATCGACCCGACGTACCAGAGCATCCGAGCCGCCGACATCCCCCGGCTCGAGGGTGACGGATGGGTGGCCCGCATCGTGGCCGGGACCGTCGCCGGGACAACGGGGCCGGCCTCCACCCGCACCCCGATCGGCTACGCCCACGTCACCATCGAGCCCGGTTCCACCATGACCCTCGACGTGCCCGCCGACCACCGTGCGGCGGCCTACGTGTTCGCCGGCCGGGCCATTACCTCCGATCGCACCGCCGATGGCACCACCGATGGCACCGTCGTCGAGGCCCGCCGGCTGGTGGTGTACGACATCGCCGACGGCGCCATCCAACTACAGGTGGGCCGGGGCGAACCTGCAGTCGAAGCCCTGGTGCTGTCGGGGCGACCCCTCGACGAGCCGGTGGCCCGCCACGGACCCTTTGTGATGAACACCCGCCAGCAGCTGATCGAGGCCTTCGACGACTACCAGTCGGGTCGAATGGGCCGCATCGAGGCCTCCGACGCCACCGCGTGACTCCCGGCACCAACTTCGCGGTGATCCGGGACGGTCGCGCACCCCGACTCAGGCCCGTGTTTTCAGGCCAGGACGAGGTCGCGATTTTGACCCTTGACGCCGGTGTAATTACGAGCATGTAATTGTTCTTCCGAGCCAAGTCACATCGATGTGGTTTCACCACGGTTCATCGATGGGGCAAAGCACGGAAGGGGCGTCCCGGAACGGCCAGCTTGCCACTCCGGGGCAGGAGCGGAGAACCGGTGGCCGCGCGTCGCCGGATCCGATTCCAGGGATGGGACCAAGGAGACAACACGACCATGACGCTGACCGACGAGCACCTCGACTCGCCGACCATTCTCGACGACCCGGCCGACGCCGGCATGCGGGTCAAGAAACGAAACGGCGACCTCGAGTCCGTCGATCTCGACAAGATCGTGGCTGCGGTGCGCCGCAGTGCCGACGGTCTGACCGGGGTCGATCCGCTGCGCATCGCCACCCGCACCATCTCGGGCCTCGTCGACGGGGCCACCACCACCGAGCTCGACGAGTTGTCCATCCGCACCGCGGCGGCGCTCATCGTCGAGGAACCGAACTACTCCAAGCTGGCCGCTCGCCTGTTGGCCACCACGATCGACAAGGAGGTCCGCAACCAGGACATCCATTCGTTCTCGCAGTCGATCTCCACCGGGCACCGGTTGGGACTGATCGGCGACGACATCGCCGACTTCGTGGCCACCAACGCCCGCAAGCTCAACGACACCATCACCGCCGACCGCGACAAACTCTTCGAGTTCTTCGGGCTGCGCACGGTCTATGACCGCTACCTGCTGCGTCACCCCGATCAGAGAGGCATCATCGAGACCCCGCAGTACTTCTTCCTGCGGGTGGCGTGCGGTCTGGCCACCACCACCGAAGAGGCCATCCGCTTCTACCAGCTCATCTCGGCGCTCGAGTACCTGCCCTCTTCCCCCACCCTGTTCAACTCGGGTACCACCCATCCCCAGATGTCGTCGTGTTACCTGCTCGATTCGCCCGAAGACAGCCTCGAGGGCATCTACAAGCGCTACACCGACATCGCCCGGCTCTCGAAGTTCGCCGGCGGCATCGGTGTGGCCTGGCACCGGGTGCGGGCCAAGGGCAGCCTCATCAAAGGCACCAACGGCCTCTCCAATGGCATCGTCCCCTGGCTGAAGACGCTCGACAGCTCCGTCGCCGCCGTCAACCAGGGTGGTCGCCGCAATGGTGCCGCGTGTGTCTACCTCGAGAGCTGGCACTCCGACATCGAGGACTTCCTCGATCTGCGCGAGAACACCGGCGACCACGCCCGTCGCACCCACAATCTCAACCTGGCCAACTGGATCCCCGACCTGTTCATGGAGCGGGTCGAGAACGACTGGCAGTGGTCGCTGTTCGACCCCAAGAAGGTCCCGCACCTCACCGACCTCTACGGCCCCGACTTCGAACGGGCCTACATCGAGGCCGAAGAGCAGGGCCTGTTCGAGCGACAGCTCCCCGCTCGCGAACTCTACACCCGCATGATGCGTTCGTTGGCCCAGACCGGCAACGGCTGGATGACCTTCAAGGACGCCAGCAACCTGCGCTGCAACCAGACCGGTAGCCACGCGGCCGACGGCAGCCCCCGGGTCGTGCATCTGTCCAACCTGTGCACCGAGATCATCGAGGTCACCAATCAGGGTGAGACTGCGGTCTGCAACCTCGGTTCGGTCAACCTCGGGGCCCTGGTGAAGCCGGCGGCCGACGGTGAGATGGCGTTCGACTTCGACCGGCTGGGCGAGGTCGTGCGCATCGCCATGCCCTTCCTCGATCGCGTCATCGACATCAACTTCTACCCGACCCCCGAGGCCGAGGCGTCCAACCATGCCTGGCGCCCGGTCGGCCTGGGGCTCATGGGCCTCCAGGACGTCTTCTTCAAGCTCGGGCTCACGTTCGACTCCGACGAAGCCCGTGTGTTGTCCCGTCGCATCAGCGAGCACATCTACTTCCATGCCCTGTGGGCCAGCACCGACCTGGCCGAAGCCGACGGTCCCCATGCCACCTTCGCCGACACCCGCGCCGCTCGGGGCGATCTCCAGTTCGACCTGGCCACGGCCGGTCGTCACGGTGATGCCGTCACCGAACCCCACGGCGATCTCGACTGGGACGGTTTGCGGTCGCGTATCGGCGACGTCGGTCTGCGCAACTCGCTGATGATCGCCATCGCCCCCACCGCCACCATTGCCTCGATCGCCGGCTGCTACGAGTGCATCGAGCCCCAGGTGTCGAACCTGTTCAAACGAGAGACGCTCTCGGGTGAATTCCTCCAGATCAACCGGTACCTGGTCAGCGAGCTGAAGTCCCGCGACCTGTGGACCGACGACATCGCCGGCGCCATCAAACGGGCCGAAGGATCGATCCAAGACATCGAAGGCATCCCCGACGAGATCAAGGCTCTGTACCGCACGGCCTGGGAGATCCCCATGCGCTCACTGATCGACATGGCCGCCGAACGGGGCGCCTACATCGACCAGAGCCAGTCGCTCAACCTGTTCATGGAATCGCCCACCATCGGCAAGCTCTCCTCGATGTACAACTACGCCTGGAAGCAGGGCCTCAAGACCACGTACTACCTGCGGTCCCGCCCGGCCACCCCCATCAACCAGACCACCACCTCGGGCAACGGCTCGGGGCCGGCGCCGGCCAAGACGTTCACCGACGCCGAAGCGGTGGCCTGCTCACTCGAGAATCCCGAGACCTGCGAAGCCTGCGACTGACCCCGGTCGCCGCCGTCCACACCCCCCCAACCTTCCCCCCCCTTCTCCAGGAGACCCCTCACGTATGGCTCTGACCGACTCCAGCTTCGATACCGCCACCAACAGTGCGGTCGGTGAAGCCGACTACCACATCGATCTGCGCGACGACTCGCCGACGACGGCGCCCGATCGGCCGGCCATCCTCGACCCTGGTTTCGACCTCACCTTGCGGCCCATGCGGTATCCCGTCTTCTACGAGATGTATCGCGACGCCATCAAGAACACCTGGACCGTCGACGAGATCGACTTCTCCGACGATCTGGTCGATCTGCAACGAAAGCTGCTGCCGGCCGAGAAGCACCTGATCAACAGGCTGGTGGCCTTCTTCGCCACCGGCGACTCGATCGTGTCGAACAACCTGGTGCTCAACCTGTACCAGCACATCAACGCTCCCGAAGCCCGGATGTACCTGTCACGCCAGCTCTACGAAGAGGCGTTGCACGTGCAGTTCTACCTGACCCTGCTCGACAACTACATCCCCGATGTGGCCGAACGCGAAGCCGCCTTCGCTGCCATCCACAACATCCCGTCGATCGCCCAGAAGGCCGACTTCTGCTTCAAGTGGATCGGGTCCATCCAAGACATCGACCAGCTCGAGACCCGCGAAGACCGCAAACGTTTCCTGCTCAACCTCATCTGCTTCGCCACCTGCATCGAAGGTCTGTTCTTCTTCGCCGCCTTCGCCTACGTCTACTTCCTGCGCTCCAAGGGCCTGCTCAACGGTCTTGCCGCCGGCACCAACTGGGTGTTCCGCGACGAGTCGGGCCACATGAACTTCGCCCTCGAGGTGGTCAACACCGTGCGGGCCGAAGAACCCGACCTGTTCGACGAGGAGCTGGCCGCCGACATCGCCACCATGATCGACGAGGCGGTCGACTGTGAGTACCGCTTCGCCGAAGACGTGCTGGGCGAAGGGGTGCCGGGAATGAGCCTCAACGACACCCGCCAGTACCTCGAGTTCGTGGCCGACCAGCGTCTGGCCCAGCTGGGACTGGCCCGCCAGTACGGCGCGTCGAATCCCTTCGGCTTCATGGAGCTCCAAGACGTACAGGAGCTCACCAACTTCTTCGAGCGCACGGTGGCTTCGTACCAGGTGGGTGTCGAAGGCGACGTCAGCTTCGACGAGGACTTCTAAAGACCGCTTCCCCGACACCGACCCACCAGTACGACGGTCCCTCCCCAGTGGAGGGGCCGTCGTCGTTTTGGGGTGTGGTCGCTCAGTCCACCAGGGCCAGCAGCGCCTGGCGAGTGCCGGTGACCACATCATCGATCACCAGGGCCGCCCCGGCCCGGCGTAAGTCGTCGTAGCGGTCGGCGCCCAACCCGTCGCGGAGCTGATTGACCGAATCCAGGAGACGTTGGCGTTGGGCTGGTTCCATGGGCAGCGCACCGAGGGTGGAGTGGGCCTCGATGGCACCAACCATCTGGGCCGCCCATTCCAGATCACCTCCGTCGGCAACGGCGATCGCCGACTGGTTCAGCGAGAGCCACTGGTTGGCCCAGTCGCCCGCCCGGTACCAGGTGTCGAGCACCTCGGCGAACCCGGCGCAGGCCTCGCGGCGGCGACCCAGGCGCAGGTGCAGCGAGCTGCTTTCGGTGAGGGCGAAGGCGGCCATCCATCGATTGCCGACGGCACGAGCCACCTGTTCACTCCGCTCGAGGATGCCGAGCGAGGCCTCGATGTCGGACGCTTCGGTGGCGATCCCGGTGGCGAACAGGGCCGATGCCAACGCGGTGGGATTACCCGACTGCGCCGCAGCCACCGACGACCGCTCGGCCAGGGCCACCGCGTCGTCGGTGAGACCCATGGAAGCGTGCGCCACCGCGTTGAAGTACGTGCTGTGGACGAGCCGGTTGGTGTCGCCCGACTCCTCGGCCAGAGCCAGATGCTCGGCGAACACGGGCATGGCCAGCTCGGGTTCGGTCAACGAGAAGATGGCGTTGAGGTACGCACGCAGAGCGAGTGCGTAGCCAGGTTCGGTCGGTCCATCGGCTTGGTCGAGCAGCGCTCGGGCGTGATCGATCGCCGGTTCGTGATCGCCGCGGAGGAACATGCCGTACACGACGAATGCGGCCACCAGCAGGCGAAGGGGGTGGTCGTCGTCGGAGATGTCGAGGGCGGATTGGCCCCAACCGGTGATCTCGTACCGCATCGAGCGAGCGGAGTACTCGATGAGGCTGGCCACGATTTCGAGGGCCGCGTCATGATCGCCGGTGTCGACGGCGAAACGATGCGCCGCTCGCAGGTTGGTGAATGCGGCGTCGACCTCGGCCACCCAACGTTGTTCCTCGGCCGTCTCCAGACCCGCGCCGAACCGACCGGCCTGATGCCGATAGTGACCGAGATGCCGACCATGGAGGCCGATCCGACCGACATCGTCGAGACGATCGGCACCATAGGCCCGCAGCGTCTCGAGCATCTCGTACCGGGTGCCGGCCGTGGAGCGGCGGACGCCGAGCATCGAGCGGTCGACCAGGCGAGTGAGGCCATCGATGACGTCGATGGTGCCGTCACGGTCGTCGCACACCACCTCGGCCGCCACGAGATCGAACGGCCCGGCGAACACCGACAGTTGTTCGAAGAGATGCCGATCGTCGGTGTCGAGCAGGTCGTAGGACCACTTCACGGTGTCGAGCAAGGTGTGATGGCGGGGGTCGGCCCCTCGCCGGGTCCCTTTCAGCAACCGGAAGCGCTCGCTGAGCCGCTCGGCCAGATCGGCCACATCGAGCGAACGGGTACGGGCGGCCGCCAGTTCGAGCGCCAACGGGACACCATCGAGCTGACGACAGATGGCGACCACCGATTCGACCGTGGCCCGGTCGAGCTCGAACGAGGGGTCGGCCGCCGTGGCCCGTTCGACGAACAATCGCACCGCCGCACTCTCGAGCACCGCGGTGGGATCGAGGGCGGCCTCGTCGGCATCGAAGACACCCAGCGGTTGCACCGGCCACAAGTGCTCACCGGCCACCATCAGCGCCTCACGGGACGACGTGACGATGGTGACGTCGGGCGCCCGTTGCAGGAGCAACTCGACCAGGTGAGACACCGACTCGATGACGTGTTCGCAGTTGTCGAGGAAGATCAGCGCCTCACGAGGGCGGAAGACCTCGACGATGGTGTCCGCCATCGACCGACCGTGCTGGGATTGGAGATCGAGGGCGGTGGCCACCGCGCCGGCGACATCGTCGGCCGGAGTGACCTGCACCAGTTCGACCGGCCAGATGCCGTCGGGGAAACGGCCGTCGACGGCGCGGCACAACTCGTAACCCAACGACGTCTTCCCCACCCCACCGGCGCCGACGAGCGACACCAGTCGGTGATCGGTGACGGCGGTGACGAGGTGGTCGAGATCGTGTTCGCGTCCGACCAACCGACCGACGGCAACCGGCAGATCACCACTCGGGTTGGTGGTGGTCTCCTGACGGTTCTCCACCTCGTGGATCTCGGCGACGAACTCATAACCCCGGCCGTGCACCGTGCGGATCACACCCTGGGTGGTGCCGTCGTCGCCCACGGCCCGTCGGGCGCTCTTGATACGCGTGGTCAAGGCCGATTCGCTGACGAAACGATCGCCCCATACCTGATCGAGCAGCTCCTCCTTGGTGACCACCCGCCCGCGGTTGGTGGCGAGGTGCACGAGCACATCGAAAACCTGCGGCTCGATCGGGTAGGGCTCGCCATCATGGCGAAGCTCCACCCGATCGAGATCGAGTTCGTTGTCGGCGAAGCGGAGAATCACCTCCGTCGCCACTCCCGCAGACGCATAGGACCCATCGTAGGTCCCTGCGGTTGGGCCCTCAGCCCGACTCACGCCGCCTTGGCCAGGACGAGCTCCGGTCGGCCGACCGTGCCGAACCGGGGAACCCGGGCGACAGGGCTGGCAGTGGTGCCCGGGCGGAACCGGGCGGTGGATGGATTGGTCTCGGTGTTCATGGCAGGTCGTCTCCTTCGTGGGTGTGGTTGACCTGTCGCCACTGTGCGGGATCGACGAGTCCAGGGCTTGGAGACGAGATGGAGTTCGAAAGAAGCAATTCTTCAGGTCTTCTCCAAGCTCCACCGAGCCCGACGGCGCACGCTGTGAAGACACCGAACGAGGAGACACCATGACCGCAACCGACACCCCCACCGACACCAGCTGGATCGAAGCCGGCAGGGCCTGGGACCACGCCGCCACCGACTGGGCGTTCCTCTTCGAGCCCTACGCCGCAGACGCCATCGACACCGTGTTCGCTCGTACCCGGGTGGGGCCCGACGTCGACCTGCTCGACCTGGCGTGCGGCTCCGGCTACGCACTCGGCAAAGCCCATCGGCGAGGGGCCCGATGCGCCGGCATCGACGCCGCCGCCGGGTTGATCGACATCGCCGGTCGCCGAACACCACCAGCCGATCTGGTGTGGGGTTCGATGTTCGACCTGCCGTGGGCCGATCAGCGCTTCGACGTGGTCACCTCGTTCAACGGGATCTGGGGCGGCTGTCAGGCTGCACTCGACGAGGCAGCCCGGGTTCTGCGGCCCGGCGGCATGCTCGGTCTCACCTTCTGGGGGCCGGCTGCCAGGCTGGACCTTCGTGACTACTTCGTGGCGGTCGGAACCACCGGTCCTCCGTCAACGGCCGAAGAGATGGTGTCGCTGGCCAACATCGGCGCTCCCGGGGTGGCCGAGGACATGCTCGACCGGGCCGGGATCGATCTGGTGAGCCGCACCGCCGCCGTCGCGGTCAACGAGTGGCCTGACGCCGACACGGCCTGGAAGGCACTGCGGTCCCCCGGAGTAGTGGTGCCATCGCTGGAGCAGACCGGGGAGGACGCCGTGCGTGAACTCGTCCTCGAAGCCATCGCCCCCTTCGGCGACGACCGCGCCGGCTATCGGCTCGAGAGTGAGCTCACCGTGGTGATCGGCCAGCTGCGCTGAGCATGGTGCTGGAACAACCCCGGACCCCAGGCCATGATTGGGTGACCAACACAACCGAGAGGACACCATGGGGGACGTGCGGCTTCACGGCATCAACCTGGTCACCGGCAACATGGAGGCTGCGCTGGCGTTCTACCGCGAGCTGGGCGTCGAAATCCCCGAGTCGAATGTCTGGTCGACCGAAAGCGGAATGCACCACGTCACCGCCGCCGATCCGACCGAGGTCGACGTCGAGTTCGACTCGGTCGAGCTGGCGGGCTCGTACAACGACTCATCCAAGGTCCAGGATCCGACCGGCTCCACCCTGGTGGGCTTCTCGGTGGGCACCCGGGAAGAGGTCGATGCCATCTACGAGCGCCTGGTCGGTCTGGGACACCGGAGCCTCCATCCACCGACCGACGCCTTCTGGGGTGCCCGTCACGCCATCATCGAGGATCCCGACGGTCGGCCCATCGGGATCATGAGCCCGTCCGACCCCGAGCGGCAGTCCCCACCCCCGGACATCTGAACCCGGGCTCACGAACAGCGGGCCGACGACCGATGGAAAGCCATGCATCTGGCCCGGCGCGTCTCGATGGTGGTGGCTACCGCGGCGCTGGTCCTGACCGCCTGCGGCGGATCAACCGACGCCAACGACCACATCTCGGTGAGCGATGTCGGCGACACGACCGGATCCCCCCCGACCACCGCGAGTGCACCGCCCGTCGCCCGGGCAACAGGTACCGGCGACCTCGACCCCATCAATCCGGTCGAATGGCACCTCATCGGCCAGTGGACGGTGGAGACCGTCGACGAGGAAACCGGCAGTGGTCTGGCCGGGACCATCGGCGATCGGTGTGAATTCGCCGATGATCACATCCTGCGGTGTGAGCGAGATGACCGGTCGGCGACGCTCACCGGGCTCTGGTTGGCGGATGCCCTCCCCGCCGCAGCCGACGACAACGCCGCGGTGGCCGTGCTCACCTGGCGTAGCGACGACGGCCAACGGGGAGGTAGCGCCCGCGTGACCCTGTCGGGCGACGAGTTGGTGATGGCATCGGGATTCCACGAGTCGGGGTGGACCCGCACCGCATCCCTGCCCCGGGGCGAACGACCCGATCCGGCGCCCAGTCGTCTCCAGGTGGCCCTCACCGGAACGTGGGAGATGACCGACCTCACCGATACGGGCTCCGCCCTCCTCGAGCAGATGGCGGTGGGTACCCGCTGCGAACTGCTGGCCGACCGGACCTTCGTATGCCGAACCGACGACCGCACCCTCAACGGTGTGTGGCGGGTACAGCGCGGCATTGCCGGCCAGGAACAAGGCGGTCTCGCCCCGCGACTCTCGCTCACCACCAGCGACGGATTCTCGGCCACCACCACCTTCACCCTGCCGGGATTGGACGAGCTGCACCTGACCGGTTCCGCCGCCAGCAGCTGGGTGGCCGTCGACTGACCGCGCGGTCAGTGTTCGACGAGGAACTGCTCGACCCGGTCCGACCAGGCCAGCACACCGTCGAGGTCACTCACCAGGTCGAGCTCGGCGCCCGGGAGCAGCTCGTCGAGCTCGTGCGCCGTCGCCGCGGGATGGGTGGGATCGCCGGTCCAGGCGAGAATCAACGCCGGCTGGGTGAGCGTCGACAACACGTCGCGATCGGGCAGCTGTGCCGTGGTGGCCCCACGAAAGACCCGAGCCAATCGTGTGGTGTCCCACGATCGCATGGCTTCGGCTCGCAGTTCGGCCATGTCGGGCACGTCGACGAAGGGGTCGGGTGGGGCCAGCTCGGCCGAAGCGGCGATGAGTGGCTCCACCCCGTCGGTCTCGACGATGTCGGCCATGGCCTCGTACAGCGAGGCCTGACCGGCACGACCTTCCCAGCCGGTGGGAGGGATCATCAGGACCAGCGCAGTGATGCGATCGGGGTCTTGCACCGCGGCGTGGAGGGCGGTGGCGCAGCCCATCGATGCGCCGCCGGCGGCGTAGGAGCCGATGGCCAAGGCATCGGCCAGCGACCGTTGATCGCTCCCCAGCGCCGACCATGCATAGCCGTCCCGCTCCTCGGTGGAACCCGACTCGCCGTGGCCGCGGGCGTCGTAGCGAAGCACCCGGTGGTTGTGCTGGATCCGGTCCCACCGAAGCAACGCCCGCTCGTCCTCGGCCGCCATCGAGCTGGTGAGGCCGTGCCCCCAGACGAGATCGGGGCCTTCGCCGCCGAGCCGGTAGGCCAACACCACATCGCCGAGGTCGACCGACCCGGCCGACGCCGCACCAGACACGGTCACAACCCCTTCTCGACGACACCGAGGTTGGCGTAGATGGTCTTGACCTGGGTGTAGTGCTCGATGGTCGCTCGCCCGTTCTCGCGGCCCAGACCCGATTGTTTGTACCCACCGAAGGGGATCGACACCGGCAACATGTTGTAGTCGTTGATCCACACCGTGCCCGCCTGGAGGGCATTGGCCACCCGGTGGGCGCGGGAGAAGTCGGAGGAGAAGACCGCCCCGGAGAGTCCGTAGGGAGTGTCGTTGGCCCGGGCGATCGCCTCGTCCTCGGTGTCGAAGGGCAACACGGCCATGACGGGTCCGAAGATCTCATCGCGCACGAACGTCATGTCGTCGCGGCAATCCGCGAACACGGTGGGCATGACGTAGTTGCCCTGGTCCAGGGCGGGATCGTCGGGGCGTCCCCCACCCACCACCAACACGGCATCACTCTCCCCGGCCAGGCCGAGGTAGTGCTCGACCTTGGATCGGTGCTCGGCGCTGACCAGCGGTCCGATGGTGACCGCTGGATCGAAGGGATCACCCACAACGAGGGCCTGCACCCGCTCGGGTAGCCGATCGACGAACTCGTCGTAGATGCCGCGCTGCACGAACACCCGGGTCCCGTTGGAGCAGACCTGGCCCGAGCTGTAGAAGTTGTTGGTGACCGCCGCGTTCACGGCGCTGGACAGATCGGCGTCGTCGAACACCACGATCGGGCTCTTGCCCCCCAGCTCGAGGGTCACCTTCTTGAGACTGCCGGCGGCGTCGGCCATGACCGCCTTGCCCGTCGTGACCTCTCCGGTGAGGCTCACCTTGGCCACACCGTCGTGGCGGGTGAGCAATTGGCCGGTGGAGCCATCGCCGTGCACGACGTTGAACACCCCAGGAGGAACACCGGCCTCGAGGTAGATCTCGGCCAACAGACCAGCCGTGATGGGCGTGAGCTCGGCCGGCTTGAAGATCATGGCGTTGCCACAGGCCAGCGCGGGAGCCGACTTCCACATGGCGATCTGCATCGGGTAGTTCCACGCACCGATCCCGGCGGTGACCCCCAACGGTTCACGGCGCATGACCGCGAAGCCCTGACCGGGGAAGTCGATCGTCTCGCCGTACACCGCCGGGGCCAGCCCGGCGAAGAACTCGATGACGTCGGCCCCGGTGACGATGTCCTCGGTGCTGGTCTCGCTGATGGGTTTGCCGGTATCGAGGGTCTCGATCCGGGCCAGCTCGTCGTTGCGCTCGCGCAGGATGGCGACGGCCCGCATCAAGATGCGGGCGCGATCGGTGGCCGGTACCAATGCCCACTCCGCCTGCGCCCGTTGGGCCGAACTCACCGCCGCGTCGACCTCGTTCGGGCCGGCTTGTTCCACCTCGCAGATCACCGTGTTGGTGGCCGGGTTGATCGACTCGAAGATGACCCCGCTGGTGGTGTCGACGGGCGCGCCGTCGATGAACGAACGCAACCGGGGCAACGTGGTCGACCCGTCGATCTCTGCTGGAATCCCGGTCACCGCAGCTCCTTGCGCCACACCAGACGGAGACCGGACCAGGTCTCGTCGATGGCGCAGACTTTCACATCGACCAACCCGGTGGGGAGAGCGACCTCCCGTACGACGTCCTCGGTCATGTCGGTGGGCACCTTGGATGCCTTCTTGGGCCAGGCGATCCACAATCCGTCGGCCGGGAAGACGGATCGGCCGAGTGCCCCAAGGCGGCGGGTGAAGTCCGACCGGCTCACGAAGAAGGCCACCACCACTTCGTTGTGACCACGCACGCTCGTTCTGAACTCGACACCGTCGGGGATCGGCGCCAGCAGGTCTCGGAAGTGGTCGGGTTCGCCTATGAGCGCCACCCGATCGCCTTCGCCGATGCCGAGCTTCTTGGCCAACGGTGTGCCTGAGTAGCCAGCGGTGGGAGCCACCGGGTCAGGGTACTGCGCGCCCGCACGGGCGCTGGCTTCGGCCCGATCGGTCGATCAGGGGGTGGGCACCGGCTGGGGTGCGGCGGGGCCGGTGTAGTTGGCCGACGGCCGGATGATCTTGTTGTCGGCAGCCTGCTCGAGGATGTGGGCCGTCCAACCGACCACCCGGCTGACCGTGAACGTGGCGGTGAACAGGTGCTGGGGGATGCCGGCCAGCGACAACACGACCCCGGCGTAGTACTCCACGTTGGTGACGATGGTGGCGTTGGGTTTCCACGCCCGCATGTGGTCGAGGATCCGCTCCTCGATGGCGATGGCCCGCTCGACGACCTCACCCCCGAGCCCGATGGCCACTTCCCGCAACAGCATCGACCGCGGATCGTCGGCCCGGTACACGGCATGGCCGAAGCCCATGATCTTGTCGCCTCGCTCCAGGCGCGGAGCCAACCAGGCATCGACGCCGTCGGCCGATCCGATGTCGTTGATCATGTCGAGGGCCCGGCTGGGCGCGCCACCGTGCAACGGTCCCGACATCGAGCCGATGGCGCCGACCACCGCGGCTGCCACATCGGCCCCCGTGCTGGTGATGGACCGTGCCGTGAAGGTGGAGTTGTTGAACCCGTGGTCGAGGGTGAGCGAGAGGTACGTCTCCACCGCCCGGGCCGCCTCGGGGGTGGGTTCGGTTCCGGTGAGCAACCACAACCAGTGGGCGGCATGACCGAGATCGTCGCGGATGGGTGGTAGATCGGCGCCCCTTTCCGACGCCGCCAACAAGGTCGGCGTGACCGCGGCGATGCGCAGCGCCTGGTCGCGGCGCTGGTCGGCATCGGTGTCGATGGTGGGGCCGAAGTCCTCGATGTCGGCCAGGGTGAGCAGTCCCCGCTGCAGGGCCCGCAGCGCCGACGCGTCGGTGACGGGTTTCAATCCCGCGGGTGCGGCGCGTCGGGTGGCCACGTCCTTGGCGAAACGACCGTCTTCGGGGAACGCACCGTCGATGAGCAAGGCCCAGATGTCTTCGAAGGTCCGTAGGCGGGCCGCTTCGGTGGCGTCGTAGGGCCCGTAGTGGAAAAACCCCTCGTCGCCGCGAACGGCCCCGATCCTGGTGTCGGCCACGGCCAGACCTTTGAGACCGGGCGGCACCGCAAATACCTGGTTGGTGGCTTGGGTGTCGGCCGGGCTGGTGGCGGGCTGCGTGGTGGGTTGGTTGCCGGGCTGAGGGTTACTGCCGTTCTCTGGGTCCATGCCACCAACTTTCCACATTGATCAGTCATTGACAACCTTGATCAAGTCAACCATGATTGATCAATGCTCACTGCTTCGGAAGTGGCGGCCCGACTCGGGGTGAAACGCGACACCGTGTATGCCTATGTGAGTCGGGGCCTACTCGACTCCGAACGGGCGCCCGACGGACGCACCTCGTTGTTCGATCCCAGCCAGGTCGACGCATTGGCCAGCGGCCGGCGTCGGTCCCGGGGGGTGGGCGAGATCGACACCCGCATCTCGTCGGCCATCACCTTGATCGAAGACGGGCGGCTGGCCTTTCGGGGTCGCACCGTCGACACCTTGGTGGGCCACGGGTACGAACACGTCGCCCGATTGTTGTGGGAAACCGACGACGATCGGGCCTGGACCAGTGACCACGACCTGCATCGGCCCATCGCCGACGCCCAGTCGGTGCTGGGTCCCGAGACCACCGGCATCGACCGCCTACGGGTGGCGGTGGCGGTTGCCGCGGCCAGCGACCCGTTGCGGCACGATCTGCACCGGCATTCGGTGGTGCAAGCCGCCGAGGGCATGATCAGCGCCATGGTCGACGGGATGCCGTTGTTGGGAACCGAAGCCATCGGCCCGCTGGCGCAGCGGTTGTGGCCTCGCCTGACTCCCCAACCGCCCACGGTCGACAAGATCGCCGCCCTCGACGGGGCCATGACCATCCTGGCCGATCATGGCCTGGCCACGTCCACGCTGGCGGCGCGGGTGGCCGCATCGGTTCGGGGTGACCCGTACTCGGTGGTGGCAGCCGGCCTCGGCGGAGTAGGGGGAACGTTGCACGGCGCGGCCAGCAGCCAGGTGCACCGGTTGTTCGTCACCGCCGAAGAGTCGGGGTCGGCGTCAACAGCCGTCGGCGAGATCCTCGGCCGGGGCGACAAGGTGCCCGGTTTCGGCCACCTGGTGTACCGCACCGACGACCCCCGGTTCGGGCTGTTGTCGGCGCTGGTCCTGGAGGCGTACCGACGCGACACCCGGCTCCTGGTTGTCACCGATGTCCTCAACCTGGTGCACGAACGGGCTTCGGTGCTGGCCAACATCGACTTCGCCCTCGGTGCGCTCACCTTCCTGGCCGACATGGCTCCGGACTCGGGTGAGGCAGTGTTCGCCATTGCCCGCACGGCCGGCTGGATCGCCCACGGCCTCGAGGAGTACGACGAGGCCCCCCTGCGGTTCCGGCCCCAGGCCCACTACACCGGCCCCCGGCCCTAGCCCGCCCATCCCGAACTGGCGGTACAACGCGTCACCTATGACGCGCCCCACCGCCAGAACGACCCGCGCCCCGAACTGGCGGTACCACGCGTCACCTATGACGCGCCCAGCCGCCAGAACGCCCCGCGCC
>JBPCTQ010000319.1:0-26866 GCA_051011595.1 Acidimicrobiales bacterium
CCGTGCACTTCCTGGAACCGGTGCTGCTCGATCGAGCCGTCAACGGAGTGACGTGGCCGGCCATGGGCCACCGATCGCCCTACGCCGATCCCCAGGGTGTGTTCGCCACGAACGAGACCGAACGGTATGTGGCGGTGGCCTGCGAGACCGACGAGCAGCGCCGCCGTCTCGACACCGTTCTGGGCCCAGGTGGCGATCGGCACGACCGGCTCGCCGAGTGGACGGCCCGGCTTCCGGCCACCGAAGCGGTCGCCGAACTGGTCGACGCCGGGGTGCCGGCCTCGATGGTGGCCCGGCCCACCGATCTGCGCAGCGACCCGCAGCTCGACCATCGACGGTTCTTCGTCGATCTCGATCACCCCACACTCGGCCGGACGTCATTCGACGGCCCGGCCACCGCGTTCTCGGCCACACCGCCGATGCTGTTCGAGTCGGGGCCCACCATCGGCCAGCACACCCGCGAAGTACTCACCGATCTGCTCGGATTCCAAGCAACCGAAGTGGCCGCCTTCGAAACCGCTCAGGTGCTGCGTTGACCGGCTGAGACCAAATCTTGGGGGGCAGGGGTGGAGGTGCCCCCGACGAGTTCGTCGATGGCGACCGCTTCGGCCGGCCGGGCGAAGTAGAACCCCTGGCCTCGGTCACAATCGGCAGCCACTGCCGGTCGTAGGTGCCCCTCGGTCTCGATGCCTTCGGCCGTGACCGCCACGTCGAGTGCGTGCAGCATCGCCACCAGGGCCGGAGTGGCCTCGCTCGAACGGGCGGCGAGATGGCGGATGACACGACGGCTGAGCTTCACGGTGTCGAAGCGACTGCGGGCCACCTCGGTGAGGGCCACCCCGTGGTAGTCGACCGCACAGCGCAGGCCTCGTTCGGCCAACACCAGGCGGGCGCGTGTGAGTTCGTCGGCGCTGGCCCGGGCGGTTTCGGTGAGCTCGACCCCCACGGCGAGACGCGGGTGGGGATTGATGAGCTGGTCGACCGAGGCCATCGTGCGAGGGTCGAGCACTTCGCGAACGGAGAGGTTGATCCAGACGGTGAAGGGTTCGGTCACCTGGTCCCGCCATCGGCCGATGTCGGTGGCCACCCGAGCCAGAACACCCGAGCCCACTGCGCCCATCAGGCCGTGGCGAGCTGCGACCGGGAGGAACACCCCTGGCGAGAGCTCACCGCGCCGGCCATCGCGAAGGCGGGCGAGCGCCTCGACCCCGTGCACCCGACCGGTTCGGAGATCGACGATCGGCTGGTACCGCACCATCATGTCGCCGGCCCGCAGGTCGTGTCGGATGCGGGCTTCGAGCCGATCGCGCATGGCGCTCTGGAGGCGCCGGAAGGGTCGGAACGAACGAGCCCGGCGATCGGGTCTGGTCCGGACCAGCGCCAGATTGGCGGCTTCGAGCGCCTGGGCCAGTCCCGGGTTGTTGCTGTCGATCATGGCCAGCCCGGCCCGTGAGTCCACGGCCACTTCGGACTCTCCCAGTGAGATGGGTCCGTCGAGAGCGGTCGCCAGGGCCTCCACCAGCGGGTCGATCTCGCGGCGAGACATGAGGCCCGGTACGTACCCGACTGCCTCCTCGGCGGACCGGAAGGCCAAACGCAGCCGATCGTCGATGTCGATCAGTCGTTGGGCGAACTCGCCGGCCCAGCTGATGAAGTCGGCGTCGTCGGTGGCCGACAAGGTTCCCGAGACATCGGGTTTCACCACGACAACGGCCACCAATCCCCGGTTGGGTTCGTGGGCGACGATGTGTTCGAGGCTCTCGGTGATGCGATCGACGTCGAGCAGCGCGCCGATGTCGAGTCGACTCGAACGGTTGCGGCTCGAGCGAGGGGGAGAAGCCGGAGGAGGAGGTGTGGACGCGGGCATGGTGAGAGAGAGGTGACCGGTTGTTCCTGTCGGCAACGGACCGGTGCCGATGAGTCATCGACCCCCATCAGCGTGGTGACTGCCGCTCAACATGGCCTGGGGTCGTCCGATGGGAGCCCTGCGGACTGCGGTCCGTCTCGTCGTCATGCACACTCGCCCCGTCCACACCCGTCTGGCCCTCTTGGCCGTTGTTGTTGTTCTGGCAGCAACCTCGGTCGGGTTCCTGGCGTTCCAGCGAGCCACGGCCCGGGCTGATTCGGTGAGCGACACGGCCGCCCTGGTGGCGGTGAGCCTCGACGACCAGGCGCTGGTGGTGGCGCTGCAGCACGAACGATGGCAACAGTTGCGAGGCGAGGATCTCGACGGCGCTCGTGGTGCCACTGATGCCCTGATCGAGGTGCGGGACTTCGACGCCCAGACGCTCGAGCTGATCGACGCCGCCCGGTCCAGCGATGCCCAGGGCGGCTACGACGCCGCCCTCAACCACCTGCTGAATCGATCCGGCCATGTCGATCCGTCCCTCCTCGACGGCAGCGATGCGGCGCGAGCGTCGGTCAACGCCGGCCTGCTGCACTGGCGTCAGGCGTTGGTGGACGAGCTGGAGGCCGTCCTCGGCCGAAGTGACCCCGATCTGGTGGACGAGGCCCGGGCCGTCACCGGCGACTGGTCCACCACGTTGCGATTGAGTGCCGCGCCCGGTCAGGACGACGTGATCGCCGCGGCGACGGGCTCCGACGTGTTGGTTGCTCACCGGTCGAGCGTCGACTCGGCCGGACCGGGTGACCGGTCGGTCGCGGCCACCGCGGCCTGGGATCAGTCCCACGTCGCCACCGCGACCATCGTGGCCGATGCCGACGCGGCCATCTGGTCACATCTGGTGGCGGCACGCGACGATGCTCGCCTTCAGGCCCAGCTGACGCCTCTGGTGGTGGCGGCTGCTGCGCTGGTGGCCCTGCTCGGGTTGTTCTGGGTGGGGCGCCGATGGCCGGCGGCCGTGGTCGACGTCGGCGAGGTCGGGCTCGAGACCCTGGTCTCGATCGACCCCGATGACCCCGAGGTCGATGATGACGGCGAGGACGACGTCCGATCACCGGACGACGTCGACACCACATCGGACAGCGACACCACGTCGGACGACGACGAGGTGTTCGACGACGAGCCCGACGACGAGCCCGACGATGAGGTCGACACCGACCCGGCCAGAACGAGTGAGCCGATCTTCGCGGGGGCCCAAGCCGCCCCCATCGCCGAGGGTGAGACCGACGATCCGGTGTACACCGAGATCTTCGCCGAGCAGTCGCGCCGTGAACCGGTGGTCGCCCCGACGGCCGCCCCCGGTGTGCCGGTCGGCGATCAAGGTTTCGTCGGAGTCATCGCGGCCGCCGCCCAACAGTCACTGCGGCCGATCGACGTCACGGTCGACACCGTTGATCCCGGCGGCCTCACCGGTGAGCTGGGCGCCGACCTCACCACCATGGTCACCACCCTCATCGACAGTGCCCTGGCCCACGCCACGCCCGATGTGCCCGTCACGGTCATCGGGAGCACCCACGAGCTGGGATATCTGGTGTGGGTGATCGACGACGGTGCCCGCATCGACGACGATCGCCGTGACCAGCTCAATCGGGCACTGGGCGGTGTTGTCTCGATCGACGATCGGTCGACGCTGCTGCACCGCTTGATCGCGGTCGGTGAACGGGCCGGCGCGACCGGGATCGACATCGAGATCTTCGCCGATCACGAGGGCGGCAACATCGCTCGCTTGTTCGTACCTGGCCGCCACCTGATCTCCGAACCGGCCACTCCGGAGTCGGCCACCGTCGAGTCGGTGGCCACCACCGACCCGGTGCCGATGGACACTCCTCGGGCCGACCCGTTGGCGTCGAGCACGGCAGAGCGGTTGTCGGCGCGGCTGGCTCGCCAGGCGAGTCGAGGCCGCACCCCGGAGTCGTCACCCGCCACGAACCACGAAGAACCGGCTCGCGTACATCGACCCGAACCGGTTCGGCCCGAACCGCGAACCGATCCCAGCCGAGCGTGGCCGGTGTCGGGGCTGGGTCCGGTGCCGCTGAGCGACGGAGTCGGTGCCGAGAACCTCACCGACGCGCAACGGCGGGCGGCCGTTGCCCGCCGGTTGGTGGAGCAGTATCGGGGTGGCGTGACGGCCGCGCTCATGGATGCGGCCGACGACATCGTTTTGGTGCGGAGAACAGAGGATCGTTCATGACCGCCATCTCATTGAGCTCATTGGCCGGGCAGGTCTCACCGCCGGTTGCCGAGATCGGTGACCTCCTCGACCGGTTCGTGGAGGACGCCCCCTCGGCTCATGCGGCACTGCTCACCGATGCCCACGGTTTGCCCCTGCTGTGGACGGGCGAGCTGCCCGAGGAGACGGCCGATCACTTCGCCGCGATCATGCTGGGGCTCGATTCCCTGGCCAACTCGGCGGCCCAGTGTTTCGCCGGTGATCGCTGCGAGCGGTTGTTCCTCGAGCTCGACACCGAGTTCGTCTTCGTCGAACGGATCGGCCACCGAGCCCTACTGGGTGTGGTGGCCGACAAGAAGGCCGACCTGGGCGCGGTCGGCTACGAGGTGACCCTGCTCGGCGCCCGTTTCTCGTCGCGTATCGACGAGGCCGTGGTGGCCGAGCTGGCCGGACGAGTCGGTACGCCGTGACCACGGCCGTCTGCCGGTCGCAGCAGACCGCCACCATCACCGTTCTCGGTCCTCCGGGTGCCGGTGTGCGCACCATCATCGAAGCGGCTTCCGACATCGATCGCCTCCCGGACTCGGGCGGACCTCGCACACCGTTCCAAATGGGACGCATCGATGTGGGTGAAGAGCTGACCGTGCGGCTGTTGGGTCTGTCGCCGGTGCCGGCCCACCAGGTGCTGTGGCCGGCGCTGTCGGCCGATTCCTTCGGTCTGGCCGTGGTGGTCGACGGTCGCGACATCGGCGCCGCCTTCGGTTCGCTCGACCACGTCGAACGGGCGCGGCAGCCGTACGGCGTGGTCGTGAACCGATTCGAGAACAACGAGCTCGAGCATCCGTTGTCGGAGATCCGTGCCGCCATGGATCTCGACGATCGGGTGGTTCTGGTCGACGCCGACAGCCGTGATCGGGTCTCGGCCCAAGTGGCCCTGCTGGCCGTCCTCGACGGGTTGTTCGCCTGGTCCTGAGCGGGTCGCCCTGACGGTTGGTGATCCGCGACACCATCGATCTCGATGAGCGCCCGGTCCTGAGCGGAGTCGCGTCCTCAGGGGTTGGTGCGCGACGATCTCCAACATGAGGGGCCTCAACCAGCGCGAGGGGCCGTTCGTTCCGTGCCCGCATCCGGCGGTCACCGGTCGCGAACGGGAGCTGCGCCACCTGACCGACAACCTGCGCCGCGTGATTCACCTGGTGAACACCCGGGTGTTCGACGAGGACCAGACGAAGGCGGCCGTTGACGGACTGTCACCCGTGTTGGCCCGGCTGGAGGCGTTGGTGCCTGATCCGCCGCCGGCGCGCCTGGCGCTCGACCAGCCCGTGTCCGAACCGCATGCCGGCTCGCCGTACGACGTGGTCCACGGTCTGTACAACCCAGTGGCGCCGCCGATCACCATTCGGTACGAACCTCCCGAGGTGGTGGGGGAGGTGGAGTTCAACGCCGGCTACGAGGGGCCTCCCGGACGGGTGCACGGCGCGGTGCTGATCGGTTCGTTCGACATGGTGTTCAGCAGTGCCAACGCCCTGGCCGGCGTCACCGGCCCGACCGCCTCACTGAAGGTCGAGTACGTGGGGGCCACCCGCACCGACCAGCCCGCCGAGTTCCGGGCCCGCCAGCGTTCGGTCGAGGGTCGGCGGATCCATGTCGACGGCGAGTTGCGCCAGCACGGCGAGGTCACCTGCCGCGCCACGGGACTGTTCATCCAGGTCGATCGGGGCGATCTCACCAGGCTGGGTGCGGGCGATGGCTGATCGAGGGCCATCGACCGAGGTCGCCGATGACCACTCGGGCAGTCTGGTCGCGGTGGTTCGTCGGCTGATGGCGGCGAGCGTGACCCATCTCACCGATCCGGCCGAGACCGAAGAGCTGGCCCAGCGGGTGGGGGAGATCGCCGACCAGCTGGCTGCGGCGGACGCCCCAGTGTTGACATCGCGATACGGCGAAGCCTCCGGCGAGGGCGGTTTCGACCCATCGAGCTTGTTCACCCATGACTATGTGTTCGGCTCGGCGAATCCTCTGGCCCTTCCGGTGCCGGTGCGTTGGGAGCCGCCCGAGGCGGTGGCCGAGGCCACCTTCACGCGGTTGTACGAGGGTCCACCCGACGGTGTGCACGGTGCGGTCCTGGCCGCCACGTTCGATCAGATCTGCAACGTGGCCAACATCGGTTCTGGTGTTGCGGGTTTCACCGTCGAGCTGGAGGTGGCCTATCGCGCCCTCACCCGGATCGACCGTCCGGTGCGGTTCCGGGCCGAGGTCTCCTCGGTGGTCGAACGCCAGGTCATCACGCGAGCCGAGGCCGAACAGGACGGAAAGGTGACCGCATCGGCCGTCGGTACCTTCCGGGCCTTCGCCTGATCACGGAGGGTGGTGGTCCGGCGCCGAGTGGGAGAGGGGGACCGGGAGAACTACCCTTCGCCCATGGGCCTGCGTCGTCGCCGTCGTCAACGAGAAGCGGCCCGCTTCACGTACAGCGCGTGGGACGGCACCCAGGTCGGTTTCGACATCGATGCCGACGACCTGTTCCGGGCCATGACCGACGAGCTGGCCGAACACGGCGACGTGAACGCGGCCTTGTCCCGAATGCTGCGCGACGGCTTCACCACACCCGACGGTGAACAGCTCCAGGGCCTACGCGACATGATGGAGCAGCTCCGTCAGCGACGCGAGGAAGCGCTCGATCAGTTCGATCTCGGTGGGGTGTACGACGACATCGCCCAAGAACTGCGCGAGTTGGTCGATGAGGAACGACAGGCGCTCGACGACATGTCGCAGCAGGCCGCCGCCTTCGCCGAGGATGGCGACGAAGCCGATCGCCGCAGCGCCGAACTGGCCCAGCAGTCCGCCGCCGACAAACACATGCAGCTGGAGATGATGCCGCCCGACCTGGCCGGCCAGGTGCAACAGCTCCAGGAGTACGACTTCACCTCCGCCGATGCCCAGCAGCGATTCGACGAGCTGGTCGAGAAGCTGCGCGAACAGCTGATGCAGCAGTACGTCGATCAGATGGCCGGGGCCATGAGCGACATGTCACCGGAAGACATGGCGCGCATGAAGGACATGATGGCGGCGCTCAACGAGATGCTCGAGCAGAAGCAGGCCGGAGAAGAACCCGACTTCGACGGTTTCATGGAGCAGTACGGCGACTTCTTCCCGGAGAACCCGCAGACCCTCGACGAGCTGCTCGAAGTGATGGCGCAACGTATGGCTGCCATGCAGCAGATGTTGAACTCGATGACACCCGAGCAACGCCAACAGCTCCAGGCCCTGTCGGATCAGTTGCTCGACGACATGGATCTGCGGTGGCAGGCCGAGCAGCTGGGCCAGAACCTCCAGCAGATGTTCCCCCAGATGGGGTGGGGCGACAGTTACGACTTCCGGGGCCAGGATCCTCTCGACATGGCTGCCGCCACCGAGTTGTTCCAGGAACTGGGCGACCTCGACCAGCTCGAGAACCTGTTGCGGGGTGCTCGTAATCCGGGCGCCCTGGCCGAAGTCGACATCGATCGGGCCCGGGACCTGTTGGGGAACGAGGCCGCCCACAGCCTCGAACGACTGTCCGAGTTGGCCCAGATGCTCGAGGACGCCGGCTACGTCCAACGCAACGAGGGTCGGCTCGAGCTCACCGCCCGGGCCATTCGTCAGCTGGGGCACAACGCCCTGGGTGACATCTTCCGCAAGTTGCGCACCGACCAGCTGGGCAAACACGACATCGACAAGACCGGTATCGGGCACGAACGCGACTACGACACCAAGGCCTACGAATACGGCGACCCCTTCAACCTCGACATCAACCGGACGGTCCGCAACGCGGTCACCCGGTCGGGTGGTGGCACACCGGTCAACCTCCATCCCGACGACTTCGAGGTCGAGCGGACCGAGCATGCGGTGCGGTCGAGCACCGTGTTGATGCTCGACCTCTCGTTGTCGATGCCCATGCGCGACAACTTCGTGCCGGCCAAGAAGGTGGCCATGGCGCTCAACGCGTTGATCTCGACCCAATACCCGCGCGACTACCTGGGCATCGTCACCTTTGCTGCGGTCGCCCACGAGATCGACGCCAACGACTTGCCCACCGTGTCATGGGACTACGACTACGGCACCAACATGCAACACGGTTTCATGCTGGCCCGGCGCATGTTGGGTCGCCAGACCGGCACCAAACAGATCATCATGATCACCGACGGTGAACCCACCGCTCACCTCGAGCCCGACGGTCGCCCGTACTTCAGTTACCCGCCGTCACCCCACACCGTCGATCTCACCTTGCAGGAGGTGGCTCGGTGCACCCGTGAGGACATCCGGATCAACACCTTCATGCTCGACGCCACCACCTATCTCACCAACTTCATCGAGAAGATCAGCCAGATGAACGGCGGTCGGGCCTTCTTCACCACCAACCAGGACATCGGCGATTACGTGCTGGTCGACTTCGTCGAGCAGCGGCGCCGCCTGGTGCAGGGTCGGCGCTGACAGGGTTCGACACCCGCGCGATGCCGGTTCTACCCTCGGGTGGCGTTCGCCCCGATCGGGTCGCACTCGGAGGTACACCCCTTTGTCCGAGTTGTTGAGCGCGGCCACCCTGGCCCGCCTGGATGACTTGCATCAGCAGTTCGTCACCGCCGCGCCGTTCCGCCACGTCGTCATCGACGGTTTCCTCGACGACGCCTGGTGCCGGCGTATGGCTGATGCCTTCCCGGAGTTCGACGAGGCCGCGGCCACCAACGAACTGGGCCTGGTCGGACGCAAGGCGGTCCAGGAGGGTGTGGTCGACCTGGGCGGGCCCTACCCCGACGTCGATGGTTTCCTCCAGCAACCCGAGTTCCTCGCCGCCATCGGCCGGATCACTGGTATCGACGGGTTGCTGTATGACCCGCACTACACCGGCGGCGGCACCCACGAGAACCTGTCGGGGCAGTCGCTCAACCCGCACGTCGACTTCAACTACCACCCCATCGAACACTGGCATCGCCGCCTCAACCTCATCGTGTACCTGAACGACGAGTGGGAGGCCGAGTGGGGGGGTGGCATCGAGTTCCACCGCGATCCGTGGGCCGACGACGACGAGGTCACCACGTGGCTCCCCGAGTTCAACCGGGCGGTGCTGTTCGAGACCACCGAACGAAGTTGGCACGGGTTCCAGGAGGTATTGCCCGCCCCCGACGGCGCGGCCCGGTCGCGGCGATCGTTCGCCATCTATTTGTACTCACACGATCGTCCCGAAGACGAGACCTTCGCGCCCCACGCCACCCACTACGTGCAGCGACCCTTGCCCGACCACCTTCGGGCCGGTCACACCCTCGACGAAGCCGACGTGTACTCCATCCACGCCGCGGTCGATGAGCGCACGCAGTGGATCAGGTTCTTGTACGAACGCGAACTCGACATGGCCGCCCGGGTCGAGCGTCTGTCACGGGAGCTGCGCGAACGACCGACTCGACCGATGGGTTTGGGCACGATGCGCCGGGCCTTTCGCGGCAGCGACCTGCTCCAGGCGTTGGCGCCCGAGGGAACCCGGCGGCGCGATGCGGTGCGTCGGGTTTCTCGAAACCTCTGAACGAGAGCAGTCGATCAGTCGAGCAGGTCGCGGTAGTGCACTGCAGTCTCGTGGTCGAAGGCCACCAACGTGATGTGGTCGACGGTGCTTTCATGGGCGGTGACCGTGGCGACCGCAACCCGGGCGGCGGCGTCGAGGGGGTAGCCGTACACCCCGGTGGAGATGGCCGGGAAGGCCACTGATCGGGCCCCGACCTCGGCGGCTTGCTCCAGGGATCGCCGGTAACACGACGCCAACAACTCGGCCTCGTTCCTCGTGCCACCGTGCCACACCGGTCCCACGGTGTGGATGACCCAGGTGGCGGCCAGGTCGAAACCCGGTGTCGCCTTGGCATCACCGGTGTCGCAACCGCCGAGAAGCCGACAGGCTTCGAGCAACCGAGGTCCCGCGGCGCGATGGATGGCGCCGTCGACACCACCGCCGCCGAGCAGCGATGAGTTGGCCGCGTTCACCACCGCGTCGACCTCGAGACGGGTGATGTCGGCCTCCAGCCAACGGACAGTCATGTCAGCTTCTTTCGAGAAATGCCGGTGTTCCGCTGGACAGCAACGAAACACAATGTTGTAATTACACCAATGCGAGCAAACGGCTGCCGCTTCGGCGGCCGTTGGCCACGATTCGAACCGGTGCCCGGCGGCCCGGAAGGGGAACCGATGCGACAAGTCCTACCAGAACCCGACGAACCAGCATGGCAAGACTATGCCAACTGCCTGGGTGTCGATCCCGACCTGTTCTTCCCGGAACGGGGAGCTTCCACCCGCGAAGCCAAAGAGGTGTGTCGAGGGTGTGAGGTCCAAGACGACTGCCTCGAGTACGCCCTGCGAAACGGCGAGAAATTCGGCATCTGGGGTGGCATGAGCGAACGTGAGCGCCGCCGCATTCGCCGCCAGCGAGCCTTGGCTCGCGCCGCGGCCGAAGAGTCCTCCGTCACTGCCTGATCCACACCTGTCGACCGTCGCCGCCCCCGGACCGGTACGCTGTTCGCATGAACCTCGGCAGTACCGAACTCATCATCATCTTGGTGTTGGTGCTCTTGCTCTTCGGTGGCGCCAAGCTGCCCAAGTTGGCACGGTCACTGGGCCAGGCCCAGCAGGAGTTCAAAAAGGGCACGGAAGAACCAGTCGAAGACGACGACGCGGTCTGATCCGCCGCCGTCTGAGCGAATCCCGAGTGGCGGGAACTTTGCGCGCCGTGACGTCGTTGTGTTGACGAGTCACTGATCGACAGTTCTCGTCGACATCGTCCATGACGCCCCCTTCGTCGTCGAAACCGCCGGTTGGCCCAGTTCCCACCTGGGAGGAGATCGCCCGTGATTACGGACGATTCCTCTACACGGTGGCCTATCGACTCACCGGCAATCACGACGACACACAGGATCTGGTGCAGGAGGTGTTACTCAGAGTGCAACGAGGATTGGTCAACTATCAGCCGGGGAATCTGCAGGGCTGGCTGAGTCGCATCACCACCAACGTGTTCCTCGATCAGGTGCGAGCCCGCAAGCGCCGGCCGGTCGAGGCGTTGCCCGACGACCCCGACCGGGTGCTCGAGGGCGGCCTGGCCGCCGACGATGCCCTGGCCGCCGCCCAGCTCCCCGACCACATCCAGCAGGCGCTGCTCGACCTGCGGGTCGAGTATCGAGCGGTTGTGGTGTTGAGCGACGTTGTCGGGTTGTCCTACGCCGAGATCGGGTCGTCGCTCGACGTGCCGGTGGGTACGGTTCGGAGCCGGTTGCATCGCGGTCGCCTCGAGCTCCGTGAGGCGCTGGGAGATGAGCTGGGAGACCAGTCATGATCGGCGATGATCGCCTCTCGGCGTACCTCGACGGTGAGCTGGATCCGGCCGACGTCGACGGGTTGCGGGCCGAGATCGAGGCGGATTCCGCCTTGTCGACCGAGCTCGAGGCCATTCGCCGCAGCCGTGGGCTGGTGGCCGGCCTGGGCCCGGTGGAACCACCTGCCGACTTCGTGTTCGCCCCAGCGGCCGACGACTACCACGCCGACGACGCCGACAACGATGCCACCGTTGTGTCGCTCGATGAGCGCCGCCGGGCCCGACCCTGGTTGCTCGGGATCGCGGCGGCGACCATCTTCGTGTTGGTGCTGGGCTTTGCGTCGGGGACACCCGTGGCCGACGTCGTTCCACCGGTCGACGCCCTGGTCGATCAACACGCCGCGGCCGCCGAAGCCATGCCTGATGGAATGGTCACCGGCTCGTTCGAGGTGATGCCCATGGACGAGATGGACGACATGGGCCCGGCCATGCCCGACATGCCCATGGTTGCGGTGTATCAGTCGGGCGAGATCACGCAGTTCCTCTACGACTCGGCCCACGGGCCGGTGTCGGTGTTCCGCCAGGACGGCAGTCTCGACGACACCGGTCTCACCGATGCCGTCGCCATGCCCATGGAGTCGGGCA
This sequence comes from Acidimicrobiales bacterium, assembly GCA_051011595.1. Taxonomy (GTDB): domain Bacteria; phylum Actinomycetota; class Acidimicrobiia; order Acidimicrobiales; family SHLQ01; genus JAOUEE01. The sequence goes on from JBPCTQ010000319.1 coordinate 12,046, forward strand.
CGGCGCAGGTCATGACCACCGACGACGGCGACGTGGTGATCGTCGAACGCGACGATGTGGTGTTCACGGTCGTCGGTGCCGCAGACAATCACGACATGGTGATGGCCACCGCCGACTCGGTGCCCGCTACCGACCGTGGTCTGCTCGACTCGATTCGCCGCTGGTTCGGTCGCCGGGCCTGACACCCGCGGCGTTCGGGCGGGGTCTTCGTGTGGGCCGAGACCCACACGAAGCCGGCGACGTGGAGGGGTACGTCGCCGGCTTCGGTGGGGTGTGGGTGGGAAGTGGAGGACTCAGCCGATGTCGGCGCCGACCGGGATCTCGTCGATGCCCGAGCGGGCCGCACGGCGGCGCCGCTTGAGGATGCGCCGACGTTCGCGTTCGGAGCAGCCGCCCCAGACGCCATGATCGATACCCGACCGCAGGGCGTATTCGAGGCACGGGCCCTTGACCGGGCAGGTTGCGCAGATGCGCTGGGCACGAATCACCCCGACCCCGTCACTGGGGAAGAACAGGGAAGGCTCCTTGTCGGCACAAAGGCCTTCGGCCATCCAACTGGTGTCCATACAACCTCCTGCGGTCTCTCGGTGCGAACATCGATCGACCGCGGTGTTCAGGGCTCATTGCCTCTTCTGGACCTAATACGCCCAGATCGTCCAGAAAGTTCCCGTAAAACCGGTTTCTTCACCGAATCCCAACCGTTTATCACCAAGGGCGGTCGTGGTACTACACTGAGTGATCAAGTGGTCCGAATCCTCGCGGCGTCGGACCACTCGCGGTCGGTCCGAGGCCACGGTGGGTCCGACCATCGTGGCCTCTAAGCTGGCGCTTCCACCGTTGTCCAGGAGCTCGCCCCATGTCCGACGTCATCGACGAAGAACGCCCACCACCCGTGGGCCACGTCAAGGTCGTGTACCTCGGCCCCACCTCCCCGCACTGGGAGATTCGCAGTGACTTCGGTGACAGCGCCATGATCGAGTCATTCCGTGACCGCATCAACGCCCGGTTGTTGCTGTTGCCCCCCCACGATCCGCAGTTCCGGCGCAATCGTGAGCGGGTCAACCGTGACGCCGAACGCGAGAACCTCCTGCTCGAATGGGATCTCGGTTATGACGAGGAAGAAGAAGAAGGCAGCCACCGCTGACCCGGTGAAACACCGAATCGGCGTCGACGTCGGCGGGACCAAGATTCTGGTCGCCCGCCTCGAGGGCGACGAGGTCGTCCAGACCAAGAAACGTTCGACCCCACGAACCGGGGCCGACGACCTCTTCCAGTCGATCTCGGAGATGGTGGAGCGGGTCGATCCCGACCGGTTGGCCGGCACCGTTGGTGTTGGTATCCCCGGCCAGGTCGATGCGGCGGCCGGATCGGTGCGGTCGAGCCCCAACATCGCCGGCCTCGACGACGAGGCCGTACCCATCTGCGAGCTGTTGGCGTCGGAGTTGCAGCGGGATGTGGCCGTCGACAACGACGTGAACGTGGCCACGCTGGCCGAACACCAACTGGGTGCGGCGCAGGGCTTTGACAACGTGCTCGGTGTCTTCGTCGGCACCGGTGTCGGTGGTGGCCTCATCCTCGATGGACGGCTTCGCCATGGGCCGCGCGGTCTGGCCGGCGAGATCGGTCACATGGTGGTGGTGCATCGCGACGGCGCCGCCTGTGGTTGTGGTCTGAACGGCCACCTCGAGGCCTACGCAGGGCGGGCGTCGTTGGAGCGACGGGCGCGCGAACGGCATGCCGAGGGGGCCGACACCGCACTGGTCGAGATCGCGGGCGACGGGCGCATGAAGTCCAGTGTGTGGGCCAAAGCCCTCGACGCGGGCGATCAGCTGGCCCGAGAGCTGATCGACGAGGCCACCGATGCCCTGGTGGCCGGACTCACCAGCGTGGTGGTCACCGTCGACATCGAGTTCATCGTGTTGGGCGGTGGCATGGCGGATCGTCTCGGAGAACCGTTCCGCGCCGACCTCGAGCGGGGCATCAATCGGTCGTTGTTCGCCGACGCCAAGGTGGATGTGCGGTGGGCGCAGCTCGGAGACGACTCCGGCGCCATCGGCGCGGCGTGCCTGTTCTCATGATGCGAGGCCGGTCGTCGTGACCACCTCGATGATTCACGACGCGGCGTCGGGGGAAGATGGGCCGCCGTCGCCCGACATCGACGCCGACCTGTTGTGGATGGCAGCCCAGCACCGTCGTCTGGCGCGGGCACGGTCCGGCATGGCCCTCGCCGCACGACTGCGGTCGTGCGCGCAGGTGTCGGTCGAGATCGACGAGTTCTTCCGCACCCACGTGTCTGCACATCCACAGCTCACCGGAGACGATCCCGATCAGGGACTGGAGCAGGCAGCACCGTCGAGCGCCGGCGAGCTGCGGGCGGCACTGGAGGCCATCGCCACCGCCCAGGACGAGTTGTTCGTGCAAGATCTCGGACCCCAGCTGGAGGCGGCCGGTATCCACCTCGTGGGCTGGTACGAGCTCGACGACACCGATCAGCGCCGCCTCACCGAGCTCTTCGAGCAGCGCATCTACCCGGTGCTCACCCCGCTGGCCGTTGATCCCGGCCATCCCTTCCCGTACGTCTCCGATCTCAGCCTGAATCTGGCCGTGCTGGTCGAGGACCCGGTCGACGGGCGCCGCCACTTCGCCCGGGTGAAGGTGCCCGGCGCCTTCCATCGGCTGGTGGCGCTGCCCGAGGGTCGCTTCGTTCCCCTCGAGCAGGTGATCGTGGCCCACCTCGGGTGGCTCTTCCCGGGATTGTCGGTGTGTGGTCATCACGCCTTCCGGGTCACCCGTGACGGCGCCCCCTCCGGTCGATCCCGCCACTCGAGCTCGGTCGACGGTCGACGGTCGGGGCGCACCGTGCGGCTCGAGCACCATCAGTCCATGACGAAGGAGATCTCGCAGCTGCTCTGTCGCGAGCTCGACCTCGGCAACATGGCGGTGTACCAACGCCTGGCCCCGCTCGACCTCACCTGTTTGTTGCCCCTGGCCGACCTGCTCGACCGCCGATCGGCACCCGCGCCTCGCCACACCCCCCGGGTGGTGGCGGTGCTCGCCGTGTTGATCGTGGTCCTGGTGGTGGCCGCGGCGCTGGTGCTCGCCCTGCGCTGACTGCTCCAACCCGGCCTCGTTCGACCGATGGGGGGGTGTCCTACCCTGGGAACCGAATGGCCGCCTCGATGGAACAGCACGACACTGTCCTCGGTGGCTCCGTCGCGGGCGGTTATGACCACAACGACACCCACTTCCTGAACCGTGAGCTGGGGTGGCTGGCGTTCAACGAGCGGGTCCTGGCCATGGTGGCCGACCCCACGTTTCCGTTGCTCGAACGTGTCCGGTTCTGTGCCATCTGCTCCAGCAATCTCGACGAGTTCTTCCAGGTCCGAGTAGCCGGTCTCGACGATCAGGTGGCTGCCGGCATCACCTCACGAACTCCGGACGGGCGAACGCCGGCGAGCCAGCTGGCCGAGATTCGCGACGTCGTCACCATGTTGACCGCTCGCCAGGAAGCCCTCTTCCAGCACGAGCTCCGGCCGGCATTGGCCGAAGCCGATGTTGTACTCGCCAACTTCGACGAACTCGACGCCGACGAGGTTCGGTTCGTGGCCGACCTGTTCGAGCGTCGTATCTTCCCGGTGCTCACCCCGCTGGCTGTCGACCCGGGTCACCCCTTCCCCTACATCTCCGACCTCAGCCTGAATCTGGCCGTGGTCGTCGAGGACCCGGCCGACGGCGAGCGGCACTTCGCCCGGTTGAAGGTCCCCGACTCCCTCGACCGGTTCGTGCGCCTGCCCGGCGGCCATCGCTACGTGCCCCTCGAGCAGGTGATCGTGGCCCATGTCGATCGTCTCTTCCCCGGCATGCGGATGCTCGAACACCACCCGTTCCGGGTCACCCGCAACGGCGACCTCATCTTCGAGGACGAAGCAGCCGACGATCTGCTGTCGCTCGTCGAGATGGAGCTGCGTCGCCGGCGGTTCGGGCGGGCCATCCGCCTCGAGATCCACCCGACCATGTCCGATCACGTGCGCGAGTTGCTCAAACGCGAACTCGACCTCGACGACGAGGCCATCTACGAGACCTCGGCCCCGCTCGACCTCACCTGCCTGTTCGCCATCGCCGACCTCGACCGGCCCGAGCTCCGGCTTCCCAGCTGGTCGCCCATCGTCGAACCCGAGTTGGCCCCGGTCGGTGACGACGAGTCGGTTGACGTGTTCGCGGCGATGACCCGATCCGACGTGCTCGTCCACCATCCCTACACGTCGTTCTCCGACACCGTCACCGAGTTCATCGAACAGGCCGCCGACGACCCCAAGGTCCTGGCCATCAAGATCACCCTGTATCGCACCTCGGGCGACAGTCCCATCATCGAGGCCCTCATTCGCGCCGCCGAGTCCGGCAAGCAGGTCGCCGTGCTCATCGAGTTGAAGGCTCGCTTCGACGAGCAGGCCAACATCACCTGGGCCAAACGGCTGGAGCAGGTCGGCGTACACGTGGCCTACGGGCTGGTCGGGCTGAAGATCCACTCGAAGGTGTGCCTGGTGGTACGCGACGAGCCCGATGGCCTGCGCCGGTACTGTCACATCGGCACCGGCAACTACAACAGCCGGACGGCGCGTATCTACGAAGACGTGGGGCTGCTCACCGCCCGCGACGATCTGGGTGAGGACCTCACCACTCTGTTCAATCAGCTCACCGGCTACGGGCGCGGGGTGGTGTTCAATCAGCTCATCACCGCGCCGGACTGGTTACGCGATCACTTCGTCGAGCTCACCCGCCGGGAGATGAGCGCCGAGCACGGTCACATCACGGCCAAGATGAACGCCCTCGTCGACCCGCACATCATCGAGTTGTTGTACGAAGCGTCCCAGGCCGGCGTGCAGGTCGATCTGCTGGTTCGTGGTATCTGCTGTCTGCGTCCCGGTGTGCCGGGGATCTCCGACAACATCCGCGTGATGTCCATCATCGGCCGCTACCTCGAACACAGTCGTATCTACCGTTTCGCCAACGGTGAGGGTCCTGACCGGCCCGTCCACCTCATTGGTTCGGCCGATCTGATGCCTCGAAACCTGGATCGGCGCGTCGAAGTGCTCGTACCGGTGAGGGGATCCGCGCAGCAGGCCCGGCTGGATGAGATCCTCGATACCGAAGTTTCGAACCATGGGTTGCGCTGGGATCTCGACGGCGACGGTCGGTGGGTTCGTCAGAGCCAGTACGACGGTGACGTCCATGTTCGATTCCAAGATGTGGCCCTGCGTCGTCGTTCCGGCGGTTGAGCAGTACGCGGCCCCCGATTCCATCCGATGTGACAACATAGGAGCAGTGTGAAGCAGATGAGAGCGGTCCGCGCGGCGGGCGGAGTGGTCACCCAGGTGACCGACAACGGCACTCTCGAGGTGCTGTTGGTTCACCGTCCGGGCTATCGCGACTGGACCTTCCCCAAGGGCAAGGCCGACGAAGGTGAACGGTGGCGCGACACGGCGTTGCGCGAAGTCGAGGAGGAGACCGGATACCACTGTCGTCTCCACGCCAAGCTGCCCTCGATCAGCTACCTCGACCGCAAAGGCCGCGACAAAGAGGTCAGATACTGGGTGATGACCGTCATCTCCGGGACTTTCGCCGCCAACGACGAGGTCGACAAGGTCGAGTGGTTGTCGGTCGACGACGCCCGCAAGCGTCTCTCCTACAAGCGTGATCACCTGCTGCTCGAGGCGCTGCCGACGTTGGCCCCGGCCTGAATCACCCCCACTGCTGCGATCGACGACGCCGCCACCGACAGTAGGATCGACCCGTGAGTAACGGGTCCGGCTGGCAACCGCTTGGGAAACCGTCGCGGCCGGCGACGGTCGACAACGTGCATCTGACCTTGTCGCCGTTCGGTCGTTTGGCCCGAACCCATGCGCTGGGCGCGGCCGGTGATGGCGCCATTGCCTTGGCCCTGGCCGGCTCGATCTTCTTCAACGTCAGCCCCACGGCGGCTCGCACCAGCATTGCGCTGTATCTGCTGCTCACCATCGCCCCGTTTGCGGTGGTGACACCACTCATCGGGCCACTCATCGACCGCATCAAGGGCGGGCGGCGAGGCATGATCATCGGCACCATCATCGGTCGAGCGGTGTTGGCGGTGTGTATGGCGGCCTACATCGACACCTGGTTGTTGTTCCCGCTGGCTTTTGCCTTGTTGGTGCTGCAGAAGGCCTACGCGGTGGCCAAGAGCGCCATGGTGCCCCGCCTGGTGGCCTCCGACGATGGTCTGGTCGAGGCCAACTCGAAACTGGCCCTGCTGTCGGCCCTGGCCGGAATGTCCGGGGTGGCCGTGGCCTCGATCTTCGGGTTCATCGGTGGTGAGGCCACCTGGGCCGCCGGCCTGGCCGCCGTCGTGTACTCGGTTGCCGCCATCCAGTCCTTCTCGGTACCCAAGGTGGTCATCGCCGAGGCCGCTCCGGCCGCCATCGAGCTGGAAGAGGTTCGCAGCGCCACCATCCGCGTGTCGGCCGTGGCCATGAGCCTGCAGCGGGCCGTGATCGGATTCGTCACCTTCTTGTTGGCGTTCAACATCCGTGGGGGAGACGAGGGCATCGATCTGGTGCCCGAGGGTGCAGCCGTCGGTGTGGGCGGGGCGCTGGCCTTGGGCCGCGACGTCATCAGCGATCCGCCACCCCCGTTCTGGCACTTCGGTGTGGTGGCGCTGGCTGCCGGCGCCGGTGCGTTGATCGGCGCTCGGCTGGCGCCGATCCTGCGCACCAAGGTGAAGGAGGAGTGGATGCTGCTCGGCACCCTGGTGCTCACGGCGACCGCAGCAACCGCCGCCGCTTTCACCGGAGGGATCGGTGGAGCCTTCCTGATCGCGTTGGGGGTGAGCAGCGCGGTGGCGTCGGGCAAGCTGGCGTTCGACTCGTTGGTGCAGCGCGACGCACCCGATGCCAACTACGGCCGCTGGTTCGCCAAGTTCGAGGCTCGTTTCCAGCTGGCCTGGGTGTTCGGCGCGTTCTTCCCGGTGGTCATCAACTTCAAAGGCGACACCGGGGTCCGGGTGGCGTATGTGTTGGTGGCCGGCGTTGCGGCCCTGGCCGCCCTGGTGTATTTCGTCGTGACCCGCCCTCGTTTCCAGGATCGACTGCGCCGGCTGGCGCCTCCACCTGCGGCCGACGCCACGCCGCAGCCGCCCGCCGACACCACCGAGGCCCTGCCCACCGAGGGAGCCGCGGTGGCCGATCCCACGGGTGTGGTGGCGCCGCTGCCCGCCCCCACCGCGGCCCTACCCGCGCCGCCGATGGCCGCCACCGGAACCGAGCTGGGGGGATCCGACACCACCACCTCGATCGAGCAGCCGCCTGATCCCACCGCGCCGACGTGGGGCCAGACGGCGCCACCGGTGGTCACCAGCGTCGAAGGTGTCGAGGTCGACGAACCCGAATCCTGACCGGTCTCAGCCCGGGTCGGCCAGCGCGTGGAACTGCCCGCCTCGGGTACCGACGTAGATTCCGCCGTCCCATACGGCCGGGGTCGATTCGATGCAGCCGCCCAGATTCACGCTCCATAACTCGACCGGAGTGGTCGAGGTGTCGCTCGCGTCGTATCCGTGGAGCACACCGTTGCAGTCACCCATGATGAGCGTGTCGTCGACGATGACCGGGGACTGCCAGGTCGGGCCCTGGAGTTTCATCGACCACCGCTCCTCGCCCGACTGGCGATCGAGTCCGAGCACCACTCCTTCGTCGGTGGGCACGATCACGATGTCTTCGTACAGCGCAGGGGTGGCCCAGACTCCGGAGTCGATGTAGGGCCGTTCGTCGCGTTTCCAGACCAGCGGATCGTCGGGCTGAGTCGGGTCGAGTTTGATGATCTGGCCCACTTCCTGGGACCGACCCGTACCTCGTTCGTACTCGACGCCGACGTAGAGCATGCCCTCCTCGTCGATGGCGATGGTGCCGTCGACATCGTCGCCCGTCCAGTAGCGGAAGACCCGTTCCGGGGGAACGCCATCGGCCAGCTCGGTGATGTCCCATCCCTGCACCAACCCTCCCGAGTTGGCGAAGTACAACGTGTTGCCGGAGATGGCCACGCTGGACTCGATCGACACGTTGCTGCCCACGGCCTGCACCAACTCGTCGTCCCAACCGGGTGCGTTGAACACCAGCTCGGGATCGACGGTGACCTGGCCCTCGTCGTCGTAGCCGCGGTTGAGCTTCACGATGTGCAGCTGGCTGTTCTCGCCGCCTTCGAAGAGGTAGTCGTCGATGACCAGTGCGGCCCCATCCCAGTCGTTGTTCCAGAGGATGGGCGACACCGCGTCGGCGGCCAGCGACCACAGCTCCTCGGCCGCATCGGGCCGGTCGAACGCCACCACCCGGAAGAAGTCGTCACGGGAACCGGTGTAGAGCAGCGGGAAGCCGTCGGGATCGATGGTGACCGAACCCTTGATGATGTCGCCCACCGGGAAGTCGGGGAGGATCTGCTCTCCGGTGTCGGCGTCGAGGAAATGCACCGCACTCTCGTAGCTGCCGAAGGCGACCCACGTGCGGTCGTCGTAGCGGAACACCGATGGCTGGCCGGTCCAGCCCGTGCCACACCATTCGGTGGTGGAATCACCTACCGTCGACAACGAGCACAACGAACCCGACGCCGGAAACGTCCATCTGATCTCGGGAGTGGAGGGAACCGGCCCCTGGCCGTAGTAGGTGCGGGTGGGGTTTCCCCGGAAGGTGAGCAGGCCTTCCACTTCGGTGGTCCACGGCTGACCCGACGACGCTGGATCGACCCAACCGTCGTACGGGGGGATCGTGGTGGTGCTGGAGGTGGTGGTGGGTGCCGGCCTGGTGGTGGGGGCCGCCCTCGCCACGGGCGCCGACGAGGTCGGTGCTGCGGTCTCGGCTCCCTCCTCATCGGACGTGCGGTCGGCCAGCACGGTGACGAGCGCGAACAGGCCCACCAGCAGAGCCACCATTGCGCCCCCGAGCAGCAGGACGCGCCCGTTGTCGGAGCTACTCACAGCGATGAGGGGATGCCGTCGGTTCGACGAATCATCGTGGGATCAGACAGAACGGCCGGGCCGAGACCGGTGCTCGATTGCCGGACCCGTAGGGTGGGTCAGGTGCCCGGTTTCGTACAGCCCTCGACCAGCCGAATGTTCACCCGGGCCGCCCGCCGACGGTGTCCGGTCTGTGGTTCGAGCGGTCTCTTCACTCGCTGGATCGACATGGCCGAGCGGTGCCCCCGTTGCCGGCTTCGTTTCGAACGGGGGGAAGGGGAGTTCATCGGTGCGATAGGGCTCAACACCGTGGTCACCTTCATCCTGATCCTCGTTGTCACCGTGGCCGCCGGGGTGCACATTGCTCGAGGTGGTGGGTTCATCGGATTTCTCGTCGCCGCGGTGGCCGTCGCCGTCGTCTTCCCCGTGTGGTTCTTCCCCTTCTCCAAGACGCTCTGGTTGGCTTTCACCCTGGCGATCGATCCGCTCGAAGACGGCGAGGCGCCGGGAGTCGTCGCCACCGAAGGCACGCGAGAGCAGGGGTGAGTCGGGGGCCGCGCCGGGCCCGTCGCTGCGGGCCGGGCCTTCCCACCGACCACTGGGTTCATCGGCCGCCGCGTCGGTGCCATGGTCAGCGTCAGCGGGTTCGTCGGTGTCGGGATCGGGGTTTGGGGGTTCGTCGGTGTCGGGGTTGGGCGCGTCGTCGCCTCGGTCGACGGGTGCGGGGGTGTCGTTGCGGCGTTCGTCGGTGAGCTCCCAGCCGAGTGGCACCGAGAATCGAGCGGCGTGGCGAGCACACAGCTCGGTGCCGGCCACCTCGGGGTCGAGGTCACGAAGCCAAACGGCCTGAGTGGCCACGTCGGCGACAAAAAGCGCTGACGCCGGGGCGCCACAACCAGCGCGTGCACAGATGATCATTGTGATCACCGAAAATACACGGTTGACCGGGCAGACGCCGGGATCGGGTGCCGAAGGGTGATCCGGGCCGTCCCCGTGTACCGTCGCACGCCATGGCGCCCGAACTCGGCGACGATCGACAACGCCGGCTCCGCCTGCGGGCGTTGGCCCTGGCCGTGGGCGGTATGACGGTGCTGGTCGCCCTGGCCTGGCTGTGGAAGGCACCCCAGATCGAGGACGATCTCGAAGCGCGCACCACGGCGCGCCTCCGACTGAACGAGTTGCCGGTCGACGATCTGGTGGTGGTGGCCAACGGCCGCAACGTGGCCGTCCGTGGCCCGGTCGAAAGCCTCGACGAGGTGCTCCGCATCCAAGCGTTGGTGACTCCGCTGTACGGAGTTCGTCGGCTCGACACCGATGGGATGAGGGTTCGCCCCGGCCCGCGCCAAGACATCGAGCTCAGCGGGTTGGTCCACAACGAGATGCTGGTGCTCGATGGTGTGGTCAGCACCGAGGAGCAGCGGGCCCAGCTGTTCGACGCCCTGGCCGAGTCGTATCCCGATCTCGACCCGGAGTCGGTCGAGGTGTCCGGTGTCGATCCGTTCCGAGGCGACGACGATGGGCGTCTGGCCGGTTTCGCTGCCCTGGCCGAGGTGCTGGCCGGCCCGGAAACGGTGGAGGCGACGGTGTCGATCGCCGATGGCCGCCTTCTCACCACTGCGGTGGTGAGAACCGAGTCCCGATCAGAAGCGGTCACCACCACCGCCGAGCAGTTCGCCGCCTCCGCATCGGTCACCACCATCGGTGTCGACGTGGACCAGGTGGCGGTCGCCATGGTGATCAGCCCTGACCTGGTACTCATCAGCGGTCAGGTGCTGAGCGATGAACAGCGCCTTCGCATCCTGCGGGCCGCGGAAGCGGCGGTGGGTCCTGCTGGTGTCGAAGCCGATGTCATCATCGTCGATCGGCCGCCTGCCTTCTCCGACGGCGATGAGCGCATCGATGTGGCCCTCGACCTGCTGGAGGGGTTGGTGACCGCCGATGCCACCGAGTCCTTGTTGCGGGTCGCCGACGGTCAGGTGGAGGTGGAGGTCTCGGCCAACTCCATCGATGCGGCCGCCGCCCTTCGCGAGCAGCTGGCCGGTTCGGGAGCCACGGTCACGGTGGTGGTTGCCGCCGATCCCATCCTGCGCCCGGCCGACCAGGTCGCCGCCCTGGAGTCCGGCCTCGACGAGGTCGAGGCCGAGGTGGGCGCCGTCGAGGAGTTCGTCGCCGGCTCCGATCAGCTGACCACGGCCGCACGTGAGGCGCTTCGTGAGGCGGTTGCTGTGTTCGCGGCCCACCCCGACCCGGTGGTGCGGGTGGTCGTCCACACCGACAGCCGAGGCAGCTCCTCGGCCAACCTGGCGCTCAGCCAACGACGGGCCGAACAGGTGGTCGCGTATCTCGTCAGCGAGGGTGTCGACCCCATCCGGATGGTGGCGGTCGGCGCCGGCGAGACCGTGCTGTTGGTCGACCCGGAGGAGGATGACGCAGACTATGGCCGTAACCGGCGTATCGAGTTCGAGGTGATCACTTCATGAGCAGTGGGACCGCGGTGAGCCGACGATGAGGTTCCTCCTCGCCGAGATGTTGCTGTTGCTCGTGGCCGCCTTTGCCCTGGGCCTTGGTGTGGGTGCCCTTCTCGGCCGGGCCCAGCGGCGCCCCGACGACCAGACGCCAGTCGAAGCCGAGGTGGCCCGTTTGCGGGCGGAGATGCGGGCCCACGGTCTCGACCCCGACCCACCCAATCCGGACATGGAGGTCACCACGTTGGGCGAACTGTCGCCGGCGCCGGATCCGCTCGATGTGTTCGATCTTGATCCGGCCGATCCCGGTGATGTGCCGTGACCATCGAGGTGGTGGCCCTCGACGGCGACGACACCTTGTGGCACAGCGAGGTGGCGTTCAAGGCCGTCGAGGAACGATTCGGCAACCTATTGGCCGCTCATGTCGACATGGACCGTGTGTCCGACGAGTTGTTGGCCATCGAGCGACTCAACCTGGCCCGGTTCGGCTACGGCGTGAAGTCGTTCGTGCTGTCGATGATCGAAACCGCCATATCGATCACCGACGGAGCGGTCACCGCGCCGGAAATCCATCAGATCATCGACCTGGGGAAGTGGTTGCTCGATCACCCCATCGAGTTGCTCGACGACGTCGAAGAAACGGTTCCCCAGCTGGCCGAGCGGTATCACCTGCTCCTCATCACCAAGGGTGACCTCCTGCACCAGGAGACGAAGGTGGCGGCCTCGGGGCTGGCCGACCATTTCGCCGGTGTGCACATCGTGACGTACAAGGACGCCACCACCTACCGGTCGGTGATCGACACGCTGGCGGTGGATCCCACCCGGTTCTTGATGGCGGGCAACTCGTTGCCGTCCGATGTGTTGCCCGTGATCGAGGCGGGTGGACACGGTGTGCACATCCCTCACGAGCACGAGTGGGAGGCCGAGCGGCTCGCCGCCGACGTGGCTGTACCCACCGTCGACCGCCTGGGTCAGCTTCCGGGCCTCATCGACGACCTGGGCTGACCGACGACCCGGTTCACCGGGACTCGGGTTCGACGTGCACCAGCAAGCCGTACAACACGAGTGACGCCAGCAAGATCCCGATCAACGAGCTCACCGGCTCGGTGAAGAGCCAGAAGAAGTTGGCGATGATCGCGAGACACGAACCCACGATGCCGACCCACCAGGCCCAGGCCGATCGGGACAAGATGGCCATCGCGGCGGCCACCACCACGATGCCGGCGATCAACCAGATCCATCCCCACGTCCCCAAATCGGACTCGTAGAGCAGGTCTTCGTTGATGGTGTCGGACCGGTCGAGCGCCCAGAGTCCATCGAGCACCAGCTTCAGTCCGGCGAGCATCAGCATCAATGCGCAATACAGGATCCAGCCGGCTCCGGTGGACCGTTGGGTCGAGGTCATGGCGTGACTCCTCCGATGGGTGGCAGAAGGCTCACAGTAGCGAAGGCCAACGGCCCCCGAGGTGGTGCACCATCCTCGCCGGGCCGGACAAGGGTTGGCGCTGCCGAGTGCCCTGCCGGTCGTCGTCCACAGATGCCACGGCGAATGTGGGCCTGGTGTACGTTGCCTCCCCAGGCTCGGGACGGGTCGAGGCCGTCGGCAGTCGGCCGAAAGTCCATCCGGGTCGACCACCTCTCGATGGAAGGTTCGTGCTCCGATGCTCACCATGAAACGGTTCGTCTCGCTGTCGAGCACGATCGCGGTCCTTGCCCTGACGGTGGCGCTCATCCCGAGTGCGGGTGTGGGAGCCCAGCCGCCACTCAACGGTGGAGGTGGGTGGACCAGCTACCCCGATCTCAACGGCGGCAACATCCCGCCGGTGCCGGCCGACTGGAACTCGCTGGCCGACATCGCGGCCACCATGAACAACGCCCGGGCCGCCGAGAACGCCGACATCTGCCCCGGCGGCACCTGTGAACCCGGTGCCCAGGTGATGCCCACCGACCTGGCCTTCCCCGCCGGATACGCCGCCATGACACCCAACGAGAAGGGTCTCTGGATGGTGAACCAGGAGCGGACGGCTCGGGGTCTTCTCCCGTTCACCGGCATCGACCCGCCGGTCGTGACCGTGGCCCAGGGCTGGGCCCAACACCTGTCCGACACCGGCAACTTCGACCACAACATGATGGCGGCCACCCAGATCACCGCGGCCTGCACCGGGTGCGCCGGCAACTTCGGTGGGGTGGCCGAGAACCTCTACCGCCGGAGCGCCTGGGGTACCCCAGCGGTGATTCTCGACGACTTCGGTGTGGAGTCGGCCATCTGGGGGTGGATGTACAACGATCTCAACAGCCAGTGGGGCCACCGACATGCGCTGCTGTGGAACAACATGTCCAACGACCACGGGGCTCCCACGTCGGAGGGGTTCGTCGGGTTCGGTGTGGTGCGCAAGCCGATCACGGTCGGTCAGTTCGAGGGGCAGGAGGAGACGGTTGTCTGGAACGCCATCGACACCAACGCCAACTATCCGCTGCCCCAGGGATCGACGTGCAACGGGTTGACGGTGACGGTCGATCTGAACATGGGTCAGGCCCCCACCGCGGGCGACGACGTGGTCCTGGGCACCCCCAATGCCGACTCGATTTCTGCGGGTGGAGGCAATGACACCATTTGTGGTGGAGGCGGCAACGACACCATCAACGCCGGCGTCGGCAACGATTGGGTCGACGGCGGCGACGGGAACGACACGGTGTTCGGCCAGGACGGCGACGACACCCTGCAAGGGGGGCCGGGCGACGACCAGTTGTTGGGCTTCGGCGACAACGACACCATCGACGGTGGCCCCGGGGCCGACACGTTGAACGGCGGTCCGGGTGACGACAATCTGTCCGGTGGTGATGAGAACGACCAGCTCTACGGCCAGGGCGGCAACGACACCGTCACCGGCGGCAACGGTGATGATTTCATCATCGGTGTCGACGGCACCGACAACCTGTCCGGTGACGCCGGTGACGACACCATCAACGGTGGCCCCGGCGACGACATCGTGTCCGGCGGCGCCGACAACGACACCATCTACGGCTTGACGGGTAACGATCAGCAACTGAATGGCGACGCCGGCAACGACTTCGTGTTCGGCCAGGTCGGCAACGACACCGTCGACGGCGGACCGGGTGACGACAACCTGTGGGGCAACGAACAGAACGACACCATCACCGACCCGTCGGGCGTCAACGTCATCAACGGCGGCCCCGACAACGACAATCTCACCGGAGGGTCGGGCAACGATCAGATCTTCGGTGACGGCACCCTCGCCCAAGCCGGCGACGACACCATCGTCGGGGCTGGTGGCAACGACCTGCTGAACGGCTGCGCCGGCGACGACACCATCGACAGCGAGGACGGGGTGGCCGACGTCGTCAACTGCGGCCCCCACACCAC
>JBPCTQ010000320.1:0-3404 GCA_051011595.1 Acidimicrobiales bacterium
AAGCGGCCCATCGTCTGGCCTACAGCCTCAGCGCCGATCCCACCGCCGTGGTCATCAAACACGCCAATCCGTGTGGTGCGGCCGTGGCCGACGACATCCTCACCGCCTACCAGCAGGCCCACGAGGGTGATCCGGTGTCGGCCTTCGGCGGCATCGTTGCGCTCAATCGTCCGGTGCCGCTTTCGGTGGCCGAGGCGCTCTCCGAGGTGTTCACCGAGGTCATCGTGGCTCCCGCCTTCGAACCCGACGCCTTGGCCAAGCTGCTCGACAAGAAGAATCTCCGAGTGCTCGAAGCTCATCCTCCGTCGTCCCCGCTCCTGGAGATGCGAACCATCGACGGTGGGCTGCTGGTCCAGACCGCCGATCGCATCACTGCCGATCGCGACGAGTGGACGGTGGCCACCAACCGCGAGCCCACCGACCAGGAATGGCAGGACCTCGAGCTGGCCTGGCGCCTGGCCGCCCGGGTCAGCTCGAACTGCATCGTGATGGTGAAGGACGGGCAGGCGGTGGGTATCGGTGCCGGCCAACAGAACCGTCGCGACGCCGGACGAATCGCGGCCGACAAAGCCGACGGTCGGGCCAAGGGTGGCGCCTGCGCCAGCGACGCGTTCTTCCCGTTCCGCGACGGTCTCGATGCGGCCGCCGAGGCCGGCTGCACCGCCGTCATCCAGCCCGGTGGTTCGGTTCGTGACGCCGAGGTGATCGATGCGGCCGACGAATACGGCATGGCGATGGTGTTCACCGGCGAACGGCACTTCAAACACTGAGCGGGTTCCTGGGCCGGGTGGCTCATTCCTGTGATCGAACGGCGCGACGTGGCCTACGCTGATGACAATGTCACCCCGGGTGGGCGCAACTCTCACCGAGCGTGTCAATGCGCTCGAGTCGGCTGTGGGACTGGCGCGGGGCAAAGCACCCGACACCGTGGTGAACGCCGCCGACGAGGCGGTGCTGCGGGCTCGACGACGAATCGGGCACGGTACTCCCTTCACCATCGTGGCCCTGGCGGGCCCGACCGGCGCGGGGAAGTCGTCGCTGTTCAACGCGTTGGCCGGGGCCGAGCTGGCCGATGTCGACGTTGCCCCCAGCGCGGATCGGGCCCACGCCTGTGTGTGGGGTCCAGGCGGCGACGAGCTGCTCGACATTCTCCGCATCGACTTCCGCCACCATGTCGACGCCGAACCCGACCTCGACGGTCTGTTGCTGATCGATCTGCCCGACCTCGAGGCTCGTGAGATCGATCCAGCCACCATCGAACGGCTGATCGACTTCGCCGACCTCACCGTCTGGGTGCTCGATCCGGATGGCTACAGCGACGCCGAGTTCCACCGCAGCTACATCCGCCCGCTGGCTCGGTATGGCGACGTGATGCGGTTCTTGTTCAACAAGTCCGATCGCATCGACCACCAGGACGGCATCGATGGCGCCACCAACGAGCTGTGCGCCCTTATAGGTCGTCACGGCATCGAGGGGGCAGTGGTGTTGCCCACCTCGTCGCAGACGGTTGCCGGCACCGCCAACGCCCGGGCCTTGCTGGTCGATGTGGTCGCCGAGCGAGGCCGAACGTTGGCCGAGGTCGATGAGTTGTTGCGGGGTGCGGCATCGGCGCTCACCACCACCGGTGGTCTGGCCGGTATGGGATCCCAGGTGCGGGCCGACCTGATCGAACGTATGGGTTCCGCGATCGGGCTCACCACCTCGGGTGAGATCGCCGCGCAGCAGTACGTACACGACGGCGCGCTGGCCACCGGTTGGCCACCGCTGCGGCTGTATCGCCGCTACTTCCCGGCCAACAAACCGCTGTTGGGCAGCGCCGAGCGTCAGAACGTCATCGTGTCCGAGGTCGATGCCGCGGTCCGGGTGGCGGGCGATCGTTGTGCCGAAGGGCTCACCCCGCCCTGGGACGACCTGGTGCACGAGGCCGCCGTCGCCAATCTCGACGACGTGATCGATGCCCTCGAGTTGGTGTCGCTGCGCACCAGTCGGGTGCACAAACGCAAGCCGGAGTGGTGGACGTGGCTGGGGTGGGCCCAGAAGATCTGCTGGGCCATGACCTTGGTGGGACTGTTGTGGATGGGGTTGGCCGGTTTGGTCGAGCTCACCGGCGGCGATGGTTCTTCGGTGGCACCCGGATCGGGGGTGGGCACCCTGCGGCTGCCCGGCTTGATGGCGCTGGTGGGGGCATTCGGCGGTGTCCTGCTCGGGCTGGGATCCCTCGTGCGCATCAAACGGCGGGCGGCCCACAAGGCGAAACAGACTCGAGGCCATCTGCGTCGGGGGGTGGCCGACATCGCCCAATCCGAGGTGGTTCGACCCATCGACGCGGTCTTGTCCGACCACGCCCAGCTCGAACGGCTGCTCGCCCAGGCGGCGCCCGGCGAAAAGGTCGTGAGGCGTAGCCGGCGCAGCCGCCAGTCGGCGACGGCCTGATCGGGTTCGGGCCCGTCAGGAGCCGTTGGGGACCAACCCGAGACGAAGCTGCAAGTCGTCGATGAGCACCTCGGACGGAGGGAATGGCGACGTCTCGTCGTCGAGGCAGATGTCGACGATTCCGTGGATCCACGTGTGCACCTCGGTGGCCACGAAGAACGGGTCGCGGTCGTCGTTGTTGGCCTCGAGCACGGCGGCCACTCGATCGACCAGGTTGACGAACACCGACAGGCTCGCCTCCCTGACCGAGTCCCCCATGGTGTTGTGGGTGGTGAACAGCACCTTGTACTTGCCGGCCTGCTCGCGGGCGAAGGCGGCGTAGGCGCTGCCGGTGCGGCGGAACTCGACGTAGGGATCGTCGAGGCGATCGCGGTTGATGGCTTCGTCGAAAGTGGCCCAGCAGTACAGCACCGCGGCTTCGAGCAGACTGTGGTGGTCGTCGAAATGCCGGTACACCGCGGTGGGGGACACACCCGCTCGGGCGGCCACGGCGCGCAGGCTCACTCGGTCGATGGACCCTTGTTCGGCGATCAGATCGGCGGCCGCTTCGAGCAGCTCCACCCGCAGCTGGTCGCCCTGGCCGCGTGGGTTTCGGGGGCGAGACGTGACCGACATCACGTCAACTATAGGTTGACAAGTGTGTGTTGACGAGCGTAAACACAACTCCATCAGTTGACGGTTGTACACCAACTCGTCGACTTCATCACCGAACAGAGGAGTCCCACCATGCACCGAGGATTGTTCACCCGACTGGGAGAGGCCATCGTCCGCCGGCGCCGCCGACTGCTGGTGGGCAGTGTGATCGGACTCGTCGTGGCCGCCGTGGTGGGTGTCGGGGTGTTCCCCCGGCCCCAGACCGGCGGTTTCGAAGAGGACTCGGCCGAGTCGGTGCAAGCCGTCGAGCTGCTCGAAACCGAGTTCGGCACCGGGTCACCATCGGTGGTGTTCCTGGTCACCGTCGACGACGCCGA
>JBPCTQ010000321.1:0-5742 GCA_051011595.1 Acidimicrobiales bacterium
GCTGGGAGCCATGGGGGTCGTCGGCCTCACCGCGCCGGAGTCGGCGGGCGGTCTGGGGATGGACGAGGTCGACCTGGTCCTGCTGCTCGAGGAATCCGGACGGGCGGCATCGCCCGAACCCTTGGCCGAGCACACCGCCGTGGTGATGCCCACGCTCGCCGATGTGGCACCCGAGCACCATCTGCTGGGCGCGGCGGCCACCGGTGAGTGCACGCTCTCGGTCGGACTGTCGCATTCGCCATACGTGTCGGCTGCCCACCAGAGCGATGCCCTGCTGCTACAGCACGAGACCGAGCTGCACCTGGTCGAGATCGACGGGTACCGCTCGGAGCCCGTCACATCGGTGGACGAATCACGCCGCCTGGCCCGGGTGTCGTGGACCCCGGGAGCGGGCACCCTGCTCACCGACGATCCCGATCATGTCGCGCGGGCATTCGATCGGGGAGCGCTGGCCGCTGCGGCTCAGTGCCTGGGTGTGGCCCAGCAACTGCTCGACCTCACTGTCGAGTACGTGCAGGATCGGAAACAGTTCGGCAAGCCGGTCGGCGTGAACCAAGCGGTCAAACATCACCTGGCCAACGTGGGCCTGGCCCTCGAGTTCGCCCGACCGGTCACCTACCAGGCGGCCTGGGCCGTGGCCAACGACCGACCCGAGCGATCGCGCGACGTGTCGATGGCCAAGGCCATGGCGTCCGACGCGGTCGACGTGGCCTGTCGCCAGGCCCTCCAGTGCCACGGAGCCATTGGTTACACCGTGGAGTACGACCTGCAGTTGTGGCTCAAACGCGGATGGGCGCTGGCCGCCGACTGGGGCGACGCGGCCTGGCATCGGCGGCAGGTGGCTGATGTGGTGCTCGGACCGATCGCCTGAACGACCGGGCGCTCAGCTCGAGGTGGGCCGGTACCCGTTGACCGAGCCGACCAGGTGCGAACCTCGTCGGTCCTCACACCGTTCGCAGGTGACGGCGTACCGTCCCAGGCGACCGGGGCGCTCGTGGCCATCTCGGGATCCGCACAGCCTGCACTCGGTCATCTCGAACAACCCCCAGAGGGAACCCGGGCCCGGCGGTGGGGGGTAGTGCCCGATCGCCGGACCCGGTCTGCATTCCCTGGATCCCAATGATCGTCGCGACCCGGCGGACTCTGCATGAGTCATTTTGCTCAATTTCGCCGCCCGCCTTGACTGGCGGGTCGGTTCATGCCGGTCGGCCGCAGATTCCAGGTCGGCGATCTCGCCGGCGCCTGCCATTAGCCTGAGCCGGTGTTCGGCCGTGTTGTGTTGTTCGTGGTGGTTGCGCTCGGTGGCTTGGCCCCCGGCGGGGTGAGCGCCGGCGCTCGGTGTGCGTGCGATGACCTGACCGATCCCGATCTCTTCGAGCAGGCGACGTACGTGTTCGAGGCTCGGGCCATCGCCCCGGTCGAGTTGGTCATCCCCGACGGCTCCCGGCCCGCCGACGGTTGGTCGTTCGTGGTCACGGGGGTGGCCAAGGGCCAAGTCGGCCCCGAGCAGCTGGTGGCGGTGCCCGACGACGACTGCGCGCCGGTGTTCGATCGCGAAGCGACCTATCTGATCTTCGCCGACGACCGCCGGGCCGACCTACCCGCCGCGGTGGTGTACACCGATGTCTGCGCCGGCACACGACTGGCAACCGAACCATTCGACGGCGACATCTCGTTCCGCACCCCCGAACCGATTCCCATCGACACCGATGCGTTCCCCGTCGTCGCCGATCCCCTCGAACAGCGGGCCATCGGCGACAAGTTGACCACCCGTGCCGTGATCGCCTTCGTGGTCATCATTGGTGGCACCGCGGCACTGGCCGCTTGGTTGTGGCGCACCCGACCGAGTCGGCCATGAGCGACGAGGCCCATCGACGGCTGGCGGAGGCCCTTCGGGGATTGCTGGGCGACCTCCACGAAACCGTCGTGTCCACCGACGACGCCGATCGGTTGACGCTGGCCGTCGAGCGTTTCCGCAGCGACCTGGAGGCCCCTCGCCGATCGGCCTGGTACGACGATGACCCGTCGTTGTCCGATGAGGCTCGTCGGTCGGGTTGGCGGGACTGGAGTCTGTTCCGCGGCGAGCACCAGGCGCTGGCCCCGCCGCTGCGTCTGGAGCGAGCGAGCGACGACAGCGGCCCGCACATCGTCGGCCGGGTCACCTGCGGTCGTATGTACGAAGGCCCACCGGGAGCGGTGCACGGCGGCTACCTGGCCGGGCTGTTCGACGACATGCTCGGGGCCTGCCTGAGCCTGGTCGACGGACCCAGTGGCGTGACCGGACGCCTCACGGTGCGATATCGACGCCCGACTCCAGTGGAAACCCCGCTGGAGTTCGAGGCTCGGCCCGTCGATGTGCGGGCCCGCCGCTTCGTGGCCGCGGCGACCTGTCGGGTGGCCGACACCATCACGGCCGAGGCCGAAGCCCTCTTCGTTCGTCGGCCGCTGTAATCGGAGGCGGCACCGAGAAGGGCGTTCTTCGCCCTACCCTGAGACGTCGTGTCCGATACTCCCCACATCACGTTCGTGTGCACCGGCAATGCCGCCCGTTCCGTGATGGCTCGGGCGATGTTCGCCCACCGGGCCGGCGACTCCTTCTCCACCTCTGGAGCCGGGACGCTGGTGGTCGATGGATTACCCATGAGCCAGCGAACCCGAAACGCGTTGGGCAACTTCGGCCTGGCCGACCCGGGTCATCGCAGCCGTCAGCTCGATCAGGAACACATCGAACGATCCGACCTGCTGGTGGTGATGGAGCCGGCCCATGTGCAATGGATGCGGCGCAAACACCCCGATGGAGCCGACCGCACCGGCACCATCAAGCGGTTGGTGCGTGACCTGCCCGCCACCGACGGCCTGCTGCACGAGCGGGTGCAGGCCTTGTCGCTCGCCACGGTCGAGATCGAAGCCTGGGAAGAGGTCATCGATCCCGCGGCTGGCGAGCAGCCCGACTTCGATGCCTGCGCCGCGCAGCTCGACCAGTTGGTCGAGGAGCTCGTCACCATCATGTTGGCCGGGCGGCGGGCCGCGTGAGCGTCGACGACTCGGTGCCGCTGTCGCCGTCGGTCGAACGCGCGCTCAACCTGCCTCGACCCAAATGGCGCGGTGTCATCCACCGGTGGGCGTTCTTCATATCGCTTCCCATTGGCGTCATCTGCCTGTTCATCGCACCCGACCAGCGCAGCACCATCGCGGCGGGCTTCTTCGCGGTGGGTATGTGGGCCATGTTCGGCGTGAGTGCGTTGGTGCACTACCGGCAGTGGTCGGCCGAGCAGTTCCATTTCCTGTTCCGGCTGGACCACTCGGCCATCTTCTTCGACATCGCCGCCCAGGCCACCGGCGTGGTACTGCTCGCCCTCAACGGAGCACCGTTGGTGTTCGCCCTCATCTGGTTCTGGCTCGGCGCCGCAATCGGAATCGGCGCCGAGTGGCTCCCCTTCCATCCGCCACGCGGGTTGATGAACGCCATGTTCTTGAGCCTGGGTTGGGGCACCGTACTCCTGGTTCCGTGGTTGTGGGATGCACTGGGCCGGGGCGGCTTTGCCCTCCTCGCCGTCGGAGGTCTGCTCTACACCATTGGTGCCCTCGTGGTCGGTGCCCGTCGGCCCGATCCCGACCCGGCCGTCTTCGGTTATCACGAGATCTGGCATGCCTTCGTGGTGTTGGCCGTGATGTGTCACCTGGCTCTGCTGATCTTCCTCTTCCCCTGAGCTGAGCACACCCGCGAGGCCCGAGCGGCTGACCTAGGGCGTCAGGAAAGAGTGGCGCCGAACCCTCGGGTGGCCCGGCCGCGGACCCGCACGCGGGTTCGAGCGACATTGTGAGCGATTTCGGTCAGGAATGGACAACCGACGCCGATGAGAAGAGGAAGTGCCCCCTGGCTCCGGTTGAGGAATTGCGAGAATGACCAAGCGATCCGAGAACTCAGGACTGTCCCTGGACCGTGTCCGCTCCATGCTTCCCGGTGCTTCCGGCGACAGCGAGCAGCCCTCGGCGGGTGGCAAGTCCAGCGGCGTTCCGCTGCGGTTCCGCCGGCTGGTTCAGCCCGGTCTGCAGACCCGGTTCGTGGCCACCGTCGCCCTGTTGATGTTGTGCATGGTCACCGTCTTGGTGGCGGTCACCGTGCAGTACCAGCGCAGCACCTTGCGCGACGATCTCGAACGTCGGGTCGAAGTCCTGGCCGAGTTGGTCGCCAGCCAGCCGCTCATCCGCCAGGCCGACCCCACCGGTGACAGTCTCCAGGACGTGGCCGACTTCCTGGCCGAGCAGCCCGACATCGACTTCGCCCTGCTGCTCACTCCCGACAACGAGGTCCTGATCGACGCCAGTGGTTCGGGCGAGCTGGTCGGCCAGACCGTGGTGGACGAGTCCGGTGTGGTGACCGCCGCGGTGGCCGGCATCGGAGCTGACGGAACCGCCGAACCGGCCATTCGCGAATACGAGGGTGCCATCCACGTGGCCCAACCGATCGTGGTGCGAGGCGAACACGTCCGCACGGTCGACTTCGCCGTGTCGTTGAACGAGGTGAACTCCAAGTCGACCTCGCTGCTCATTCGGGGCCTGTTGCTCGGTTTCGGATTCCTGGTGATCGGTGTCCTGGCGACCGCCCTGCTCGTGCGACGGATCACCCGACCGCTCACCGAGTTGACCGAAGCGGCCGAAGACATGTCGCGCGTGCAGATTCCGGCATTGGTGGAACAGCTCCGATCCGGGGACGTCTCGGCGTCGGTGCCCGAAGTGCAGTTGATCGAGGTCCACAGCGACGACGAGATCGGCCGCCTGGGTGGTGCCTTCAACTCGATCCAGCTCACCACCGCGGAGGTTGCCCGCAGCCAGGGTGAGCTGCTGAAGCGGGGCATCAGTGACATCTTCGTGCAGCTGGCCCGGCGGAATCAGTCTCTGATCGATCGTCAGCTCGAGGTCATCGACGACCTCGAGGCCAGTGAACGAAGCCCCGATGCGCTCGCCGGACTGTTCAAGCTCGACCACCTGGCCGCCCGGATGCGGCGCAACGCCGAGAGTCTGTTGGTGCTGGCCGATGAGGGTTCCACCAATGTGCGGGCCCGTCCGGTCTCGATGACCGACATGGTCCGCGTGGCCATCGGTGAGGTCGAGCAGTATCACCGCGTCGAGGTCCTCGGCATCGACGATGCCATGGTCAAGGGTGCGGCGGCATCAGGTATGTCGCATCTGCTGGCCGAACTGCTCGACAACGCGTTGCGCAACTCCCCGGAGACCTCTCGTGTCGACGTGACCGGTGCGCAGCAGGCCGAGGGTTACCGAATCGAGGTCAGTGACCAGGGTGTCGGCCTCAGCGCCGAACAGCTCGACGAGTACAACGAGTTGCTCCAGCGGCCGCCGGAGATGGGACTCACGCTGTCTCGTTCGTTGGGCTTCACCGTGGTGAGCCGTCTGGCTCGCCAGCTCGACCTCCGCGTGGCGCTGCGAGCCTCCGAGGCCGGTGGCGTGACCGCCACCGTCGAGGTTCCGACCGCCATGCTCGGCGGCGCGACTGCTGCGGCCGGAGCCCCGGCCCCTGCCGTTGCCCCGCCCCAACCGGTCGCCCCCGCCGCGGGCCCGCCGGCCGCCGCTCCCGTCGAGCCGCCGGCCGAGCCCGAGCCGACGTTGTCGCCGGAGCCGGGTGTTGATCCTGGTTTGGCGCCGTTGCCCAGTCGTGGGTCCGAGCCGACGTTGTCGCCGGAGCCGGGTGTTGATCCTGATTTGGCGCCTTTGCACAGTCGT
>JBPCTQ010000322.1:0-20322 GCA_051011595.1 Acidimicrobiales bacterium
ACCACGCCGTCGACTGGCTCGGATCACCACCAAACGCACACGACGCATCCGGCTCACCCGCCTCCACACCAAACCCGGTGTTGTCCCCCGCCACCATCGCCGGAGGACCGTTCAACACCGACGCACACACAAACGTGTCATTGTTGACACAACCGCCACCGCCGATGGTGAAGTTGGCCGCGTTGACGTTGAAGAACCGAACACCCTGCCCGGCGCCGCTCTGCACCACCATGATGCGAGCGAGCGACGTGTTGACGTTGGGCAGCGTGACCACCTGGGTGCCGTCGTTGGCAACGCCCGCCAACAAGGTCGTGGGGAAGGTCTGGCCGCCGTCGGTCGACAACAAGATGTCGACCTGGGCGGCGTTGATGGGGGCCCCTGCCGTACCGGCCACGTTCCAGGTGACCGTCTGGTTCGAGCCACCCGGGTAGGTGACCGCCGCGGCCTGGCTGGTCACCGCAAAGGTGGCGCCGGTGTTGTTGACCGTCACCGCCATGTCGTCGGTGTTGACACCGCCACCATTGGCCCGGTTGTCACGGACGGTCAGCCGGAAGTTCATGGTGCGCGCCACGGTGGGAATGACCTCTGACCAACAGGCCTGAGGTGCACCGATCGTGCCGGTGAGCGCACCGCAGCCACCGGTGGTGTTGGTGTTGCCCGCCGCAATGGTGGGCAACGCCGGGAGGAACCGCGTGTTCGAGACTTCGGGCACGAACGAACGGAATAGCGGTCCTTGGGTGGGGTCAGGATTGTCGAGCGCCCGCTGCGGGCCCAGGTCGCGCTGCTCCCAGTTGTAGGTCAAGACGTCGCCGCCGTTGGCGTCGGTGCCCGCCCCTCGCAACAGGAACGGAGTGCTGGCCGGGATGGTGCCATCGGCGCCGGCATTGGCGGTCGGCACCGAGTTGCCGGTGGGCGTGGCCCCGAGGTCGCCGGGGTTGCCACCAGTGGTGTGGTTGACGATCTGGTCGAAACTGAGCGAGTGGAAATAGGGGTCGGACGCACCCGTGGCCCCATTACCGACCAGCTGCAGGTTGTCGAGCCCGCAGATGCCGGCGTAGGCCTGGATGGTGGAACCGCTACCCGGTTCGTAGGCGGTCGGTCCGTTGCGGTTTCCGCCGCTGCAATTGCCCCGCGACCCGTTGAAGGTGTGATCGCCGCCGTACTGGTGGCCCACCTCGTGGGCCACGAAATCGATCACGAAGGGATCGTTGACCGGTGTGGCTCCGCCGGTGGTTCCTCTCGCCTTTTGGCCGGTGACGCCGACCACGCCGAGGCCGGCGACACCCGAGCCGGTGGTGAACACGTGACCGATGTCGTAGTTGGCGTCGCCGATGGCGCCGTCGACGACCCCCTGATTCAAGTCGATGTCGGGGTTGCCGTTGACGAAGGGATCGGTAGCCGGATTGGTGAACACGATGAGGTCGTTGTTGGCCACCAGCACCAGCCGGATGGCCACCTCGACCTCGTAGACGCCGTTCACCCGATTGATGGCGGTGACGATGGCCGCCGCGGCGCCGGGCACCGTGCCTCCGTGGAAGGCCGTGTACTCGCCGGTGGCCGAGAACGCGGCGCGGTGGGTACGGAGGTTGGTACCGGACCGCTCGGCGCTGGGGACCGGCGACTCGTCGTGGTCGTCATGGTCGATGTCGTCGAGCACCACGTCGCTGAACGGTTCATGGTTGTTGGGAAGGTCGTCCCTGAAGTAGCTGACGTACACGCTGGTGTCGAGGTGGTAGTAGGGGTCGATGTACCACGCGCCACTGGGTGACAGGACCTGGGCGTGGAACCCCTGGTTCGACACGTCGATCTTGACGGTGGCAGCCGGATCGTCGATGCCCTGACCGCCGTACGTGCGGATGTCGGGGAACTTGGCTGCCAATTCGGGCTCCATGACCGGGGCTTCGACGATCTCGAAGGTTTCGGTGCGTCCGGTGGGAGTGGGCAACGAGATGATGGTGCCGCCACCGGCGGGGCGCGCACCTGGTGACGGTTCGACCGGCACTGGGGCCAGGTCGCCCAGCAGTGCGTTCTGGTCGAGTGACAGCGCCTGGAATGCGGTGGGCTGGATGTACGAGGTCAGTCCCGTGGTGGGTGGTGGTGGGATCTCATCGAGCGCGGTCCAAGTCTGGCCAGGCCCGTCGTCACCGTCTTGCGCGCCGCCGCTGGGCACCAGCCCGAACATGGCCACAACAACTACCAAAACAGCCAAACCCAGTCGCCTGGTCATACGGCATCACCTACCCCACTAGTGCCCCTCGTGGTCCGTGAATGGATCTCCACTGACCGAGCACCGGCGAACGTAGTCCCGACGCCCGGGCCGTGCAACTGCTCCGCACCAGCCGAGCCGCCCCGAAATCAGCCCGTCTGAATGGGTACAGAATGAATGCTCGTGCATACTGGTCACGCGCGGGCGGACCAGGCGACCAAGCACGAGGACACACCATGGCAGGGATGCGGGCGACACCACAGCGATCGACACGCTCGAGGGTCACGCTGATCGGCGCGGTCCTGGCCATCGGGGTGTTGTTGGCCGCGGCGTGTGGCAGCGACAGCACTGACAGCGACGGATCCGCCAGCAGCTCGGACACCACATCGGGCCAGTCGTCGGGAACCGGCTCGGGCGAAGACGGCGAAGACGACAACGGCGACCGCGAGCCGCCGCCGTTGGTCGACGTCGAGCCCGATGAAGGCGGCAACGACACGGACGGCGGCGACGACGACCAAGCCGCGACCGATGGCAACGGCGGCGACTCGGGTTCCGACGGCGGGCTCACCGACGACTTCGTGGCCCCGCCCACCACCAACGACCAGGGCAACACCGAAGGCGACGGGCCCACCCCGCAGGAGATCATCGAAGAGCTCATCGACGACCCGACCACCGAGGTGGGTGGTGAGGTCCCCGAAACCCCCGAGGTGGTCGAGACCCTCTCCATCGACGCACCCTGCGACCTCTTCACCACCGACGAGTTGGGCGACCTGGTGGCCGGCTGGTCCGATCAGACCGGCCTCACCGGGGACCTGCCGCCCGGACTGCTGGAGGAAGGGTCCACCATCGAGTTCTCGGTCGAGACCGACACCGAAACCAGCTGCGACTGGTTCAGCGACCAGCAGGTCTGGCTGGTGTCGACCGTCTGGGAGGCCTCGGAACCCTCCTTCACCGCCATCGTGCTCAGCGCCGGCACCCCCATCGACGACGTCGGCGAGGAGGCTGCCCTACTCTCCGACACCAGGGCGGCGGCGGTCGTCGAGGGTCTCCTGGTGACGGTCACCAACTTGGCGCCCGGCGGGGCCGACTCCAACAGCGACGCCGCGGTGACCCAGCTGTTGCTGGCCGAAGTGGTCGAGCGCATCGCCGACGCGGCCTGATCGACCGCACGCCGGTCACGACAGGTCGAGGAACAGCGCCTCGAGCTGGAGTGGCTCGTTCGGGAATCGTTCCATCATCGCCACGTAGCGGCTGATCCGTTCCAGCGCGGCCAAGCGCCGGGCGACATCGGGCGCAGTCTCGATGCCGTCGCGATAGCGGGCCGCGAGGGTGGCCAGGCCGAAGCGCAGCTCGTCGGTTCGTAACCGCCGAATCTGTCGTTTGTGGCTGGCCACCAGTTCCCTGCGGCCCGATCCTCGGGTGCCCAGCTGTTCCTCCCGCTGGGCCAGCTCTTCCAGCTCGACATCGTGGCGGGCCGCCAACGGACCGGCCGCGTCGTCGATGCGGCCGCGGATCTCGGCCACGAGTGCTCCCACGGCGGCTCCCGTCCCGTCGAGCCGATCCGGCGCGCCGACCCACATCTGCCGACGCTCGGCCAGATCGGGATCAGTGGCCAGTAACCGCGCCCGATCGAGACTGCCCCCGGCGGCCACGGACACCGATTGGGCCAGTGCCTCGTCGACCCCTTCGACCTGCAGCCGGGCCGCCAGGTCGGCGGCGGACACCGCGCCGAAGTCGACCGACACACATCGCGACGAGATCGTCGGAAGATCAGCCATGTCGTTCTCGGCCAACAACAACACGAGCGCACTCGGCGGCGGTTCCTCGATGGCCTTGAGCATCAGCGACGCAGCCACATCGTTGGCCGTGTGGAACTGGGTGGCCACCACCACGTGGTGAGCGGACTCGGTCGGTGAGCGATGCACGGCCTGTCGGAGTCGCTCAGCCTCCTGCTGGCGGAAGACCTCGCCTTCGGGTTCGATGACCTCGACGTCGGCCAGCTTCCGTTCACGAGCGAGTCGCCGGAACCGTTCGGCCGCGGCGTCGTCGTCGGCATGGACGGCCAGGACCTCGCCGGCGAAGGCCCACGCGGCCGCCCGTTTGCCCGAGCCGGGCGGACCCACGAACAGGTATGCGTGGCTGGGCATGTGGGCGGCGGCCCGCAAGCGGCTGACCGCCTCGGGCTGTCCGACCACGTCGGTCCACGGGTCCTGGAGTAGCTCAGACATCGAGGTGACTCCTCACCGCCGCCCAGACCCGCTCGTGGACCTCGTCGATGGGGCCGTCACCATCGACGACCAGCCAATCGAGCTCGACCGCCAACGTCGCGAAACCGTCGCGCACTCGTTCGTGGAAGTCGTCGCCCGCGGCCTCGAGTCGATCGAGCTCACGGCCCAGACGTCGATTGGCCTCGACGGCGTCGACCTCGAGGAGCACCACGATGTCGGCGGCGAGCCCAGCCGTTGCGAAACCCGACAGCGCCGCAACCGCATCGACACCGAGACGACGGCCTCGACCCTGGTAGACGAGTGACGATCCGATGTAGCGATCGGTGACCACACTGCGGCCGGCAGCCATGGCGGGCGAGATGATCTCGGCGACGTGTTGGGCTCGATCCGCGGCCATGAGCAACGCTTCGGTGCGGGCATGGATCTCGGTGTTGCTCGGATCGAGAACCAGCTCGCGGATGCGGGCACCAACGGCGGTGTCGCCGGGTTCGAAGGTGAGGTGGGCATCGATGCGCTCGGCCAGCAGCCGGGCCTGAGTGCTCTTGCCCGTGCCCTCACCACCCTCGAAGGCGATCAACTTGGCCGTCACGGCGGCGACACCGACACGGGCGTCCGCGACTGGCGTCCCGCCCGCAGCGACATGGTGGCCAGGAATCCGGCCAGGATGATGATGAGGGCGGCCAACCACAACGTGAGGCGCACTCCGGGCACGGCGATGTCGACCCCCAACAGGGTGACCTGTCGGCCCCAGAGCTCGTTGGACAGGCCGTCGAGCAACTGGGCCAGCACCGGACCGATGGCGAACGCCACCAGGACACAGAGCCGCACGATGGTGAGCAGCGCGCTGAAGATGCGGCCTCGTAGCTCGTCGTCGACGTTCTCGTGGAGCAGGGTGAATCCGAGCACGTAGACCGCACCGGCGGCCATCCCGATGACGGTCACCCAGAACGCCGCCCAGGTGAGGTCGCTCATCGATGCCGCGATCAGCAGCGCCCCACCGGCGAGGAAGACCGAACCGACGAACACCTGCTCCTTGGGCATCTTGCGCTGCAGGAACGACAGAGCCAGCACGCCGATGGCCACCCCGATACCGAGACAGGTGACGAACACACCGAACCCGGCGTCGCCGGCCCCCAGGACTTCGTCGGCGAAGACCGGACCGAGGGGCACCAGCATCCCGCCGCCGATCAGGCCGGTGGCCAGGCCGATGTTGACGGCCCGAACCACCGGGTTGATGAAGATGAACTCCCACCCCTCCTTCACGTCGCGGAAGGCGCCGGTGAAATCGAAGATGCGTCCGGGGGTGGCCGGGCCTTCGCGACGGTGACGGGGGAACGAGATGGTCATCACCAGCGCGGCGGTCACCAGGAAGGTGAGGGCGTCGACGTAGAAGGCCAGACCTTCCTGGTTGAGTCGGAGCGAATCGACCGTGCCGCCTTCTCCGAACCAGCCCGACAGCTTGGCCAGCAGGGCGAAGAGGCCGGCCCCGATGGGGAGCGTGCCGTAGGCCGCAGCCAGCGACAACGAGTTGGCCGTGGTGAGGTACTCCTTGGGCACGATGTTGGGTACCGACGCCTCCTTGGCCGGCTGCCACAGCATGGTGAACACCTCGAGCAACAACGAGGCCAACACCAACCCGGCCACACTCTCCACGAACGGCAGCGAGATCATCACCCCGGCCCGCCCGAGATCGCAGAAGATCATCACGTGTTTGCGGTTGAGTCGATCCACCAGGACACCGGCGAAGGTGGCCAGGAAGAACCCGGGGATGAGGCGAGCGGCGAGCACCAGTGACACCGACGCCCCGGCGCTGCCGCCACCCACCTGGGTGGCCAACGCGGTGATGGCCAACAGGCCCAACCAGTCGCCGGTGGCCGAGATGACCTGGGCCAGCCACAAACGGAAGAACTCGGGCGACCCGAACAGGCGCGTCTGCCATCCCATCGACGATGGGGGACGGTCCGGCTCGTCCTGGCCGGACGGAGCCGCGACGGCCTCCTCGCTCAGCCCAGCCACGCCCACACCCTAGTGGCCGGTCGTTGCGTTGCTGACGGGTCACCTGTTCGGGATTCGCCCGAGCCGATCACGATCTGGGCCACGGCGGGTGAGCGTAGTTGTGTCACCTCGGGTGACGCCTTTCCGAACCACTGCACGCCGGCCAGCCGGCGGAGGGGATCCGCCGGTCAGAAGGCGTCGGGTTCGGTGGTCGACTCCGGTTCGGCCGTCGCCACCGACGACTCCTGGGGGGCAGCAGCCTTCTTGGTGGTGGCTTTCTTGGCGGCGGCTGTCTTCTTGGCCTTGGCCGTCTTCTTGGTGGCCTTCTTCTTCGCCTTCTTCTTCGCCTTCTTCTTGGCTTTCTTCTTCGCAGGCCCTTTGGCCCGTCGTTCGGCCAACAGCTCGGCCGCCCGCTCATCGGTCAGCTCTTCGACCACATCACCCTTGCGCAACGACGCGTTGGTCTCGCCGTCGGTGACGTAGGGCCCCCAGCGGCCGTCCTTGACCACCATGGCCTTCCCCGACTCGGGGTCTTCGCCCATCTCGCGCAGTGGCGGCTTCACTGTCTGACCGCGTCGGGTCTTGGGTTTGGCCAGCTCGACCAGACACTCCTCGAGGGTGATGGTGAAGAGCTGGTCTTCGCTCTCGAGGCTCCGGCTGTCCTTCTTCTCCTTGCCGTCCTCACCCACGACCAGCTTCTGTAGGTAGGGGCCGTACCGTCCGTTGGCGACGGTGATCGGTTGCCCGTCGCTGGGGTCGGCCCCCACCGTCCGCGGCAACTCGAGCAGCTTCACTGCCGTCTCGAGATCGATGGTCTCGAGGTCCATGGAGGAGAACAACGACGCCGTCTTGGGTTTCTCGCCGGTCTCGTCGTTGTGTTCACCCATCTGCACGTACGGGCCGAATCGACCGGCCTTGGCCGACACCGGTAGGCCGGTGTCGGGATGGGCGCCGAGCTCCTTGTCGCCGCTGGGCGCCTCGACGTATTCGATGGCCCGTTCGAGGGTGAGCTCGTCGGGGGGAATGTCGTCGGGCACGCTGGCCTTGTCGTCGCCCCGCTGCACGTAGGGCCCGTAGCGGCCTACCCGGGCCACGACGGCTTCGCCGTCTTCGGTGACACCCAGCGGGATGGAGTTGACGGCCGCCGCGTCGATCTCACCGAGGCGCACGTCGACCTTTTCCTTGAGGCCGGGATCGTCGTCACCGCCGAAATAGAAGGCCTCCAACCACGGGATGGCCTCGGCCACCCCACCGGCGATCTTGTCGAGATCGTCCTCCATACGAGCGGTGAACGTGTAGTCGACCAGGTTGGGGAAGTGTCCCTCCAACAACCCCACCACCGAGAAGGCGGTGAAGCTGGGGACGAGGGCTGAGCTCTTCTTCCAGACGTAACCGCGGTTCTGGATGGTGCCCATGATGCTGGCGTAGGTGGACGGCCGGCCCACACCCAGTTCTTCGAGTCGCTTCACCAGTGACGCCTCGGTGTAGCGGGCCGGCGGCTGGGTCTCGTGACCTTCGGCGGTGAGGTCGGAGGCATCGACGCCGTCGCCCACCGCCAGTGGGGGGAGCCGCCGATCGTCGGCCGAATCACTCTCGGTCTCGTCGTCGACTTCTTCGACGTACACCCGGCGGAAACCCTGATGGGTGATGACGGTGCCGCTGGCCGCGAACTCGACGTCTTCACCCGACGCGGCGATGGTGCCCAATCGAGCAGCCACCGTTTCACCCAGAGCGTCGGTCATCTGCGAGGCCACCGTGCGCTTGAAGATGAGGTCGTAGACCTCGGCCTCGGACTTCGGCACCTCGCGGGCCACCTCATCGGGCGACTTGAAGGTGTCGCCGGCCGGCCGGATGGCCTCGTGGGCCTCCTGGGCGTTCTTGACCTTCTTGGTGTACAGCCGGGGTGCGTCGGGCAGGTAGTCGTTGCCGTAGCGCTCGGTGACAAACGAGCGGGCGGCATCGATGGCCGACCCCGACAGCGTGGTGCTGTCGGTTCGCATGTAGGTGATGAAACCCTTCTCGTACAGTCCCTGGGCCGCCCTCATGGCCATGGCCGACGAGAGTCGGAGCTTGCGACCGGCTTCCTGCTGGAAGGTGGACGTCATGAAGGGGGCGGCCGGGCGGCGGCGGTACGGTTTGGGTTCGACCGACCGGACGCTGAACTCGGCACCGGTGAGGGCCTCGGCCAGGGCGCCGGCCCGGGCCTGGTCGATCACCACTGCTTCGGTCTTGGCCAGTTGCCCCTGTTGGTCGAAATCGCGTCCGGTGGCCACCCGTTG
The DNA here is from genome assembly GCA_051011595.1 of Acidimicrobiales bacterium. Taxonomy (GTDB): domain Bacteria; phylum Actinomycetota; class Acidimicrobiia; order Acidimicrobiales; family SHLQ01; genus JAOUEE01. The sequence goes on from JBPCTQ010000322.1 coordinate 8,709, forward strand.
GCCGTCGAGTTCGGCGAGGGTGGCCCGGAAGTCCTTGGGTTCGCCCTCGGGGATCTGGCCCCGAGCCGAGAACATGGCCTGGAGGTCCCAGTAGCCGGCGGCGACGAACGCCATCCGTTCGCGCTCTCGTTCGACCACGATGCGGGTGGCCACACTCTGGACCCGACCGGCCGACAGTCGGGGCATGACCTTCTTCCACAACACCGGCGACAACTCGTAGCCGTAGAGCCGATCGAGCATGCGGCGGGCTTCCTGGGCATCGACCAGTCGGCGGTCGAGCTCGCGGGGATTGGAGACGGCGGCCTCGATGGCATCGGGGGTGATCTCGTGGAACACCATCCGTTTGACCGGCACCTGCGGGTTGAGCACCTCCAACAGGTGCCAGGCGATGGCTTCGCCCTCACGATCCTCATCCGTGGCCAGATAGAGCTCGTCGGAGTCGGCCAACAAGGACTTCAGTTTCTTGATCTGGTCCTTCTTGTCACGGTTCACCACGTACAGCGGCTTGAACCCGTTGTCGACGTCGATTCCGAGCCGGGCCCAGGATTCGCCCTTGTAGGCAGCCGGCACGTCGGCTGCGCCCTGGGGCAGGTCGCGTACGTGGCCGATGGACGACTCGACGACGTAGTCGTCGCCGAGGTAGCCGGCGATGGTTTTGGCTTTGGCTGGAGATTCGACGATGACGAGTGCGGTCATGGGTTGCGGTGAATGCCCACCGGAGGCTGATCGGAGGAGAAATCGCTGACGGGTGATTGGTCCCCGCCGCTCGAATTGCACGCGACCATAGCGACAACGGCGCAGAAACGGCGGCCCGGCGTCGGCGGTGCGGCCGACGTCACAGTCAGAAGTCGGCCGAGACCTCGAGCGCTTCGTCGAGGTCGGGCACCGGATGGAGGGTGCGCCACAAGATCACCGAACCGACGATGGCGGCCAGGATCGACCCCACCAGGATGCCGATCTTGGCTTCGTCCTGGATGAAGGGATCGTCGTAGGCCAGGCCGGTGATGAATATCGAGACGGTGAAGCCGATTCCGGCGATGGCGCCCACGCCGGCCAGGTGTTTGAGATGAAGACCTCGGGGCAGTTCGGACAGCCCCAACCGGAGGGTGAGGGCACTGAAGGCGGTGATGCCGACGAGTTTGCCCACCACGAGACCGAGCACGACACCCAGGGTGACGGGTGAGGTGGCCGCGTCGGACAACGATTCGTTGGACAACTCGATACCGGCATTGGCCAGCGCGAACACCGGGATGATGAAGAAGCTGGTCCAGGGGTGCAGCATCTCGATGAGGCGCTCGGCCACCGACACCGTCTCGCGGATCTCGAACTGGGCCCGGCGCATGGCCGACACCTCGGTGTTGTCGTCGGTGAGGATGGCCTCGACGACCCCGATTTCGGCCGGCCGCTTCTGCAAGGGGCGGGCCGGGGTGAGCAGGCCCATGGCCACACCGGCGATGGTGGCGTGGACACCGGATTCGAACACCGCGTACCAGACGAAGAACCCAACGGCGGCGTAGATGGGCACGTACCAGACCCGAAACTTCTGCATCACGAACATGCCGACGAGCAGGGCCACGGCGAGCGCCAGCCAGCCGAACGAGACTTCTTCGGTGTAGAAGAGGGCGATCACCAAGATGGCCCCGATGTCGTCGACGATGGCGAGGGTCAACAAGAAGACCTTCAAGAACACCGGCACCCGCGAGCCGAGTAGCGACAGCACACCTATGGCGAAGGCGATGTCGGTGGCCATCGGGATTCCCCAACCCTCGACATCACCACCCCAGTTGACGGCCACGAACAGCGCGGCTGGTACCACCATGCCCCCCAGGGCAGCCATGGCCGGCAGGATGGCGGCTCTTCGGTCGCGGAGCTGGCCGTTGACCAGCTCCATCTTGATCTCCATACCCACCACGAAGAAGAAGATGGCCATCAGTGCGTCGTTGACGAACTCCTCCAAGCTGATGCCGGGCAAGTCCGATCCGTGTTCGTCTTCGGCGCCGGCCTCCTCGTGGGTATCAACGACGGCCGGTTCGGACCCACCCTCGGCCGCGGTGGCCGACCCCGCCTCGCCTGCCCCATGGGCCTCGTCTTCCTCATGGACCTCGGCGTGGGATTCGATGTCGACCACCGAACCCACCTGCACCACCACCCGCGTCTCCCAGAGGTCGTGGTAGCTGTCCTTCAGGGGTGAGTTGGCCCAGACGAGCGCCAAAACGGTGGCGGCGATGAGCAGCACCCCGCTGGCCGCTTCGACGTGGAGGAAACGGCTCATGGGCCGCGCCACCCGACGCGCCACGGTCAGATCGGAACCGAAGAAGGTGAGCGAGGAGGGTTGTTGGGTGCGGTCGTCAGCCATGTCAGGACAGAAGTCGAGTCAGCGCATCACGGTATCGGTCACGGCCGGGCAACTGATGCTCGGGCCGCCCGCCTCGGGGCCAGTCTGTCGCGCATGAAGCACCGGGTGTAGACGACCAGCCGCACTTCCGTGCCTTCGTCGTCGCATCGGCCACGGCCGGGCAACTGATGCTCGGGCCGCCCGCGTCGTGGCCAGTCAGTCGCGCAGGAACGACCGGGTGTAGACGACCAGCCGCACCACGGTGCCTTCGTCGTCGGATTCCCATTCGGACTCGTCGGTGAGTTGGCGCATCAGCGGCAGACCCAGACCTGATTCCCACAACAGACGCGACGGATCATCGGCAGCCGGCAGATCGGGGATCTGACTGAGATCGAAACCGGGACCGCGGTCCTGCACCTGCACTTCGATCCGGTCGTCGTCGACGTTGCACCGCACCCTGATCCGGTTGTCGGACCCCAACGAGGCGTGGGCCCGGATGGCGTTGGTGGTGGCCTCGGAAACGGCCAGGCGCAGGTCCTCGATACGGTCATCGCCGAACCCGGGGTCGATGTGGGCCGCAGCAGCCACCAGCACCCGGACCAGCTCGAGGTACTCGGCTCGGGCCGGTATCTCGAGCATGACATCGCGTCCAGGTGTGTCGGTCATGACGCCACCGCGTCGTCGATGTCGGCGTGGATGGTGAGGATGCGATCGAGCTCGACGAGGGCGAGCACCTCGGCGACCGAATCCGGCACTCGGGCCAGCACCACGTCGCCTCCGTTGGCTCGGGTGCGCCGCAGCGCACCGATCACCACCCCGAGTCCGACCGAGTCGATGAAGTCGACCGACCCCAGGTCGAACACGATCCGCGTGTCGCCGGCGGCCACGGTTCGGATCACTTCTTGCCGCAACCCCGGTGCCGAACCCATGTCGACGTCACCCAGGGGGGTGATGACGACCCACTCGCCCCGTCGCTGCACATCGACGCCCAGATTCATCGTCGCTCCACTGGCGCGCACACAGAAACCACGGTATCCGCCGACCGCGTCGGGGATCGGGACATCACGATTCGACAGGCCGGTCTCACCGTGTCGGTGCGTGGTCGTAGCATTGCCCTCAGACATGGCCTTGCTGTCCGACCCGCCCCTCGACGCCGTCCTCACCGACCTCGGTGACGACGGCCGGCTGATCCACATCGAGCATCTGGCTGCCCGCCCGGCCCGCCACCAGGCCCTGGGTCGGCCCCTGCCGCCGGCCGTGGCCGAACGGGGTGGCGCCGAACAGCTCTGGACCCACCAGGCCCAGGCCATCGACCTCATCCGCTCCGGCCAGTCGGTGGTGATCGTCACCGGAACGGCATCGGGCAAGTCCCGCTGTTACCAGCTGCCCATCGCCGAGGCGGTCATCGATCCCATCAAACCGGCCACCGCGCTGGCCCTGTTCCCCACCAAGGCCCTGGCCCACGACCAGCTCCGGGCGCTGTCGGCCCCCGACTTCCCCGAGCTCGTCGCGGCCACCTACGACGGCGACGACGACCGCGACCGTCGTTCCTGGGTGCGGGCCAACGCCAACGTGGTGCTCACCAACCCCGAGATGGTGCACGCCGGCTTGTTGCCCCACCACGGCCGCTGGGCCGATTTCTTGATGCGACTGCGTTATGTGGTGGTCGACGAGCTCCACGTGCTGCGAGGTGTCTTCGGCACCCATGTCTCACACGTGCTGCGCCGCCTGCTGCGGGTGGCCAACGAGTACGGCGCCGACCCCACCTTCATCTTCACGTCGGCCACCATCGGCGCTCCCGAAGTGCTGGCCTCGAATCTCTGCGGCAAGCCGGTGGTCGCGGTCGACGACGACGGCTCACCCCAGGGCGCCCGCTCCGTGGCCCTGCTCAACCCACCAGTGGTCGACCCCGACACCGGCGCCCGCACGTCGTCCAACGCCGAAACCGCATCGGCCGCCGCTCGTATGATCGCCGGCGGCCATCGCACCATCGTGTTCTGTCGCAGTCGCAAGGGCACCGAACTGGTGGCCGCCGACATCGCCCGGAAACTCCCACCCGACCTGGCTCGGCGCGTCCGTCCCTACCGCGCCGGCTACCTGGCCGAAGAACGCCGCGAAATCGAGCAGCAGCTGTTCACCGGCGAGTTGCGGGGCATCGTGGCCACCTCGGCCCTCGAGCTGGGGGTCGACATCGGCGGGCTCGACGCCTGCGTCCTCAACGGGTTTCCGGGCACCATCGCCTCGTTCTGGCAACAGTTGGGACGGGTGGGGCGCGGCGGCGACCAGTCCGTCGCCGTGATGGTGGCCGGCGACGACCAGCTCGACCAGTGGCTCATGGCCCACCCCGACCAGCTGTTCTCCCGACCCCCCGAGCAGGCGGTGGTGAACGTCACCAATCCGCAGGTGGCCGGTCCGCATCTGGCCTGTGCCGCCTTCGAGTACCCGCTGTGCCACGCCGACGACCGCTGGTGGGGCGCCGAGGTGCTCCATGACGGGGTGCGTGACCTGGTCGTCGACGACAAGCTCCGGCTCCGGCGGGGGCGGTGGCGCGGCGATGGGCCCCGGGCGGTGTGGTCGGCGCGCGGGTTCCCCAGTCGGGGCATCGGGCTCCGCACCGGTGTGGCCGGCGAGTTCACCATCACCAGGGCCGACGGCACTCGGGTGGGCACGGTCGACCCATCCCGTGCCTTCGAGATGGTCCACCCCGGGGCGGTATATCTCCACCAGGGGCGCCACTACCAGGTCACCGAGCTCGACATCGACGACCAGCGAGCCATCGTCGAACCGGCCGACGGCGACACATACACCCAAGCCCGGCGCAGCATCGACATCGCCGTCACCGACGTGGGCCAGAGCCAGGACATGGACCGGTGCCGGTTGTTCCTCGGTTCGGTCGAAGTGGCCAGCCAGGTCACCGGGTACCAGCAACGAGAGGTCCGATCGCGCCGGATCCTGGCCAACCACAACCTCGAGCTGCCCGCGTCACGACTGCGCACCACAGCCTTCTGGTACGTGATCGACACCGACGCCCTCACCGAGGCCGACATCCCCACCCCCGCCGTGGCCGGCACCCTTCACGCCATCGAACACGCCGCCATTGCCATGTTGCCCTTGTTCACCATCTGCGATCGCTGGGATGTGGGTGGTGTCTCCATCGCCCACCATCCCGATACCGCGGGACCCACCATCTTCGTGCACGACGCCTACCCCGGGGGCACCGGCATCGCAGCCCTCGGCTATCGGGCCGCCGATCGTCACCTCACCGCCACTCGTTCGGCCATCGCCGACTGTGGTTGCGGTACCGGCTGCCCCTCGTGTGTGCAATCGCCTAAGTGCGGCAACGGCAACGAACCACTCGACAAGGCCGGAGCGCTGCGCCTGCTCGATGTGGTGCTGGCCGCCATGCCCACCCGCGTGCAGTGACCGAGCGTCCGGGCTGACCATCGCCCCACGGCGTGCCCCGGACAGGTCACAGGGTGTGGTTTAGCCTGAAGCCATGAGGGTGCTCCGTTCGCGAGCGGCGACCTCACCCGCAGGAGCCGGATCGGGTCCGGCCCTCGAGTCCTGGTCGGCTGGTGAGGCAACCATTCTCGTCGGCGTCCCGGTGCACGACGGCGTCAGTACGGCCGACATCGTGGTGCCGGGCACGGTGCTGGCCGACACTCTCGGGGCCAGCGTGCGGCTTCTCGCCCGCAACCCCGGCACCTTCGTCGGGGTCGAGCCGTCCCGCACGATCGTCGTCACCAGTCGGATGGCCGACGTCGCATCACCCGACATCGTGTTGATCCCTGGAGGTGTGGGGTGGCGGGCCCAGGCCGACGACCAGCGTCATCTCGACTGGCTGCGAGTGGCGTGTCGCTCGGCTATGGGAGTGCTGTGCGTGTCGACCGGTTCCTTGCTGCTGGCCGCCGCCGGCGTCCTCGACGGTGAGGATGCCGCCGGACACTGGTTGGCCCACCGCCAGATGGCCGACTTGGGCGCCAACCCGGTGGCCGACCGCATCCACTACTCGACCAACGGCCGGATCGTCACCGCCTCCGGTGCGCTGGCAGCCGGTGCGGCGGCCAAGACGCTGATCGACCGGCTCGGGTACGGACCGCCGGACGCGGGTCAGAACTCGTAGAAGGTCCGGATCCCACCCAGGGCCAACTGGGTGCCGATGGTGGCCAACAACAGCCCTCCCATCCGGGCCAACATGGCGGTGGTCGACGCGCTGAGCCGGGAGATTGCGTCACCCAGGAATGCGAAGGCGAAGAACACCAACGACGACACGACGGCCACCGCCACCAGAGCGGCCACGATCGTGGAGCCGTCGTCTTTGAAGCTGGACACGGTGATCACCGTGGTGATGGCACCGGGGCCGGCCATCAGCGGAATGGCGAGCGGCATGATCAGGCCTTCTTGCTCGGCGGGTTCCTCGGCCACCTCACCGGTGCCCTGGGTGCGGCTCGACGTCCCGCCGTAGAGCATCTCGAAACCCATCAGGGCCACCACGGCGCCGCCCACCACACCGAAGGCCCCGAGGTTGATGCCCAACAGCTGGAGCAGCTCGCGACCGATTACCGCCACCACGGCCAGGATGCAGAAGGTGACGAAGGCGACCTTCAGGGCCGCGGCCCGGCGATCGAGCTCCTGGCGGCTGACCACGTCGTTGAAGATGACGATCTTCACGGGGTCGACCGGGTTCACGATCATGAACACGGCAATGATCGCCTGGATGTAGATCTCCGCAGTCGACAGGTTCATCGCCCGGCACCGTAACAGCGGGGCCGGTTGCAACGCCGCCGATCGGGTCTGGGCGGCGGCTCACATCGCGGGTAGGTTCGCTCCAGTCGACGATGAGGAGCGCACCATGACCGAGTTCACGTCCCATGCCCCCGGCACACCCTGTTGGGTCGATCTGATGAGCCCCGACGTCGACGCGTCCAAGGCGTTCTATACGGCCGTGTTCGGCTGGGACGCCGAGGACCAGCACGACGACGACGGCAACCGGGTGTACGTGATGTTCACGCTCGACGGAAAGTCGGTGTGCGGCCTCGGGGGTCAGCCGCCCGGCATGGGCGAGATGCCGCCGGTGTGGAACACCTACATCGCCACCGACGACCCCGGCGCCGTGGCCGACCGGGTCACGGCGGGGGGCGGAACCGTGATGATGAAACCCATGCCGGTGATGACCTCTGGTGAAATGGCCATCTTCACCGATCCCGGGGGCGCCGCCTTCTCGGTGTGGAAGGCCGGTGATCACCACGGCATCGAGGTCGGCAGCATCGCCAACACCTACAGCTGGAGCGAGCTCAACACCCGCGATCTCGACCGGGCCCTGCCGTTCTACGCCTCGGTGTTCGGATGGGAGTACGACAGCGGCGCGGCCATGCCCGGCTATCACCTCATCAAGGGCGGCACCAACGACGAGGGGCTGGGCGGGATCATGGCCATGCCCGACGAGGTGCCCGAGATGGTGCCCAACCATTGGGCCAACTACTTCACGATCACCGACCTTGACGCCAGCGTGGCCGCGGTGCGGGCCAACGGCGGCGACGTGATGGCCGAACCCATGACCATTCCCGGCGTGGGCTCGATGGCGGTGGTGCACGACCCGGCGGGCGGCAACTTCTCGCTCATGCAACCCGAGACTCCCCCGGCCTGATCTCGGCGAACTGGCGGTGGAACGCGTCACCTATGACGCGCTGGACCGCCAGAACGGAAGCGGCGGCCAACTGGCGGTGGAGCGCGTCACCTATGACGCGTTGTACCGCCAGATCGGCGAGGCGTGTCACTCGATGTCTTCGCGGCGCATGGTGGCCGCCGCCACGTGGGCGACATCGCCCACCAACGGGCCGACGAGGGCGATGTCGGTGGCCTGCACGTAGCGGACCTCCACCGCCACCGCATCGGCGCTCCGCGTGATCGACACCTGCACCCGGCCGCCGGGAAGGCCCGACTGGCGCAACACCGCAGCCCTGACGTCGGCATCGGACCCGCCCACCGCGGCCGCCCGGGCTCCTTCACGGGCCGCGTGCACGGTGACCACCTCGGCGTGGCCGACGACGGTGAACTGCACGATGGCCAGCACCAACATGGCCACCACCGGCAAGACGAGGGCCAGCTCGACGGTGGCCTGACCCTCGTCGCGCCGACCGCTCACACCTGCCCGGAGATGCTGTCGAGGATCTTGTCGAGCAGCTCGGACACCTTGCCCGATCCGGTGGCCCACGCCAGCACGAGCAGGGCGACGGCCGCCGCACCGAGCATGAGCAACACGTATTCCACCGTGGCCTGACCCCGCTCCGGTGGTTGGTGGCGGCGGTTTCGGATGAACGAGTCGAGAGCGACGTATAGATGGAGCATGAGGCTCCTCCTTCGATTGTGCGATGGGGGGAGTGGAGAGCACGGGCGGGCATGAGCCCGATCAGGGCAACGAGAGATCGCCGGCCGAACCGACGATCAGCGGCACCAGACCGAGCAGTACGAAGGCGGGGAGGATGCAGAACACCAACGGGAACAACATGGCCACCGGCACCCGGCGGGCTCGGGCCTCGCCCCGTCGCCGGCGCTGATCGCGGAGGTCGCCGGCCAGGCTCTGCAACGATGCCAGCGCCGGTCCGCCATCGACGTGAGCAGCCGCCATCACCGTGAGCAGCGGGCGCACCGCAGGATCGGCCCCCGCGGCCACGGAACTCACTGCCGCCGCGTAGGCCTGTCCCCCACGATGGCGACCGTCGATCTCGTTCAGCGCCGCGGCCACCGGACCATGGAGCGCCTCGCCCACCGTGGCCATCGCAACCGGCACCGCCAGGCCGGCGCTGAGACACAGCGCCAACAGATCGGCGCTCTCGGGCAGCTCGCGCCACATGTCGATGTCGTGACGCCGGTGACGTCGACGGGCGGGCACACCGGGGATCGCCCAACGCATCACCCCCGCGATCGTGCCGATCGGACCCAGGACGACCCCCACCCCCACTCCCCACAGAAGTGCGGCGCCAACGCGGACGTCGGCCTCGGGATCGTCGGGGCGGCGGGCGAATCGCCGCACCCGAGCACCGAACACGGCAACGGGCCGGGGACGATCGGGAACCATCGGGCTCCGCCTCGGACGCGGCACCACCGCGGCGAACATGCTCATGGCGGCGGCCACCACCAGCCCGGCCGTCACCATTCCAACCTGGTGAGGCGCCGCATCCACCACCACCCCACCAGATCGAGGATCACACCGGCGGCCACCACCGCGACCAGTACCGGGGTGGGTTCGGACCACGATGCACTGGCACCCGTGACACTCAACAAGACGGCGAAACCGGGCGGTGCCAGCGCCACCACCAGCGCCGAGGCCCGGGCCTGGGCGGTGAGCGCCTCCAGCTCGGCCGCCACCGACTGCTGGTCGCGCAGCGAGCGGCCCACGGCCTCGAGCACACCGGCCCGTTGACCACCCGCGGAATGACCGATGGCCAGGGCGGTGGCCACCACCTGCAGATCGACACTGCGGCGCGACCGGGTCCATCGCACCAGCTCGCCGGGAATCGGACGACCTCGCGCCACCCGCCCGACGATTTCGTGAAGATCGCCGTCGAGTGGCGGCCCCACCTCGTTGCGCAGCTCGTCGAACGCCTGGGGCAACGATCGGCCGACGCGGAACTGGCGGGCCACCGCGTCGACCAGAGCGGGGAGCTGGCGAGTCAGCATGGCGTCGGACCGGTCACCGCGCGCCAGCACAACCATTGGCGGCACCACCCCGACCAGAATCGAGACAACCGCCGCCACCGGCCAGGACCCGGCGACGACGCCGATGCCGGCCGCCACCGGAACCGCACCGAACCACCACACCAGGGGCCGATCGACGGCGACCGGAAGATCGGCAGCAACCAATCGTTGGTGCACTCGCCGCTCGACGCGGATCCACGCATCATCGGCCCCCACCGGTATCCGGCCCCGTCGGGGGGCCAGTGCGCCGGCTCCGGCCAGAAGCGCACCCATGGTGAGCCCGACACCGATCATGGCGAGCTCCGGCGCCGCGCCGGCCGCGACGGCGACGAGACCACCCGGCCCGCTTCGACCAAGGGGCGGGTGGTAAGCGTTCCGTCGGCGCCCAGCCGACCAACTTCGTGCACCTCGACCACCTGGCGCCGACGGCGATCGGCTCGGGCCACCTGGATCACCATGTCGACCGCGGCGACCAGCAGCTCTCGGATTGCCACCAGCGGCACGGTCGGCGCACCGGACAGCACCAGCATCTCGAGACGCCGCAGGGCCGCGGCCGGCCCGTTGGCATGACACGTGGCCATCGATCCGGCATGACCGGTGTTGAGGGCCTGGAGCAGATCGAACGCCTCGGGCCCGCGAACCTCGCCGACGATGAGCCGATCGGGGCGCAGCCGCAGCACACTGCGAACCAGGGCCCGCAGATCGAGCGCCCCACGACCCTCGCTGTTGGGTGGCTGACATTCGAAGCGCACCACATGCCGGCCGGGCAGACGCAGCTCGGCGGCATCCTCGACGGTGAGGATGCGTTCGTCGCCGACGATGCCCGAGGCCAAAGCATTGAGCAGCGAGGTCTTCCCCGATCCGGTGCCCCCACTGACCACGATGTTGTCGCCCCGCTCGACCAGGTGGTGCAGGCACGCCACCACGTCGGGCCCGGCGAAGTCGGCCAGACCGAAGGGTTCGGCCGCGAACCGGCGGATGGCCACACACGGACCGTCGACGGCAACAGGGCTGAGCACGATGTGGACCCGTGACCCGTCGGGCAGACGGGCCTCGGCGATGGGAGCACTCCGGTCGGCCCGACGTCCGAGGGGCGCCACGATCCGCTCGATCAGCAGCGCGATCTCGTCGGCACCGAGATCGATGTCGGTGCAGGCCAACTCGCCTCGCCGCTCGATCCACACCGGACCGGGCCCGTTGATGAGCACATCACTCACGTCCGGGTCGGCCAACAGCCCGTCGAGCCGGCCCAGGCCCTCGACCCGTGAGACCACGGCGGCCATCACCGCCTGGATCTGCTCGTCGCCCAGCAGCGGGGCTTGTTCGCGCACCACCGCCTGCAGGCGCTCGAGCGAGATCGGACCGGCGGAATGTGAGCTGTCGAGCGCCAACAACCGCCGATGGGCCTGCTCGACGAGGTCGGCCGACACGGTCACGACAGCACCGCACGCAGCGATCGAGACAGGCTGCGGGGCAGCCGGGAGCTCAACAACCCGGCATCGACGGCGCGGGCCACCGCCGGATCCCACGTGGTGTCGACCACCACCGGAGCTTCGGTGACGGCCTCCACATCGACCCGCC
>JBPCTQ010000323.1:0-6353 GCA_051011595.1 Acidimicrobiales bacterium
GTGATTAGGGTCGGAAGCTCAGCAACTTCCCTAATCAAGGAGCGGGATATGAGTAGGAAGACCATTGGAGTTTTCGCGTCGATGACCGTGATCATCGCCGCCGTCGTTGGGTTCGGGGGTGCGGTCCTGGCATCGCACACCTTCAACGACACGTCGGGCACACCCTTCGAGACCGAGATCGACAACATCGCCCACGCCGGCTGCGCCACCGGCTTCCCCAGTGGCGACTTCAAACCCACCAGCGCGGTGAGCCGCCAGCAGTTCTCGGGTTGGCTCAACCGTTGTGGCGGCCGCGTGGCCTTCGACGGGCCCAACCAAGTGAGCAATCTGGTCGACAACGATGCGCTGGCCGACGTGTCGATCACCGTGGGTGGTGCGGGTAGCGACGTCACCCAGATGATCCTGCTGGAGGGAACCTCGTCGATCTTCACCAACTCGACCTTCGCCACCTACAACCAGGGTGGGGTGTCCAACGCGGTCCTCGAGATCTGGGACACCGATACCAACACCAACCTGACCAGCACGTGGGCCTTCGTTCGTTTCACCGACAACAGTCAGGGCTCGGACCTGTCGGTCCAGGTCGTGGTGGAAGCTGACAAGGGAGTGCACAACTACGAGCTCCGGTACGGCGAGTCCGGCATCGCCGACAGCACCATGTTTGGCTTCGGGTCGAGCCTCAGCGCCACGGTGTTCCCGTTCGGCCCCGACGGCACCAACTCTCTGAGCGGTACGCCGGGAGCGGCTCCCGGTGCGCGTGCTGGCGCCGAGCCGGCCCCCGACAATCCCATCTTCGGCTGAACCGCCGATCACTACACGATGACACCTGGGAGGGGGTCGGCTGCGGTCGGCCCCCTCCCGGGGGTTTCGCCGAGGGTCCGGTCAGGTGATCGGCTGCTCGCGTCGGTTCACCACCAGGGTGGCGCTGGCAATCCCCACCCGACCGGCTTCGTCCCACAGGGTTGCCTCCGACATGGCCACCCCGTCCCGTTCGACCATGCAGGCACCCTTGATACCGAGCCACTCACCCTGCATACGGCGCAGCAGCTGCGCGCTCACGTCGGCATTGGGCATCATGTGGGTGGTGAAGTCCATGTAGTTGGCCGTGCCACTGGTGAAGTCGACGATGGCGGCCAGGCGACGAAAGGCGGTGTTGTCCTCGCCCTCCACCACCGGCACCTGCAACCGTGACCACGCCATGGCGGGCACCCCACTGCGGTGGGTACCCTCGACCCGGCGGTACTCGACGGCGTCGATGAAGCCGGGAGGCTGCCACTCGCCGTCGACCCCTTCCACCAGCGGGGTCTGCTCGGGATGATCGAAGCCGGGCGGCACCGGACCGGCCGCCAAGGCGTTGAGCTCGTCGTCGGCGTCGTTGTTCTTGTCGTCGGCCACCCGCAACACGCTGGCTCGGGCCACCAGCTTCACGCCCCACGACAACTCGATGTCGAGCAGCTGGATGTTGGCTCCTTCGCGGACGACCTCGACCTCGACGCTGGTGCAGGCCAGCGGCACCGGCCGCACCAGATCCACCGTGAAACGGGCCGGGCGCATCGGGGTGGGGGGCTCGACCGACTCACTGGCGGCCGCCAACAACGCACACACGGCGCCACCGTGCTGGGTGGTGGGGTCCCAAGGCCCCTGGGCCAGTCGACTGGGCAGGAATCGGTCGCCGTCGCGGGAGTACAGCGCGTCGACATCAGCGGTGTCTGTGGCCACAAACCCTCCTCGCAGGGCCAGAACCGCACACCGTAGGGGCCCGGGCGGCGCCGGTCGCGGTCGGGCCCCAGAAATTCGTTGCACCCGGGGTTCGGCTCCGCGCCGGCGGTTCGCAGATGGGTTATCGTCGTCACCGACGCGATGAAGGGGGGCCTCTCATGCGCGTGGGACGTGGATTGATCCTGGCTGTCGCGATCGTCGCCACTGCTGCGGCGGGACTGTCACCTGCCGTGGGCGACGTACGGGCCGACGATCGCACCGCGGCTGGCGGGGTGTTCTACGGGACCGAGCTGAACGATCCCGATCGAAGTGCGTACCTGGTGGTGGTGGGCGACACGGTCACCGGACCCGACGGCGCGTCGTTCGTGCCCGCCGTCTGGGTCGACTACCACGCCGGCTTGTGTTGGACCGACGAGGAACGGCGGCCCATCGTCACCGTCGGCCTGGGCAACTTCGTCACCAAACCCAGTGGCGTCGAGGTCATCGACAGCAGCGTTTTCCAGCAGTCGCACTGCGTCAACAACGACCGCATCATCCGTACCGATGTGCCAATCAACTTCCGCTACGACCCGAATTCGGACACGCTCAAACAAACGGTGGCCAACGGCGGTCCGGCGACACTGTTCCGGATCTGCGATGGCACCGGCTTCGGTGGAACCGGCAAGAACCGGTTCCGCAGCGTGGTGGTGGGCACCGACGGCGGCGACCAGCTCAAGGGCACTGCGGGCCGAGATCTGATCGACGCCAGAGGCGGCAACGACCACGTCCGGGCCGGCAGTGGCAGCGACATCGTGTGTGTGGGCCCGGGCACCAACACGGCGGTGGCCGGCAAGGGATTCGACGTACTGATCGGTGACAACGGTCAGGACACCTTGCGGGGCGGGCTGGGCCAGGATCTGGTGATGGGTTGGACCCACAACGACACCCTCCAGGGAGAGGGAGGCAACGACATCCTGCTCGGAAACTCGGGTGTCGATCTGCTCGAAGGTGGCCCCGGAAACGACGTCCTCTACCCCGAGGTGGGGATCGCCGACGGTGGCGGTGGGGCCAGCGACTACTGCCGCGGCTTCATCGTGTCGGACATCTTCATCGACTGCGAGGAGATCGACGCCTCCTGAACCGTGGCGTCAGCCTCGGCCGACCAACGCGAGAAACCTCGCTCCGGCGGGTGCGGTCTCGTCGACCGCCAGCGGGGTATCGAAGAAGCCAGGGTCGAGGGCATCGAGGTGTGGCTGCCAGAAGTCGAGCAACCACTCACCCATCTCGTCCGGGATGGTGTAGGGCAGGCCCAGACCCTGGGCCAGATCCCACCCGTGGGCGACGTTCTCGCTCAGCCGATTGCCCAGCAGTCGGCGACCACTGAGTCGGCCCAGCGGATGCTCGAAGTGCTGCTCGAGGATCCCGGGTGCCGAGAAGGCGGTGATCATTCGCAGGGCTGTCCCCCGCCAGGTGGCCACCGGATTGGTACCCAGCACCGAGATGTCGACGTCGATGACCCACGACACCTCCTCACCCTCGATGAGCCCGGCGGCCTGGCTGTCGGTGACCACGACGTGGGCGACCACCGATTGCAGGTTCCAGTCGGCGGCACCGCTTGGCTGATCCCACTCGTCGTTACCGATGCTCACCACCAGCTCGCCGAACGACGCCACCCCCGCGGTGAGCATCTCCAGTTCTGTCACCGCCGGCCGAACCGGCGAGCGCCGGTCATTCCCATTCGATGGTGCCGGGCGGCTTGGAGGTGATGTCGTAAGCCACCCGGTTGATGCCGTCGACCTCGTTGATGATGCGGTTGGCCATGGTCTCGAGCAGATCGTGATCGAGACGGGCCCAGTCGGCGGTCATGGCATCGTCGCTGGTGACCGCCCGGATGATGACGGGGTGGGCGTAGGTGCGTTCGTCGCCCATCACCCCCACGCTGCGAATGTCGGCCAGGACGGCGAACGCCTGCCAGATCTCCCGTTCGAGTCCGGCGTTGCGGATCTCTTCGCGCACGATGGCGTCGGCGTCCTGGAGGATGGCCACCTTCTCGGGGGTGACCTCACCGATGATGCGCACACCCAGGCCGGGGCCAGGGAAGGGCTGGCGCCACACGATCTCGTCGGGTAGCCCCAGTTCGCTGCCCACCCGCCGGACCTCGTCCTTGAACAGCGTGCGCAGCGGCTCGATGAGCTCGAAGTCCATGTCGTCGGGCAAGCCGCCGACATTGTGGTGGCTCTTGATCTTGGCTGCGTCCTTGGTGCCCGACTCGATGACATCGGGGTACAAGGTGCCCTGCACCAGGAAGTGGGCGTCTTCGATACCTCCCGAAGCACTCTCGAACAGCCGAATGAACAGCTCGCCGATGGCCTTGCGTTTTGTCTCGGGTTCGACGACGCCGGCCAGCCGTTCGAAGAACTGATCGGCGGCCCGGACATGGATGAGCTCGATGCCCTGAGTGCGCTGGAAGGTCTCGACCACCTGCGCGCCTTCGTTCTTGCGCATGAGGCCGGTGTCGACGAACACGCAGGTGAGCTGAGGACCGATGGCCCGATGGACCAAGGCCGCAGCGACCGCCGAGTCGACGCCGCCGGACAGACCGCAGATGGCTCGACCGCCGCCGACCTGCTTGCGGATGATCTCGACCTGGTGGTCGATGATGTTCGTCATGGTCCAGGTGGGCGAACACTCGGCCTCGTGCCACAGGAACTGTTCGAGCACCGCCATGCCGTGTTCGGTGTGCACCACCTCGGGGTGGTATTGCACGCCGTAGCGTCGCCGGGTGAGATCCTCGAACGCGGCCACCGGTGCGTTCGGGGTACTCGCCGTGGCCGTGGCGCCGTCGGGGGGCACGGTGATGGCATCGAAGTGGCTCATCCAGACGGTCTGGGTCTGGGGCACCCCGCCGTGAAGCAGGGACGAGGTGGCCACACGGGTGAGCTCGGTGCGGCCGTACTCGCCCCGTTCGTTGCGTCCGACCTCACCACCCAGTTGTTGGGCCAGCAGCTGGGCGCCGTAACAGATACCGAGGACGGGAATGTCGAGGTCGTAGATGGCCGGATCGAGCCGGGGGGCACCTTCGACGTGCACGCTGGCCGGGCCGCCCGACAAGATGAGCGCCGTCGGTTCGCGGGCCGCGATCTCGTCGGCGGTGATGGTGTGGGGCACGATCTCGCTGTACACCCGCAGCTCACGGACACGGCGGGCGATCAACTGGGCGTACTGGGCGCCGAAGTCGACGACCAACACCACCTGTTCGTCGGTGACGGCGGGAGGGATCACGGTTTCGTCGAGGCGGGTCAGTGACCCATACCCACACGCTGCGACATCTGCAGGGACTTGCCTTCGGTCTGCAACGCCGGCGCCACCATGACCTCGGCCTTCTGGAAGTCCTTCACGTCGGTGTAGCCGCAGGTGGCCATCGAGGTGCGGAGGGCACCGAAGAGGTTGAGGCGGCCGTCGTTCTCGTTGGCCGGGCCCAGCAGGATCTCTTCGAGTGTGCCTCGAGCGGTGGTTTGGACGCGGGCGCCGCGAGGCAACGTGGGGTGGAACGTGGCCATACCCCAGTGGTAGCCGCGGCCGGGGGCCTCGTGGGCAGCGGCCAGCGGCGAACCGATCATGACCGAGTCGGCACCACACACGATGGCCTTGGCAATGTCGCCACCGGTGCCCATGCCGCCGTCGGCGATCACGTGGCAGTACACGCCGGTTTCGTCGAGGTGGCGCATGCGGGCGGCCCGGGCATCGGCAATGGCCGTGGCCTGGGGCACACCGAGTCCGAGCACCCCGCGTGTGGTGCAGGCGTGGCCGGGGCCGACCCCGACCAGCACCCCGGCCGCACCGGTGCGCATGAGGTGCAGGGCAGCCTGGTAGCTGGCGCAACCACCAACGATGACTGGCATCTCGAGCTCGCGTACGAAGGTCTTGAGGTTGAGGGGCTCGGCGGTGTTGGACACGTGCTCGGCCGACACCACCGTGCCCTGGATGATCAGCATGTCGAGCTCACCGGCCAAGATGGCGGGAAGGAACGCCGACGCTCGTTGCGGGGTGACCGACGCACACGAGGTGACACCGGCTTCGCGGATCTCCCGGATGCGCTGGGTGACCAGGTCTTGTTGCACGGGCGCCATGTAGAGGTCCTGCATACGGGCGGTGGCCTTCTCGACCGGCTGACCGGCGATCTCCTCGAGGACGGCATCGGCGTCTTCGTAGCGGGTCCACAACCCTTCGAGGTTGAGCACACCCACACCACCGAGCTGACCGATGGCGATGGCGGTGGCCGGGCTGACCACGCCGTCCATGGCTGATGCCATCAGCGGCAATTCGAACCGGTAGGCGTCGATCTCCCAGGAGATGTCGACGTCTTCGGGGTCGCGTGTGCGCCGACTGGGCACGATGGCGATGTCGTCGAAGCCATAGGCCTGACGCCCGGATTTGCCCAGCCCGATCTCGATTTCGGCCATATTTTCCAGCCCCTTTGCCCGTTGGTGGAAAGAGCTGAGCCTAGTCCCCCACACCCCCGCGCGGGCGCCATGGGCGAGCGGATTTCGGCCAGCCGATCAGCACCCGGGAGATCCACCCGATCTGGCGTGAGAAACCGGTCAGGGGGACCGCCAACTCACGCAATTTCGCCAAACCCCGAGGGGCCGACGTAGGAG
>JBPCTQ010000324.1:0-26472 GCA_051011595.1 Acidimicrobiales bacterium
CCGAATCCGGTTTGGGTCTCAGTGTCGCCCGTGACCTGATCGAGGCCCACGGCGGAACGATCCGGGCCGATGACCGAGACGGCGGTGGTGCCATCTTCAGCGTCACCCTCCCTCGCTTCGACGCACCGAGCCGAGAACCATCAGGAGACAAGAGATGAAGGCGCAGTCAGTGGTGGTGGTCGACGATCACGCCCTGTTGGCCGAGGTCATGGCCGCGGCCCTGCGGGCCGAGGGGTATGGCGTCACGGTGCTGGAGCCCTCGCACGATCTTGTGGCCGACATCACCAGCCATCACCCCGACTGTGTGTTGCTCGACCTCGAGCTGGGCGACGATTCGCCGTCGGGGATAGAGGTGGCCGAAGGGCTGGCCGAGCACGATGTCCGCACGGTGATGCTCACTGGTGTGTCCGACCCGGCTCGACTCGGCCGAGCTCTTCGTGCCGGCGCCGCCGGCGTGGTCCCGAAGACCGTCGACTTCGAAACGCTGATGAACGAAGTGCAAGCCGCCCTCGATGGTGGGGCTCTGAGTCCACCCCGCAACGAGCGGGCTCGTCTGCTCGCTTCGGCTGCGCAACCGTCGCCTGATGACGGAGCCCGGCAATTGGCGGCGCTGTTGAGCCATCGTGAAGCGGTGGTGCTCGACGGGCTGGTCCAGGGTCTGAGTCCCCAACAGATCGCCGACCAGTCCTTCGTGGCCGTCAGTACGGTTCGAAGCCAGATCAAGTCGTTGCGGGCCAAGATGGGGGCCGAGTCGGCGCTCCAAGCGGTGGCTCGGGCGGTGGAGCTGGGCTGGCAACCGGGCAGCACCACCGGCATCGCGTCCTGAGGACGCCGAGGCGGGTTTGGGCCGAGGCACCCCCAGCGTTTCGGGGGGGGGAGCCGCATCTTCACCGCCGCCGAGCCGGTGGGCGGCAACCTGTCAGCGGCACCGAGGAAGAGCACGATGCGCCGAGATTGTGTTCGGGTGATCGCCGCGGGAAGCCCTTACTCCAGGGCGGTTGCTGACCCGGACCGTGGCGAGCGGGCCTCGGGATGTCCGAGATCGCGGTGGGGTCCGTCTTGTAGCCGGCGAGCGGCTGTCGCAGAGCACGCCTGTCGGCGGTCATTTGGGTTTCCTCCTGCCCAGCGGGGAAAGCCCCGTGGGTTGGGGCACCTGCTCGGGCCCGAGGCGCCGGGTCGCATCTCCGCGGACGCCGGTGCCCGGGGAACGGTCCCGATGACCGAGCCTCAGGGATCCTTCGGCCCGCCTGGCCCTGGCGTTGGCCACTGTGGGTGGCCGGAGTGTTCGTCGTGACGTCCGGTTGGCCCCACCGGCAGGCCCAGGGAGCGGTGGGCGGTCGCGCTGTTGGCGTCGTCGGGTGCTGGTGCTGCGTTGGCCAACCTCCTCGAGTGGAGGAAGACGGAGTCAGCTGACCGGTCCATCCACCCCGGGGGTGACGATGCACGGCCGTTCAGGGGAGCGGACACCATCGCCGGTGGACCAGCCGAGATCCGGCGCCGCAGACGCTGCCGGGTGTGGGAACCTCAGCAGGCGGCGGTGCTGGTGGCATCGGTGGCGCAGATGCCGATGACCCGTGCCCCCAGGTTGGGCATCGGCGGCCCGCCGGTGCCCTGGATGACCCCATTCACGAACATCAGATCCATGTACCGGTCGGCCTCTGGTCCGGTGATCTGGAAGCCAACCAGCTTGACTGCCGCGAAGTTCACCAGGAAGAACTCGGCGTTGGCGCCGTTGCCTCGCACACCGTCGAAGATGGGGAGCCCGAAGTAGTCGAGAGCCATGATGGCGGTCAACTCACTGGCGATGCTCGGACTGTAGGCGCCCGTGTCGCCCTCGTACCACCGGTTGAGGACCACCTCCCCGGGGTAGCCGTTGAGCACCCAGTCCTTGGTGTCGTTGTTGTTGTTGGCGCCGCCGTTGAAGTCGATCATGCCCCAGTTGCCGGGTGCCTCGCCGCCGCAGGCATCAGGCTGAGAGTCCTTGCCATACGGGATCCGGTAGACCACACCGTTGCCGGGCACGATGGTAGGGGTCAGCCCGTTGAGGAAGTCGACGCACATGCCCATGGGGCGGAGCCCTTCGGCCGTCGATGGTTGGGCCCAGGAAGCCGAGGTGCTGCTGTAGACGTTGGTGTTGTTGAGGCCAATGGCCGGGCCGAAGAAGTAGTCGACGTTGGTGTTCGCCTCCACCGTCACGAACCCCGATGTGCCGTTGTGGTTCACCACCGTGCAGCCGGCCATCGAAGCGGCGTCGTGGTTGCTGGCCATGTACGAGGCGGCGGTGCCGTTCGCGCAGCCGTCACCGGTCTGGAGTGCGTTGTCCTTGGCGGCGGCCAGCGCCGCGGCGTCGGTGCTGGTGATCAGATTGCGCCGTTCTTGCCACACGTGGCCCAGATCGATGGTGAAGGCCGCTGCGCCCAGCAACGCGACCAAACCGATGGCCACGATGGGAAGAGCCACGCCCCGTTCGTCGGCCGGTCGTCGGGTCGGGATCACTCGCATCTGAAGGTCGCCTCCCCGCTCAGTGTCACGTTGATGGCGCTCACGAAGATGAGATTGATCGTGTGGTCGGCGCTCACGGTCACATCGACCGACTCACTGTTTCCCGAGCAGTCACCCGACACCGCGCAGTTCGGGTTGTTGTCGAAGTTGATCCCGGTGAGCGCATCGTTGGTGCGATTGCACGCGTCGGCGGCGCTGACACCAGGGATCGATGCCACCCGGGCACCCTCCCGAGCGGCCGCGTGGACCGCTTGGTGGCGATTGAACGCGATCGACATCTCGATGACCCCGAACACCAGGATGATCAGTAGGGGCAGGATGACTGCGAACTCCGCGATGATGGCGCCTCGTTGGTTCGCGGACGTGTCGGCAGTCTTGGTGGGGAGCATGAAGGACTCTCGAAGAGGGCTTTATCCACAGGGTGCACGTCCGATCACGCTCGGGCATCCCCAAATTTGGGGAATCCGGCGCTCTGCCGCTGCGCTCGGAAGCCGCTTCGGATTGGCTGTGATGGCTCCATTTCCCGTGGTCAGCGCCGATTGGAAGCGGATATGGCGCGACGCCTTCTGCTCATCCTGCTCATTCCCCTGTTGGGGTTCGGGGCCTTCGTGGCGCGGGTCTACCTCGACCGCCAGGACGAACGCGCCCATCAGGACGACGCGGCGGTGGCCCTTCGGCTGGTGGTCGATCTCGGTGGTCTGGTCGACGCCCTCGATGCTGATGTGCGCCGGGATCGGGCCGGGCTCGGCGAGCCGGTCGACGCGGCACGACTGGTCGACGAGGTCAGCGACGCTCGATTGTCGCTCGCCGCTGTCGTCGGTTCGGGTGAGGTCGAAGCCACCGACGACGTGCACGACGCCCTGGCGGCAGTGGAACAGATGCTCGACTCTCCCACGGTGGACGGATATCTGGACGCGATGGTGGAGGTCGAGGACGCCATGGTCGGGTTGGCATCGCTGCCCGTCCTCTCGAATGTCACCGCGGTGCTGGTCGCCCACCACGGCTTGATCGAGCTCCGCACCCGGGCCACGACCGAACAGACCATCGTCGTGGCGGTCATCGACACCGGCGAATGGCCCGACGGCGACAACCAGCGGGCCGTGGAGCTGGCCGAAGGGGAAGCAGCCCGCCTGGACCTTCTCGTTGGGCTGGCCGGACCGGCCGCCGTGCCCTCGCCCCCGGCCCGGCTCACCGAGACGCGGGCCCGCCTGGCCCGCGAGGGCACGCGGGGGGTGCCCGACCTGACATCCGACGAGTGGCTCACCATCAGCGATGAGTGGCGCACCGAGCTCACCGAAGCCTCCGACCAGCAGCTCTCGGAATCGGCCACCACGGTGAGTTCTGAACAGTCGGCGGCATCGGATCGTATGCGATCGACGGTGATCCTCGGATCGTTGGTCATGGTGGTGAGCGCCGGGGCCGCCCTGGGGGGCACCATCATCCACGACCGTCGGGTGCAGCGGCTCAAACGCCACATGGTCGAGGTGGCCGAGGGCAACCTCGATCTGGAGCCCATCGCCGACACCAATCGTGACGAGATCTCGGTGATCGCTCAGGCCTTCGACGACATGACCGAGGCCGTTCGCCGGGCGGTGGCTTCGGAGATGGCCGAAGCCGCCATCCTGGAGCAGATTGCGCGGGGTGGTGAGGTGAACGCGGTCCTGACGATGATCGCCGACCTGGCCACCGAACAGACCGGCGTGCAACACCAGATCGTGCTCGAAGACCCTGGGCTCAACACCGCCGAACCCATCCGGATGAACGAGACCGATCAGCCGGTGGCGTGGTTGGTGCGGATCGGCGCGGAGCCGCTGACCGGGCCCCGCCCGCCGATCGTCACCACGTGTGTGGGCCTGGCCCTGCTGGCGTTCGAACGCGACCGCACCGATCAAACACTCACCTACCAGGCCACCCACGACGTTCTCACCGGGCTGGCCAATCGCGCCGTGCTGCTGCGCGAGACCGAACGGGCACTGAAGCGGACGGGTCCGGGGCGGACCGCGGTCCTGTACTGCGACCTCGACGGCTTCAAGGCGGTGAACGATGCCCACGGTCACCGAGCCGGCGACCGTCTGCTGGTCGACGCCGCCACCCGCCTCCGGGCGGTTGTCGGCACCCGCGGCCTGCTGGCCCGAGTCGGGGGCGACGAGTTCGTGGCGCTGCTTCCCGAGATCAACACCGTCGAGGCGGCCACCGCGGTGGCCGACGAGATTCTGGAGGCGGTGGCAGCCCCCTTCCACCACGAGCCGACATCGATGTTCCTGTCGGTGTCGGTGGGCATCGCGCTCGGCGGAGTCGGTTCGACCGCCGAGGACCTGGTTCGAGACTCGGACCTGGCCCTGTATCGAGCCAAGGCGGCCGGTCGGGCCCGCTGGGAGCTCTTCGACGACGAGCTGGGCCAGTGGGCCGCCCAGCGAGTCGAGACGGCCAACGCCCTCCGCGCTGCTCTCGACGAGGACCAGATCGAATTGTGGTACCAGCCGGTATTCGGCATCGCCGGTGGCTTGGTGGGCTTCGAAGGCCTGGTCCGGTGGAACCGGCCCGGCTACGGCATCGTGAGCCCGGCCGACTTCTTGTCGGTGGCCGAGGAGACCGGGATGATCATCCCATTGGGTGAGCGAGTGCTGACCGAAGGCTGTCGACAGCTGGCGGCCTGGACCAGAGCCGTGCCGGAGATCCCCACGGTGTTGTCGCTCAACATGTCGGGTGCCCAGCTCATCCACGCCGAGTTCGCCCCGGGGGTGGGCGACGCACTGTCCGACGCCGGCGCCTCGGCCAACCGGCTCCAGGTGGAGATCACCGAGACGGTGCTGCTGGAGAACCGGGTCGAAGCGGCCTCCACCCTGGCCCTGCTGCGACGCATGGGGGTGCGGGTGGCCATCGACGACTTCGGTACCGGCTACTCGTCGTTGGCGTACCTGCGTGAGCTGCCCGTCGACTTGTTGAAGGTCGATCGCGCCTTCATCGACGGGATCGAGGAATCGGCCGAGGACCAGGCCATCGTACGAGCGGTCATCACCCTGGCCGAAGCGCTCGACATGGTGGTGATCGCCGAAGGGGTCGAACGGCCCGAGCAGCTCCGCGAGCTGAAGCGGCTCGGCTGCCGGTACGTACAGGGATTCCTCATGGGGCGCCCCATGACCGCCTTCGCGGCGACCAAGCTGCTCGAGGACGAGTTGGCCGCCAAAACGGCCACCACCGGCGGGAGTGCGACCCGGGACAACGTCCCTGGTCGGCGCAGCTAGAAACGACCGTTTCAGGGTCGGCGACCGTCGCTGGGCGCGCCTAGGGTGCCGCCCGCATGTCTGCTGTCGTCCACGCCGAGTACGTCCCCTTCGGGCGGACGGCGCTGGTGGCCCTGGCGCGGGCGATACGCCACCTCGAGGGTGACGACCCGTTGGCACCGGTGACGGTGGTCGTGCCGTCGAACCTGGCCGGTCTCACCGCTCGACGCCTGCTGGCCGCGGGCATCGACGACGACCGAGCCGGTCTCATCAATGTTGCCTTCGCCACGCCGTACCAGCTGGCCGCTCAGCTGGGTGGTCCGCGGATGGCCCGCGACGGTCGCCTCCCGCTCACCAGCCCAGTGCTGCACGCCGCGGTCCGGGCCGCGCTGCGGTCCCACACCGGTTCGTTCGTACCCGTGGCTCGTCACGTGGCGACCGAGCTGGCGGTGGCCCGGGTGTACGGCGAGCTGAGTCGGGCCACACCCGAAACCCTCGAGGCTCTGCGCGCGAGTGATCGTTCGCGAACCCGCGACCTGCTGGCCATCGTCGACGACACCCGAGTTCGCCTCGAGCACTACCACGACGAGGACGATCTGGTGGCTGCGGCCAGGGCCCGCCTGCACGACGACCCCGAGGCCGGCTCGCCGCTGGGTTCGTTGGTGGTCCATCTGGTCGACGAACTGAGTCCGTCGCTGACCGGCTTGCTCCAGACGTTGGTGACGGCCCGCCCGGCCCGGCTGGTGGTGGGGCTCACCGGGGAGGCCCAGGCTGATGCCGGCGCCCGCGCGGTGGCGGCCGCCCTGGCGCCGAATGCATCTGGGTCGGTCGAGCGCGAGCTGGTCTCACCGACCACGCGGCTCATCGAGGCGGCCGATCCCGACAAAGAGGTCCGGACCGTGATTCGGTCGGTGGCCGCGGCGATCGACCGGGGTCGGCCACTCGACCGCATCGCCGTGTTGTATCCGGTGGCCGAGCCGTATCTCCGAACCCTGCACGACCAGCTCGACGCCGCCGGCATCGCTCACAACGGTCCGGCCGGTCGTCCACTGGCCGATTCGGTGGTGGGACGGCTGGTCGCTCGGCTCCTCGATCAGGTGGTCGCCGGCGGCGAGGACCCCCGCCATCTGCTGCGTCGCCAAGGTCTGATCGACATCGTGAGTGCCGCGCCCCTGCGAGAAGGTGACGGTCGAACGCTGCCGGCCACGGCATTCGACCTCATCAGTCGCCGGGCCGGCGTCATCGGTGGTGCCGGCGACTGGCAGGAGAAGCTCGAACGCCATCAGCGCAACCTGCATGAGCGACGCATTCTGCAGGAACGGGACGGAGCAAGCGCCGGCCGCCTGGCTTTGCTCGATCGAGAGCAGGGCGAAACCCAGGCGCTGGCTCGGTTCGTGGCCGACTTGGCCCATCACCTCGACCCCGCTGGAGTGCCCGCGTCGTGGCGCGATCGCTCACGCTGGCTCATCGACCTGTTGAGCCAGCTGTTGCCGCCGGAGGGCCGACGACAGCGGTGGCCGGCCGATGAAGCAGCGGCCGCCGACGCGGTGATCGAGGTGGTCGAGCGGGTCGCCGTACTCGATCAGTTCGACCCCGACGCCACCTTCGGCGCCTTCAGCCGCACCGTCCACAGCGAGCTCGAAGCCACCCGGCGCCGGCGGGGTCGTTTCGGGCAGGGTGTGCTGGTGGCACCCCTCGTGGCCACGGTCGGACTCGATGTCGACAGCGTCTTCGTGCTCGGGTGCAGCGAAGGCACCCTTCCTCCCCCCCGACGAGAAGACAGCCTGTTGCCCGACGACGAGCGGCGGCGCGCCGTTCTCGATGAACTTCCCCTTCGGCGGGCCCGTACCGACATCGACCGGCGTGACTTCCTGGCGGCGCTCCGAATCGGGATGGACGAGGTCGTTCTGGTGCACGGCGCCGGTGATCACCGCACGGGCAAGGCTCGGTTGCCGTCGCGTTGGCTGCTCGAGATCGCGGGGGAGATCGTCAACGGTGGCGATGCCCCGCTGCTGTCGACCGATTGGCCCGACGAGGTGCACCACCTGCACCCGCTGCACCGGCACCTCGTCAAGATGCGGTCGTTCCATGAAGGGGTGCACCGCTCACCGGCCCCGTCGGCCCTGCTCGATCGCGACCTGGCTCAGCTGGTGGCCTATGCCGACTCCGGTCAGCCGTTCGACGCCCACCACCTGTTCGCCGACGATCCGGTGCTGACCCGCGGCCTCGACCTCACGCGAGCCCGCAGCTCGCCAGCCTTCACCCGGTTCGACGGCAACCTGGGCGGTGCGATGGGTGACTCGGCCACCGTCGACGGTGTGTTGTCGGCCACTCGCCTCGAGACATGGGCGTCGTGTCCCATGCGGTACTTCCTGGCCAACGAGCTGGGGTTGGCCGAGGTCGAACGGCCCGAGGAGATCATCGAGCTCAGTGCCCTCGATCGGGGCAGCCTGATCCACGTCATCCTCGAAGACTTCCTGTCGCCGGTGGTGGAGGCCGAACCCGCCAGTCGGCCCCGACCGGCACAACCATGGGGAACCGACGACCGCGACCGGCTGCTCACCATCGCCGAAAAACGGTTCGCCGAGTTCGAACAGCGAGGCCTCACCGGCAAGCCACTGCTGTGGAGGGTGCATCGCGAACACCTGCTGGCCGACCTCGACCAGTGGCTGGTGGCCGACACCGAGCTCCGTCGCGAACTCGACACCGTGCCCGAGGCGGTCGAGATGCGGATCGGCGTCGAGGGGCAGCCGCCGGTGGTCATCACCCTCAGCGATGGGCGCCAACTGCGATTCCGGGGTTACGCCGACCGGGTCGATCGGCGGGCCGCCGACGGCACACCCGTGGTGCTCGACTACAAGACCGGCAAGACGTCGCTGCGTCCGGCGCACCTCGAGGCCGACCCTGTGTATGGGGGCACCCGGCTCCAGCTCGGCCTCTACGCCGAGGCCGCCCGACAACGCTTCGAGCACGACGATGCCGCCGCCTTCTACTGGTACACCTCGGCGCGGGGCGAGTTCCGGCGCCTGGGTTATCAATTCACCCCCGAACGCGAGCAACGGTTTCGGGAGGTGGTGACCAGCATCGTCGACGGCATCGAGGCCGGTGTGTTCGTGACCAACTCGGGTGACTACAACGCCTATTGGGCATCGTTCGACAACTGCACGTGGTGTGACTTCGACGACCTCTGTCCTCGCGACCGCAACGTGCAGTCGGTCCTGAAACAGCAGGACCCGGCCGCTGGGCAGTTCACCCAGTTGGTGATGCCCGAGGACGACGGCGCATGAGCGGCGACCTGTTCGACACCTCGGCCCGTCGATCGATCGTCGACGACCTCGACCGCACCCTCTTCGTCGAGGCCGGTGCCGGCTCGGGGAAGACCACGGCCCTGGTCGGTCGCATCGTGGCGCTGGTGGTGACCGGTCGGGCCCGGTTGGGGGAGATCGCCGCCATCACCTTCACCGAGGCGGCCGCCCGTGAGCTGCGCAACCGAGTTCGCGAACAGCTCGAGCTGGCCGAACGCGAAATCCGCACCTCGATGACCCCGGACCGAGCTGCCCTCGACCGCTGCCAGGTCGCGCTGGAGGAGGCCGACACCGCGGCCATCTCCACCCTGCACTCCTTCGCCCAGCGGGTGTTGAGCGAGCACCCCATCGCCGTCGGGATTCCGCCACGGGTGGAGGTGCTCGACGAGGTGCAGTCGTTGCTCGAGTTCGAACGACGCTGGTCGCGGTTTCTCGACCAACTGCTCGAGCGTGAGGATCTGACCGAACTGCTGTTGCGGTCCCTGTTACTCGACATCAAGTTCAACAATCGGCGCGGGGGCCTGCGCGCCGTGGCCACGGTCTTCAACGAGAACTGGGATCGCCTCGATGCCATGGCTGCGGTGCCCATCGACCTGGCGCCCTTGCGATGGACACCGCTGCTCGATCACATCGAGCCGCTCCTGGCCGTCCGAGACAGCTGTGTCGACGACGACGACAAACTGGCCCAACGCTTCGACCAGGTGATCACCCCCGCCTTGGTTCGGATCCGCGATGCCGCCACCGACGACGAACGGCTGCGGCTGGTGAATCTGTGGAAGGAACAGAAGGTCACCAAAACCGGCCAAAAGGGCAACTGGGACGATGTCGGGGCCGCCCGCGACGCCATCAAAGCTTTCAATGCCGAAGTTGAGGTGTTCCTGGAGCGGGCCACCAACGGTGTGCTGCGAGCCCTGGCCTCCGAAGTGGCCCGGTTCACGCTCGGCGCGGCCGACGAGCGCCGGGCCGATGGGCGCCTCGAGTTCCACGATCTGCTCGTACTGGCCCGCCGCCTGCTCCGCACCGACGATGATGCTCGGCGGGCTCTCCACGATCGGTACCGGCGGCTACTGCTCGACGAGTTCCAGGACACCGATCCCATCCAGATCGAGCTGGCCGCTCTGATCGCCAGCAGCGTGGCCGGCACACCACCCGATGACTGGTCGTCGATCGATGTCGACGAGGGCCGCCTGTTCTTCGTCGGCGATCCGAAGCAGTCGATCTACCGATTCCGGCGGGCCAGCATCGAGACCTTTGCTGCCGCCCGGTCGGCCTTCGGTCGCGATGTTCCACTCACGTTGTCGCAGAACTTCCGCACCGTGGAGCCGATCCTCGACTTCGTGAACGGCCTCTTCGGTGAGCTCATCACCGAGGAGGCCGATCGCCAGCCGGCCTATCAACCGCTGGCGGCATCTCGAGCGGCCGTGCAGGGAATCGACCAGCGCCCCACGATCTTGGGTGGGCCCCATCCCGACGACACCCGGGCCCTGGAGCTGCGTCAGGCCGAGGCCGCCGACGTGGCCGCCGTCATCGCCCAGATCATGGATCGCCGGAGCCGGTGGCTGGTGCACCGGGGCGCTCGGGCCGCGGCCACGGGTGACCCGGAGTGGGACCTTCCCAAGCTGTCCGACATCGTCATACTGCTACCCACCCGCACCAGCCTCGGTGTGCTCCAGGACGCCCTCGAACGCAACCACGTGCCGTATCGGGCCGACACCGGCTCGTTGGTGTTCGACTCCCAAGAGGTTCGCGACGTGCTCAGCGCGCTCCGGGCCATCGATGACCCAGCCGATGAGGTGGCCGTGGTGGCGGCCCTGCGATCACCGCTGTACGGGTGCGGCGACGACGACCTCCACCGATGGCGGCGAGACGGCGGCCATTGGGACTATCGGGTCACTGCGCCCGACGCCGTGAGTCCCGGCGACCCGGTGCGGGCCGGCCTCGAAGACCTGTACGAGCGCCACCAGGGTCGGTGGTGGGTCGAACCGAGCACGTTGATTCAATCGCTGATCGACGACCGCCGAACGATGTTGTTGGCCCTCGACCGACCGCGGCCCCGCGACACCTGGCGTCGGCTGCGCTACCTGCTCGACCAGGCGCGGGCGTTCTCCGAAGCCGGGGGAGGGGACCTTCGTTCGTTCCTCGACTGGGTGGGTCTGCAGGGAGCCGACGGGGCCCGCAGCCACGAACCCATCCTGGCCGAACCCGACGACGATTCGGTGCGGATCATGACCATCCACGCGTCGAAGGGGCTGGAGTTCCCCATCGTGGTGGTCAGCGGTCTCACCACCGCCCACCAGCCCAGGTCCGGCCGCCAGACCGTCTTGTTCGACGGCGACACGGCCGAGATCCGGTTGCGGAAGGCCGTGAGCACCGATCAGTTCGACCGGCGAGCCGATCTCGAGACCGAGATGGATGGGTTCGAGAAGACGCGTCTGCTGTACGTGGCCTGCACGCGGGCCCGTGATCACCTGGTGGTGAGCGCGCACCACACCACCAAAGCGGTCAGTCACGGCCGGGCCGTCTGGTCCTACGCCGAAGGGGCGCTCGGGCAGACGTGCCGACCGTTCGAGGCTCCGGTGGTCGAGCCCGGCCCACCGCCCTTTGCCGCCACCCTGCCCACCATCGACGACACTGCCGAAGCCCGGCAGCGGTGGGTTGCCAACCGGTCGACAGCTCTGGCTGTCAGCTCCCGCCGACGGGTGCTGTCGGCCACGTCCATCGCCCAGGATCAGGCCGGCCGCCTCGACGTGGCCCACGATCCCGAAGGAGAGCCCGAACCAGCTCCGGTTCGGCGCCGCGGTCGGGCCGGGTCCGCCATCGGACGGGCGGTGCACGCCGTACTCCAAACGGTCGATTTCGCCGATCCCGGCGACCTGCCCGCGCTGGCCCGTACTCACGCCCACATCGAGTCGGTGCCATGGGCCGAATCCGACATCGAGGCCACCGTGCGACACGCGCTGGAGTCACCTTCGGTGGCGGCCGCGGTGGACCACCCGGCCTGGAAGGAGCTGTACGTTGCTACCGGAGTCGGAGATCGGGTCCTGGAGGGATACATCGATCTGCTGGTCGAACACGATGACGGGTTGGTGGTGGTCGACTACAAGACCGACGCAGTGTCGGGTGCCGCCGACATCGAGCGTGCCGTTCGCCGGTACCGCTGGCAGGCCGCGGCCTACGCCGTTGCCGTCGAGAAGACGACGGCTCGCCCGGTGCGTGAGTGCCGCTTCGTGTTCTGTGGACCGGATGGGGCCACCGAACACGTGGTGGCCGACCTCGGCGAAGCAATGGCCGAGGTCGTGGAAGCCCTCACCTACGACTGAGCGGGTCCGTCAGCCGATGGGTCGGCGAGCCACGACCAGCGTGTCGAGCGCCACCCGGTCGCCGTCGGGTGTGGTCACGTGACGTTCGACGACCTCGGCCGTGTCGATGTCGAACTGGTCGAGCTGACCCACCACCAGCTCGACATCGGGTAGCACCGAGGGATCCTGGGGCCCGCCGTGGCCGTGTTCGATGTTGGACCGGTCGTGGGCCACCAGGAAGAAGGTGCCGCCCAGCCGGACGGCGGCGGCCGCCACCACGATCACGTCGCGCTCTTGATCGTGCGGGAGCTGGAGGTACACGATCAGGGCCAGGTCGACGCTGTCGGGCGCGGGCCGCCAGATCCGAAGGTCGGCCTCCCGGATCGTCACTTCGACCTGGTTGGCCTCGGCTCGGGCCCGAACCTTCTCCAGCGCCACCGGTGAGAAATCCACGGCGGTCACCGTCCACCCACGCTGGGCCAACCACACCGCGTTGCGTCCTTCGCCGGCGGCCATGTCGATGGCCGCTCCCGGTGCGAGCTCGCTGAGGTGCTGGGCCACGAATTGGTTGGGTTCGGCGCTCCACACCAGCTCTTCGGCTCGATAGCGGTTGTCCCAGTCGACGGCTTCCATGGCGACATCGTAGGCCGTTGTGGTGCCGGCTCGAGAGGGCTCGAAATCGCCAGGCGGGCCGTGATTCGAGACCTACCATGCCGCTCATGACATCAGAACCAGCCAGCGAACGGGTGCGGGTCCGGCGTGTGGCCGAACGCGGGGACTACGACCCCGGCACGGTCAACGCCATCCTCGACGAGGCCCTGATCGCCCACGTCGGAGTGGGCACCTCGCGGGGTCCCATCGTGTTGCCCATGCTGTTCGGCCGCACCGATGCCACGCTGTACCTGCACGGCGCAGTCGGCAACGACCTGCTGCGGCAGGCCGACGGCACCGAAGTGTGCGTCACGGTCACCCTGCTCGACGGCCTCGTCATCGCCCGGTCGGCCTTTCACCACTCGATGAACTACCGGAGTGTGGTGGTGCGAGGGCTCGCTCGCCGGATCACCGACGACCGCGAACTGGATCTGGCGTTCCGACTCATGACCGACCGCGTCGGCGCCGGCCGCTACGACGACTGTCGGGTACCCGACGCCGCCGAGATCAAGAAGACCGCCGTCATGGCCGTGCCCCTGTCCGAAGCCAGCGCCAAGATCCGCAGCGGCGACCCGATCGACGACGACGCCGATCTCGATTCGGGGTTCTGGGCGGGTGTGGTACCGCTCCGCACGGTTCGGGGTGCCCCCCAGGCGGCCGGCGATCTGCCCGCCGATGTGCCGGTGCCCGGCTACCTGTAGCGTGGCCCCCCGTGCAGGACACGGGCGTCGAGATCGAGATCTGGGGAGTGTGCGGCGGCAGCGCGTCGGGCAAGACCACACTCGTGGAA
Source organism: Acidimicrobiales bacterium (assembly GCA_051011595.1). Lineage (GTDB taxonomy): Bacteria > Actinomycetota > Acidimicrobiia > Acidimicrobiales > SHLQ01 > JAOUEE01. The sequence continues at coordinate 13,772 of JBPCTQ010000324.1, forward strand.
CAGATCGAGCAGCGGCTGGGCGCCGATCAGGTGCTGACCATCCCTCATGATTCGTACTACCGGGACCTGTCGCACCTGTCCTTCGACGAGCGCTGCGAGGTCAACTACGACCACCCCGACTCGCTGGAGACCGATCTGCTGGTCGCCCACCTGGCCGAGCTGCGGCTGGGTCGGGCGGTGGCCATTCCGGTGTACGACTTCGCCGAACACAACCGGGCTCCCGACCTGGTGGTGGTCGAACCTCGTCCGCTCATCATCGTCGACGGCATTCTGCTCTTTTCGGTCGACGATCTTCGCGACACGTTCGACCGGCGGATCTACATCGATGTGCCCACCGAGGAACGCCTGGCCCGCCGTGTCCGACGCGATGTCGAGGAGCGAGGCCGCCATCCCGATGAGGTGCGCCACAACTTCGAGTCGGTGGTGCTGCCCATGCACCGGCAGTTCGTCTCGCCCCACCGGTCGGCGGCCGACTGGATCATCGAACATCCCGATGATCGCGACGCCTGGCTCGATCGGGTGGTCACCGAGACGCGGTCTCGGCTGGTCGAGTAGCGAGGAAGGCGCCGGCCAGCACCACTGCGGTGCCCGCCGCCGCCCATCCGGTGAGCGTCTCGTCGCGAAAGATCGCTCCCAACACAATGGCCACCACCGGGATCAGGTAGGTGACCAGCGACGTCCGGACCGGACCGACCCGGCCGGTGAGCGTGGCGGCGGCCACGAACGCCAAGCCGGTGCCGGCCGCGCCCAAGACGGCGCAGGCGGCCAACGCCCCCCATTCGAACGTGGAGCTCGGCACGCCGGCCAGGCCGGCGGGGGCGACGAGGACCGCGGCCAAGAGCAGAGCGCGGGCCACGACGGGGGTTGATCCGTAGCGCTGTTGGAGGGGCCCGGCCAGGTTGACGGCGATGCCGTAGGAGAACACCGCCAGCACGACCAGCCCCACGCCGAGGGCGGTGGTGCCGCCACTGCTGGCCGTGGGGACCCCGATCAGCCCCACTCCCACCAGTCCGACGGCCACTCCCACCACCTGTTTGGGAACCAGTACCGCCCCGAAAACCACCACCGAGATGATGGTGGTGGCGACCGGCATGGCGCTGTTGAGCATTCCGGCGAGTGACGAGTCGATCCACTGCTGGGCGATCGGGAACAGGGTGAGAGGAAAGGCCATCCAGGTGACCCCTAAGGCGGCCATGCGGGGCCAGTCGGCTCGGTCCACCGATCGGCGGGCGCCGGGAAAACTCCACACCGCCATGGCACCGAACCACACCCGCAGGGCACTGACCAGGCCGGGGGAAAAGGCGTCGAGCCCGATGGCCGTGAACAGGAACGACGCTCCCCACACGCTGCTGGCGAACACCAGAAGGGCCCAATCGCGCGGCTCCATGTGGTTCGTCTCGACGGACGAGGCGGCGGTGACCATGGTCTGTTCTATCTCGGGACCGCTGGAAACGGGTTCCCGTTCGAGGCCACCCGCAACCGCAGGCGGTCAGGAGAGCAGATCCAGCAGCTCGATCTCGATACGGCGGTTGAGGGCGCGGCCCGCGCTGGTGGTGTTGTCGCCGATGGGCTGGCGTTCGCCCCGACCCTCGACCTCGACCCGGCGCCGGGCCACACCGTGATCGGTCATGTAGGCCGCCACCGCGGCGGCCCGATCGAGGGCCAGACGGTTGTTGTACATGTCGGGCCCGGTGGCGTCGGCGTGGCCGACAACCCGCATGGTGGCCTGGGGGTTGAGGTCCATCACCAGTACCCCCAGGTCGAGCAGATCGGTGAACTGGTCGTCGATGCGGGCGCTGTCGAATTCGAACAGGAAGGGCTCGTCCACGATGACTCGCCCATCGGTGGGTTCCGGGGCCCGTTCGTCGATGACGTAGTTGTTGATCACGTTGTCGGCGCCGATGACCTCGGCCGCTTTGGCCTCGAACGCAGCGGAGATCTCCTCGGACGGAACCGTCCCCTCCAAGGTGAGGGTGCCGTCGCGGTAGACGGCACGGTGGGGTTCGAGGTCGACCGTGGTGCTGGTCTGAAGGGCAGGGTCCACCCGGCGGTCGACGGCGGCCCCGGTCTCGGCCGCGCTCGGTGGGTTCGGGCCGGAGCGCCCGGGGAAGGACTCGATCAGGTGATCGAACAGGCCCAGGCCCACCGCGGCGATGGAGGCCAGGGCGAGGCCCACACATACGGCGAGGACAGTGGGCAGCGACACGAACTGCCGCTGGGCTCGGCGAGTCTGCTCCACTTGTCCGTTCGCCCCTCGAGGATCATCCACTCCGATGGGCCGGAGCTATGGCGACGCCGTTTCGCCGGGCGTCATTACGCGCGGCGGCGGCCTCGTCGAGCAGCTGGCCGGGGTCGATCGACGGGTCGTCGGTGATGGCGACACCGATCGAAGCCGAGAGGCTGAACTGGTCGTCACCGATCTCGAACGACGACTCGAGCTCGGTCATGATGCGGTTGGCCACCGACAGCGCACCGTCGCCGCCGCGCATGCGAGTGCACACCACGGCGAATTCGTCCGATGCCAGCTGACCGACGTGGTCGTGGGGTCGGACCACCGTGCGGAGCCGCTCGTTCGTCGCGGTGAGAACCAGGTCGGCGGCCGTTTCGCCGTGGGCCGTGCGTACGCGCCCCAGACCTTCGATGCCGACGACCAACACCGCAGCCGTGGTGCCCTCGTCGGGGTCGGCGGAGCCGCTGGTGGCCAACTGCCGTTCGAGGTCGGCCACTGTCCCGACCAGCGTGACGTTGTCGGTCACGTCATCGAGGATCCACACACCGCCGGCACCCCGGTGTTCGGGCCGGGAGAGTCCACGGATACGGATCCAGCGGGTCTCGCCCTCGTCGGGCAAGCGCACCGTCGTGTCGACCTCACTCGACGTTGCCGCCAGGGCTTCGAGGCGGGCGATGTCGTCGGCGTCGAACACATCGAGCCAGCCCGACCCGTTGCCCATCGTGATTCCCAACAGCTGATACCAGCGGCGGTTGGCCACGGCGAACTCGCCCTGTGGGTCGAGGAAGGCAGCCGGTACGGGCAGGTCTTCGATCTCCAGCCGAAGGGCGGTGGCTTCGTTGTCACCGAGTTCTCGGTCCGCTGGTCCGGTGGTTGCCCGCTCGGTCGCCGGGCCCAGCTCATCGTCGATCCATCCGGTCTGGGCGTCCCCGTCATCGGTCCGCAGTTCGGTCAGCCAAGGGCCGTGGACGGGGTTCTCACCGGGTGACACCTCGGCCAACGTCAACTGCGGTTGATCGAGCGACGGCACCCACGCCACCACGATGCCGTCGACGCCGCTGCCGTCAGCACCGTTGTTGTCGGTCGTGTCGAGGAAGCTCAGTAGCGACCAGGTCGCCGATCCGGCCAGCCGGGCCACGGTGGTGGCCTGCCCCTGGTCGCCCTGGGCGCGCGCCAGTGCGGCCCGAACCCGGGCCCGGTCCGATTGGTGGAGCGGGTCGTAGAGATCGCTGGCCGCCGTCCATGGCGACGGCGACGCGGTCAGCCATTTCGGCGCTTCGAGCAGGGTGCCGGTTTCGTCGACGAGCCCGATTTGGGTCCCGGGAAGGGCGTTGAGAACCGACTGCCACCGCTGGCCCTGGTTGGCTTCTGCAGTATCGGGCTCCACGTTCACATAGGTCGGCCGACCCACCGCAGATCTTGAGCCCTAAAGGGGGTGGCGGGCCGGCCGATGTTCAGCGCAACGGTTCGTAGTCGGGGGAGCCTTCTTCGCCGGGCCGTTCCTCGTAGACGGCCACTGCACCCTCGGGGTCGAAGGCCAAGGTGTCTCGTTCGGGGATCTCACCGAGGATGTAGCGCGTGCCGCCTTCGACGAACTGGTACATACCCGGGCCTTCGCGATCGAGCTCGTCGAAGCCCACGAAGTCGGTGTCCCACCAGATCTCGGTGATGTCGTCGACTCCGCCGTAGTCGGGTATCTCGGGCCAGCGGCCGTCGGCGCCCCACGACAGTGATGGTGCGGTGATGGCTCGCCGGGTGGGATCGCCGGCGAACAACCCGGCCTGGTAGGTCTCGGCGGTGAGGTCGAGACCGGTTCCCTGCACCACGGCGTAGAACGTCGAGGGGAAGAAGTCCATCACCTCGATGGTTTCGTCGGCCGCCGGGGGCTCGCCGAAGAACCACTCGTACTTCTCGCTGGCCCCGTCGATGCCGGGCACGGTGCGGGCCGCGCCATTGCTCACGCCGAAGGCGTTCTGCCACTGTTCCTGGTCGTAGGACCGGGCGTAGACGTTGGTGTCGACCAGCGCCGTGCCGGTGAGCACCCACTCGGGGAAGTAGTCCTGGGAGGTCGCCTCTCGGGTGAAGTCGCCGGGGCCCACCGGGTCGCCGGCCAGAATGATCGAGGTGACCCCGGCATCTTTGAGGCGGCCGATGGCCGTGTTGGCCTGTTCGGCGATGGTGGCCGGATCGAGGGCGTAGTCGACCGACTCCACGATCTCGCCGCCGAACTCGCCGAACACCTCCTCGAAGTACTCGTTGTTCACCGTCGATGCCTCGCCCGAGTTGATCCACAGGCGACCGAACACCCTTTCCTGTTCCTGGAAGGCGGGATCGCCCGCGTGGATGGCAGGCTTGCCCACCAACTGCTTGCCGATGTATTCGGCCACCAGCCGGGCCTGTTGGTCGGGGAGTTTGGTGATGATGTGGGAGTAGGGGGCGGTCTCGTCGTAGAACTCGTACTGCTGGGCCGGTCCGCAGTTGAAGCAGCTGACACCCCGAGCGGTGAGCTCTTCGGAGAAGGCGTTGGTGAGGATGGGCCCACTCCACACCATGAAGGGTTCGATCTCCTCGGCGATCTGCACCGCATCGGCCCGGGCCGACACGTCGTCGAGGGCGGTGCCACTGGCCTCGAACACGGTGAGGTCGACCGACCGGCCGTAGGTTTCGTAGTAGGTCTCGTACAGCTCGAGCAGGCTGGTCATGGTGTCTTCGAGGTCGGCGTTGGTGTCGTCGTTGGAGATGGCGCCGGTGAGGTAGTCGAGGACCGGGTCGGTGTCCTGGGCCACGTAGTAGACGATCTTGATGGTGTCCGCGGTGACGCCCGGAGCCGTGTCGCCACCGCTGGGTCCGTCGTACACGGCGAAACAATCGGGTGCGAAGAACGTCGGGATCTTGACTCGGCCCGTCTCGGTGTCGCACCGTTCGCCGAAGTCGACGTCGAGGTTCTCCTCCTGGGCTCGCTCGAACCAGATCACCTCGTCGGGCGGTTCCGGATTCTCCATGGCACTGTCGGCCCCGCCGTCGCCGTCGGTGGTGCCGTCGGTGGTGCCGGTGGTTTCACCCCCGGAATCGTCGTCGGTCCCTCCGTCGTCGTCGGATCCGGCCGAGTCGTCGCTCGTACCGTCGGCCGTACCACCGTCGCCGTCGTCGACGGCCGCGGTGTCGTCACCCCCGTCGCCGTCATCGTCACCGCCCCCGGTGGCGGCCAAAACGGCGATGACCACGGCGGCCACCACGGCGATGGCGATCAGCGGGAGATACCGCATCAACGGGTTGTTGGACTTTGGCTCTTCGACGTCGGCCACGGATTCCCCCTGTGGAGTTGTGAATGGTCAGGTCGAACGTTCCCCCGAACGTTCGATCACGCGTTGATCGGTACCGAGGTAGGACGCTACGACGTTGGCATCGGCCAGCACCATCTCGGGGTCACCCTCGACGAGCACCGCACCCTGGTCGAGGGCGATGAGTCGTTCGGCGACAGAGCGCAGCAGAGGCATGTCGTGCTCGATCACGACGAGCGAGCAGTCGAGCTGGTCGCGGAGTCGGTGTAGGACCGGTCCCAGAGCTTCGGTCTCGCGCTGAGCGATGCCCGACGACGGCTCGTCGAGCAGCACCACCGACGGGCGGTGAGCCACCACACAGGCCAGGTCGACGATCCGTCGGGAGCCGGTCGAGAGCTCACGAACCTGTTTGTGACGGAACTCCTCCAGGCTGAACAGCTCGATCAGCTCGTCGACCCGGGCGCTGACCTTGGCTTCGCTGTGGCTGGCGGCGGGGAGCCACAACGCGGCGGCAATGGGATCGCGAACGTCGATCCACCGTTCGAGCGCCACCGAGATCGACTCCTCGACGGTGAGCGCCGGGAACAGCCGCGCGTCCTGGAACGAGCGGCCCAGTCCGCTCCAGGCTCGGTGGTTGGGGCCCTTGGAAGTGAGGTCGACGCCGTTGAGATGCACGGTGCCGTCCTCACTCGGCACGAACCCCGAGATCAGGTCGAACAGTGTGGTCTTGCCGGCCCCGTTCGGGCCGATCATGCCCAGGATCTCGCCGGGTCGGACCGAGAACGAGACGTTGTCGACGGCCGTGAGCCCCCCGAAGCTGCGGGAGAGGTGGGCAACCTCGAGGGCGGGGGTGGCGTCGGGGTCGTGGTGGCCGTTGGCGACCACGCGGGCCGCCGGTGGAGCGTCTGTGCCGACCTCGCCGTCCGGTTGGTCGGTGTGTGAGCCGGCCCCTTCCAGGAAGACCGATCGGAGGACGTCGGGTCGATTGAGCAGTTCGTCGGTCGGACCCTCGAAGCGGATCTCGCCCTTCTCCATGAAGTAGGCCCGCTCGGCCAGGGTGAGCGCCACGTTGACCGACTGCTCGACGAGGATGACCGTCACCCCCGACTCGGCGAACTCCCTCACCATGTCGAGCAGATCTTCGACCACCACAGGGGCCAGCCCGAGCGAGAGCTCGTCGATCATCAGCAGCCGGGGCCGGGTGAGGTACGCCATCCCGAGCGCCAACATCTGCTGCTGCCCGCCGGACAGGGCCCCGGCGGGACTGTCGAGTCGATCGCCGAGTGCCGGGAATCGGGCCAGAACGCTCTGCACGTCGTCGGCCAGCCCGGCCTTGTCGCTGCGCCGCAACCAGCCCGCGGCATCGAGGTTCTCGCTCACGCTGAGATCGGGGAAGACCCCTTGGCCGCCGGGAATCTGCACGATCCCGTGGCCGGCGATCTCGTTTGGTGGCGCATGGGAGATGTCGCGGCCGTCGAAGATCACCGCCCCGCGGTCGGCTTCGACCACACCACCGATGGCCTTCAACAGTGTCGACTTGCCCGCCCCGTTGGTGCCGAGCAGGGCGACGATCTCGCCCTCGTCGATCTCGAAGTCGACCCCGAACAACACCTGCACCGGGCCGTATGAGACGTCGAGGTCCTTGCACAACAACAGCTTGGCCCGACCCTCGTTGCGGGCCCGCGCCACCTCGGCCCGGGCGGCGGCGGTCTTCCAGACCTGCTCGATGTCGCTCTTCACCAGGTTGCCGGCCGAGGCCAGGACCAACCCGCCGGCGAGGAACACCGGGGTCATCAACAACATGCCGGCCCGGATGCCCCAGTTGTCGGCGATCCAACCGATGAACGGCAACAGGACCAACCCGGGCAGGATCCACAGTGATCCCATCGAGAACCCCATGGCCCGCGCCCGGGGTGGGATCACCATCGACAGCGAAGCCAGCACCCCGGGGCCGACGATGGCCAGCGAGATGGAGATCCCGATGTTGGCGGCCACGGCCACCCCGATGTTGGGAGCCAGCGCGAACACCATCGCCAGCGCCGACGCCACCGCCGACGAGACGGCCAGGAACTTGAGAACGAGGCCAGGATCCTTCACGAACAACTTGGTGGCCACGCTGGCGCCGATGATGAGCCCGAGGAGTTGGGCCGGTTCGGTGGCCGCGGCGGCGATGCCACGACCTCGTTCGTCGAGCCCGAACTGATCCTCGTAGAGCAGGGCGGCCAGCGACACGAAGCCGGTGAGCGATGCGGCCAGGAAGGGAAGGGCCACGAAGATGCGGCGCAGGGTGGCGATCTTCCAACACATACGCCACGCCTCGGCGTACGACGGTGGCTGTTCCTCGGTCTGCGCGGTGGCCTCGTCGGCTCCCATGGCCCGCCGTTCCTGCACCCCTCGTTTGGGTTCGGGCAAACGGAAGGCCATGGCGGCCAGGATCAGCGACGGGAAGGCGAAGAGGAAGAACGGCAGTCGCCAACCCCAGTTGAAGGCCAGGAACCCGGCCAGGAGCGGCCCGACGGCGGCCCCGAGGGCGTTGGCCGATCGATGGAACGAGTAGATGGCGGGTCGACGTTCGGGGGCGAACCAGTCAGCCAGCAGGCTGTTGTGAGTGGGGTCGATGACGGCCTTGCCGATGGCCGACCCCGACCGCGCGATGCCGAGGAAGACGACGGTGGTGGCCAAACCGGTGCTGAACGACATCACCGCCCACAACACGGCGCCGGCCGATGCCAGCTTCACCCGGCTGTAGCGATCAGCCAGGCCGGCGATCGGGACCTGCAGCGCCAGGGCCGCGCCGATCACCAGCGCGATGAGCGTGAGCATGCCCTGGAAGCCCAGCCCGAACTCGTCGCGGATCTCGGGGAGGAGGATGCCGAAGGCAGTGCGGTCCAGTTCGTCGACAGCGTTGAGACCGAACAGGATCAGCAGGGCGTTGAGGGGCCCATCTCCGGCCAGCACCCGCAGGCTCTGTACGGGGTGAGCCACGATGTGGAGCGTGTTGCGGACCCGGCTCACGGCGCGGTCTCCAGCTCTTCCATGTGATGCTCGGCGTCGGCGACGGCGTGGTCACTGTCGGGTTGCTCGAGCACCTCGCCGTCGTCGTGGTGGCGGCGTTCCCAGATCTTGGTGAGTGTCATCTGCCGCAGCCGGTAGAGCAGTCCGGCCACACCATCGGGGGCGATCAGCAACACGATGAGCCCACCGATACCGGTGGCGAAGATCCGCCACCGGCCCTCCAACCACCAGAAGGTGCCGAAGAACCACAACGAGCCCAGGAAGGCCCCGAATACCGATCCGAGGCCGCCGATGACCGCGGCGATGAAGAAGCCGATACCCGAACCGCCGCCGTAGAACGCCACGTCGTAGGACTGTTGGTGGTGTACGAACAGCCCACCGGCGAGCGCGGCGAAGAACCCGGAGATGGCGAAGGCCGACAGCTTCGCCCTGACGACCGAGACACCGAACGCCGCTGCCGCGGCTTCGTTCTCGCGTAGCGCCACCAGCACCCGGCCGGTGCGACTGTGGCGGATGCCCTGCATGGCCAGCACACACAACACAGTGGCGATGAGGGCCAGGTAGTAGAAGCGAGTCGGCGTGTCGTAGTCGAACCGGCCCAGCAGCGGGAGCCGCGGGATACGTTCGTCGGGGACCCAGTCGAAGAAGGCGGGGTTCAAGAGCCATCCGGTGGCGGCCAGGGCCAGGGCGAGGGTGACCACCGCCAGGTACATTCCGCGCAGACGCAGCGCGGGCAGACCGGCGACGGCAGCCACCGCGGCACCGATGATCCCGGCGGCCAGGCAGGCCACGATCAGGTCGGCGTTGTAGGTGAGGTTGAGCCATCCCCCCACGGCTGCGCCGCAGGCGAACAACGCGGCTTGGCCCAGGCTGACCTGGCCGGCCCAGCCCGTGAGCACGACCAGTGAGAACAACACGATGGCCATGATGAACAGGGCACTGAAACGCAGCGAGTTGTTGGGCCCGACCATGTGGGGGGCGAGCAGGATGACGATGCCGACCACGGTCCACAACGACCAGCGCAGGATCTGCTGCGCGGGGAGGGCGAGCAGAGCGGCGCTGAGTGGCCGGATGTCGCCCACCGCCTGCCAGCCACCGGAGTTGTCGTCGTCGGTGCGGAACGAATCGGAGCGTCGGAAGACCAGGGCGGCGATGATCGCCAGCGCGGTGATGGCGGCCATCTGGGCCGGCGCTTCAGACGACGACGAGTTCCAGAAGACACCCTGTTGCACGATGCCGATGCCGATGGCCGCCGCCAGGATGGCCCGGAGATCGACCATCCGCCCGAGCACCAGCGCGGCCAGCGCCCGTAACAACAACAGCAGGCCGGTGTCACCGCCGGTGGGCAGGCCGGCGATGCCGGTGCGCAGCATGATGGCCAGGAAGGCCAGCAGTGATGCGATGCCCCACACCACCGACTGCAGCCCCTTGACCGGGACCCCGAGCATGTTGGCCCGTTCGGGACGGGCGGCGGCGGCGCGTATGGCGATACCGATGTTGGTGTACCGCAGGAGGGCACCCACGGCGAGCAGCGATGCCGGTCCGACGAGCAGCACCAGCAGGTCGTTGCCGTCGAACACCGTCGTGCCGATGGTGAAGCTGACATCGATGGGACTCTCGACTCGTTGGGCCTGGACCCGGGTGTCCCACCAACGAGGGACGAGCAGCCCGAGGAACGTCAACAGTTGACCGAGGCCCAGGGTGGCCACCGTCACGATCAGCCGCGGCGACTTGAAGAACCGGCGGATGATGAGGAACTCGCACACCACACCGAGGGCGATCGAACCGATCACACCGAGCAGCACGGCGGGCAACCAGGGCCAGCCGCTCTCGACGATGAGCAGGGTCGCCACGACCGCGGGCAACACACCGAGTTGGGCCTGGGCGAAGTTGAGGACCCGGTTGGCCCGGTAGATGAGATACATCCCCACCGAGACCAGCGCGGTGATGATGCCGAGGATCACCCCGTTGACCAGGGCGCCGACGGGCATGGGGAACAGCACCTGTTGCACCAGCACGAGCCCGACGGCGGGCCCCAGCCACTGGGCGGTGTCCACCACCGCACCACCGACGTCGCGGTTGGCCACTAATCCCCCAATTTTTTCCCCAGAGCGGTGCGAATCGCATGGTAGCAGTCCGCGCCGAAGTGTTTACTCGACCGTTAACACCCGCGCACGACGGGTGCCCGGTCGTGCCCGCCTGGAATCAGAAGACCTCACCTTCGGTGGCGCCGGTGTACTTCTTGAGATCCATACCCGTGATGCCGAACCCACCCATCTGGCCCTGGAAGGTGGTCATGTGCGGTTGACCGAAGTGGCTGGCCAGCGAGGCGTCGTCGGCCCACTTCTCGAATACGTGCACCAGGCCCGGCTCGATGGGGTCGAGGCTGAAGACGTAGGCGAGGTTGCCGTCCTCGGCGTGGGTGGCCTTCATGCAGACGACGGCGGCCTCCATGGCCTCGTCGGCCTTGTCGGGGTCGAGATTGATGGTGCCGGCGATGATGATCATGAACGCTCCTCGTGGTGAGGGCCGCGACGGTAGCGCCGTCGTCCGACGCGGGCGAGACGAGGAACCCGGCGACGGCTAGCGCAGGCCGAAGAGATGGCGGGTCGGCTCGAACCCGGTGACGTCGACCGCCGGTCGGTCGGCGGCCTCCCACTGGTCGGCATCGAGGGCCAGGCCCACCTCGATGTCGACCTGACCTCCGAACGAGACCCGCTTCTCGCCGTTGGGGACATACCCCAACGAACGGCTGACACCGAGTGAGGCTTCGTTGCCCCGGCGCGCCCCGGAGACGGCCCGCGCTGCGCCGAGGGTGTCGAAGGCGAAGTGCAACACTGCCGCCCGCATCTCGCGTCCGAACCCCCGGCCCCGGTGGTCGGTACCCAGCCAGGAGCCGGTGTCCACTTCACCCAACTCGGGAAAGCGGTGGCCGCGGAGGCCCTGGTTGCCGATCACCTCGCCGTCGTGCACCACGGCGAGGCTGAGTGTCCAGTCGTCGACCCGCCAGTTGGCCCGATTGCCCCAGTGGTGTTGCACGAACTGGATCTCGTACTCGGGGCTCTCGATGTGGCAGAAGTCGACGAGGAACGGAATGTGGGCCGGATCGTGCAGACCGCCACGGGCCAGGTCGGCCAACGCCACGATGTCGTCGTCGGTGGCCAGCCGTAGCTCGAGGTGTTCGGTGGCCAGCCGGAGGTCGAACAGAGGCCACAAGGGGTGCCGTGCCATACCTCCACGCTACGAACGAGCCGGGTCGGATGCAGTGATTTGTTGCGTCAGCTGGCGCGACGGTCGGCTTTCAGTCGAGCCATCCCGCCGAAGAGCCCCATCACGTCGGCTCGTTGGTGGTCGGGGTCGAGTTCGGCATACACGGCATCGACGTTGATGACGATGCGCTCCCAGTCACCCCAGTCGGCGAACTCACCGAGGTCGATGTCGAAGGCTGCATCCAGAGCCGACTGCCCCGCCCGGTGACGAGTGGAGGCCTCGGTGTGCACGAACTGGAGGTATCGGCGCACGGCGTCGACCCCGCTTGCGTCGGTGAGTGGGCCATGGCCGGGAACCACAACCGACGGGGCGAGATCGTCGATCAGATCACAGGCCGCCACCCAGTTGGCCACCGGCCCGTCCCAGATGATCGGTGTTCCGTAGATGAACAAGATGTCGCCGGTGAACACCACGTGGTCGTTGGGGAGATGGGCGATGACGTCGCCCGCAGTGTGGGCCGGGCCGACCTCGTGGAGTGCGATCGGTCGGCCTCCCACCTCAAGATCGAGCCGCCGGGTGAAGGTGCGGGTCGGCGGGGTGCTGGTGATGTCGTCGAATCGGAACGGCCCGAAGGCGGCCGCCAGGTACTGATCGAGCGGTTCGCCGAAACCACCGGCAGTGAGGGCGGCCAGGGCCGCGGGCGGCAGGTTCTCCATCTCGGCTCGGGCTGCCTCGGAGCCGATGATCTCGGCGCCGGTGACCAGCTCGTTGCCGTAGCAGTGGTCGCCGTTGGCGTGGGTGTTGATCAGCGTGCGAATGGGGGCGCCGTCGGTGATCGGCGCCATCGAATCGAGCATCGTGGCGGTGAGCGAGAGGTCGAACAAGGTGTCGACGAGCAGCGACTCGTCGCCGCCCACCGCAACGCCGGCGTTCGACCATCCCCAGCCGCCGTCGGGCTGCAGGTA
>JBPCTQ010000325.1:0-3643 GCA_051011595.1 Acidimicrobiales bacterium
CCAGTGACACTGCATCGGCGACCAGGTCGGTCAGGGGCAGGTGGCCGAAACGGGCGTGCATGGCCACCCAGCCGTCGACACAGCCGGGAAGGGTGACAGCGGCGATGTGATGGCGATTGGGAATCCGGTCGTGGCCCTCGGCCCGCACCGCAGCCGCCGACGCCCCCGAGCCGGCCCGACCCGAGGCATTCAGCACCTTCGGCAGGCCCCGTCCGTCGTGGATGATCGCGAACAGGTCACCCCCCATCCCGCACATGTGGGGCGCCACCACCGTCAAGACGGTGTTGGCGGCCACGGCCGCATCCACCGCGTTGCCACCACGAGCGAGAATCTCGACGGCCGCGCCGGTGGCCCGCTCGTCGACGGTGCACACCATGTGGTGGGCTGACCGAGTGGTGTCGAGGTCGGCGACCATCCCGGCGTTCTACCACCACCGAACTAGGTTGGCCGGGTGGACGTTCACGCCTTCGCCCGCCTCACACCCCAATCCCGAGAGGCCATGGACCGGGCGGGCCGGAAGCAGAAGATCGAAGCCGGCGAGTACCTGTTCCACGAGGGCGATCGGGCCGATGCCGTGCACGTCGTCGAGACCGGCCTGCTGCGCGTCGAACGAAACCTGGTCAATGGTCGGCGGGTGTTGCTCACGCTCATCGGGCCGGGGGGCTACATGGGCGAGCTCGCCGCCTTCGACAACAGTGCGCGCTCGGCCACTGCCGCGGCGGTGGTCGACACCGAACTGCTCACCATCTCGGTCACCGACTTCCTCGGCCTCATCGACCACAGCCCCGACCTGGCCCGTGATCTGCTCACCCGAGCCGCAGCTCGCATGCGAACCCTCACCGAACAGCTGCTCGAGGCGGCCGCCGGTTCGGCGGCGGCCCGGGTGGCGGCCCGGCTGGTGGAACTGGTCGACATGCTCGAACCCGAAGCCGAACCACCGATCACCATCCGGCTGCCCATCACCCAGGAAGAGCTGGCCCAGTGGGCGGGGTTGTCCCGAGAGGGTGCAGTGGGCGGGCTCCGCGAGCTGCGCGACGCCGGTGTGATCGACACCGCTCGCATGAAGGTCTCCATCTTGTCACCCACCGACCTCCGTCGATGGGCTGCCGAACTGCAATGAGCCCGAGCGCGGGCACTGGCGGGCCCGAGATCACCGGATCGGTCCGTACCCGACGATGTCGGGTACCGTTCCCAGTCGGTTCCCGATAGAACGGGGCCACCGCCACCCGCACCAGGAGTTTTCCATGGCCGAACCCGTCATCGTCGCCACATCCCGTACGCCCATCGGTCGAGCCAACAAGGGTTCGCTCACCGAAGCCAGGCCCGACGACCTGTCGGCGGCCACCATCACCGACGTGATCGGCAAGGCCGGTGTCGACGGCGACCTCATCGAGGATGTCATCTGGGGATGCGGTCAGCCCGGCGGCGAAGCCGGCTACAACGTTGCCCGGGTCGCCGCCCTTCTGGCCGGCGTCGATGCCCCGGGTGTGACCGTCAACAGGTACTGCTCGTCGTCGTTGCAGACCATCCGGATGGCTGCTCATGCCGTGAAGGCCGGCGAAGGAGACTGTTTCGTGGCCGGCGGCGTGGAGACCGTGAGCCGGTACCTGAACGGCGCCGCCGACACCGGGCCCCACAACGAGGCCTTCGCTCCGGCCGAGGCCCGCACCGGCACCCGGGCCGAAGGCGGAGCCGACACCTGGGCCGCCCCCGAAGGGCTCCCCGACATCTACATCGCCATGGGCCAGACCGCCGAGAACGTCGTGCAGCTCACCGGCATCAGTCGCGAACGACAGGACGAGTTCGGTGTGATGTCACAGAACCGGGCCGAGGACGCCCTCAACCGCGGGTTCTTCGAGCGTGAGATCACGCCTTACACGCTGCCCGACGGCAGCGTGGTGAGCACCGACGACGGCATTCGCGCCGGCACCACCATCGAGAAGGTGTCCCAACTCAACCCGGTGTTCCGGCCCGACGGCACGGTCACCGCCGGCAACGCGTGCCCACTCAACGACGGCGCCGCTGCGGTGGTGGTGATGAGCGACACCAAGGCTGCCGAGCTGGGCCTCACCCCGATCGCCCGCATCGTGGCCAGCGGCGTGTCGGCCCTGCACCCCGAGATCATGGGGCTGGGCCCGATCGGTGCCATCACCCAGGCGCTCGGTCGAGCCGGCAAGGGTGTCGACGACATCGACCTGTTCGAGATCAACGAGGCCTTCGCCGTCCAGGTGTTGGGTTCGGCTGACGAGCTCGGCATCCCGCTCGACAAACTCAACGTCAACGGCGGCGCCATCGCCCTCGGTCACCCCTTCGGTATGACGGGCGCTCGGATCATGACCACACTGCTCAACGGCCTCGAGGACGCCGACAAGGAGTGGGGCGTGGAGTCCATGTGTGTCGGCGGAGGCCAAGGCATGGCCATGGTTGTGCAACGGCTGAACTAGCGATCGCGCAACGGCTCAACCGGCAGGCCATGCCGACCCCGCCGCAGGCGGGGCAACAACACTACATGGCCATGGTCGTGCAACGGCTGAACTAGCGGTCGCGGGATCCACACCGGAAAACGTACGAAGGCCCTGCCATCGCGGCAGGGCCTTCGTTCTGCGAGCAGTCTGGGTCAGGCCGAGGTCTCGGTGCCGGCCTCGCCGGTCTCGCCGGTCTCGTCGGTGTCGTCGAGTTCGTCGACGAGCTTGTCGGCTGCGTCATCGACCTTGTCGAGGTGATCGGAGTACTTGCCGCCGGTCTTCTCGTCGACGAAGTCGGTGGCCTTGTCGACGCCGTCGGAGATCTTGTCTCCGGCGCCGGCCGCCGCGTCCATGGCCTTGTCCACCATCTTGTTGCTACGGAAACGGTCGAGGAATCCCATCACCGGTCCTTCTTTCTGTTGTCGGATCGTGTCGAGGGGACGCACGATTGCCGGCCACCGATCCGGTGGAGAGGCGGCGCCACTATAAGACCTGACGCTCAGGGCCGCACAGAAGTCGCAAGAAACCGGGCCGGCATTCCCGGTCTGGCCCGCGAGGCCTATGCTCGCCCGCGGAATTCGCCCCGGCATGCCCCAGGAGCTTCTTATGGTTGATGTCCCGACTGGCCACCTCTTCCTCGGTGACACCGTCGATCCCGCAAGCCACGAGCGCGTCGACGATCCCATCATGCTCGAGGCCTCGGACCTCACCACTCACGGGGTCATCGTTGGTATGACCGGTTCGGGAAAGACCGGATTGTCGGTGATCATGCTGGAGGAGGCGTTGCTGCAAGGGATACCCACGCTCATCCTCGATCCCAAGGGCGACATGGGGAACCTGCTGCTCTCCTTCCCGGAGCTCGCTCCCGCTGATTTCCGACCGTGGATCAACGAAGCCGACGCCGACCGCGACGGTGTGAGCGCCGATGAGCATGCCGCCGCCACCGCCGACATGTGGCGCAACGGTCTCGACGGCTGGGGCATCGGACCCGACCGCATCAAGGCCCTGCGCGACACGGCCAGCTTCACCATCTACACCCCCGGCTCCACCTCAGGCGTGCCCCTCAACATCATCGGCGACCTGGCTGCTCCACCGGCGGAAACCGACGACGAAACCCGCAACGACGAGATCGAGGGTTTCGTGTCGTCGCTGCTGGGACTCATCGGCGTCGACGCCGA
>JBPCTQ010000326.1:0-18640 GCA_051011595.1 Acidimicrobiales bacterium
GGTCGATCGCCAGCGGCGGCAGCGCACCTTTGCCGCGGTCACCGGGGCGGCCGCGGCGGCGCTGGTGATGGCCGGCACAGCCCGCCGGTTGGTCTACTCCTAGAACCCGGCGATGTCGAAGCGTCTGGCGGGCGCGGCGACCGACAACACCGAGTGATCGACGCGGGCCCGCTGCTATCCTCGCCTTCAACAACCCTAGGGCAGTGGCTCAATTGGTAGAGCACCGGTCTCCAAAACCGGCGGTTGGGGGTTCGAGTCCCTCCTGCCCTGCGGCAACCGGTCGTCGGTTCACCCGATGCCCGATACCGTTGCACGGTCGGCCATGCTGGAAAGGCCGAGCCCGAAGGAGCAACGTTGTTCCTTCGTACCAGATCACCCCGCTCGGGCCGCTCGCCAGGCGGCGGGCCGATTCGAGGAGCGCACCACCAATGGCCATGAATCGAGAGCAGAAGCGGGCCCTGCAGAAGCAGGGCGAGGTCGACGGCGACGGCGAGTTCGTAGCCAAGAAACGCGAGGCGCCCAGTCGCCAGCTCAAGGAAGAACGCACCAGCCCCGGCCAGTTCCTCAAAGAGGTCCGGACCGAGCTGCGCAAGGTGGCCTGGCCCAGCCGGTCCGAGACCATCAACTACTCCATCATCGTGCTGATCACGATCACCGTGTTGACGGCGGTCATCTTCGCCCTCGACTGGGTGTTCGCCGAGTTCGTCCTCAGCCTGTTCGACACCAACTAGTCCGCCTTCACGAGAGACCTGCCATGACCATGTCCGAAGACTCCGAGCTCACCGCCGAGGACCTGCCGCCCGTCGACGATGCTCCCGCGGCCGACGACGACACCGCCGACACCACGGCCGAAGCCGAGACCGCCGATACCGCGGCGGATGACGCTCCCGCCGCCGACGACGAGGCCGCCGAAGCCGACGCCGCCGACTCCGCGGCCGATGACGCTCCCGCCGCCGACGACGAGGCCGCCGAAGCCGACGCCCCCGACTCAGCGGCCGATGACGCTCCCGCCGCCGAAGCAGACACCGCTGCGACCGAAGCCGACGTCATCGACGAAGACGAGTTGTTGGCCGCCGACGACGAAGGTGATGCCGAGCCGGCTGCGCCGCGGCCCCAGAGCCCGTACGACCGCGCCGGTCGCTGGTACGTGGTCCACACCCAGTCTGGTTACGAGAAGAAGGTGAAGCAGAACCTCGAGGCCCGCACCGCCTCGATGAACATGGAGGAACGGATCCTCGAGGTCGTCATCCCCATGGACGACGTGGTCGAGTTCAAGGGCGGCAAGAAGGTCGTCGTCCAGAAGAAGATGTTCCCCGGTTATCTCCTGGTTCGTTGCCACCTCGACGACGACTCCTGGTACGTGATCCGCAACACCCCCGGCATCGTCAACTTCGTCGGTGCCGGCGGCAAACCCTCGCCGTTGTCGCGGCGCGAGGTCGAGACCTTCCTCCACGTCGAGGACCCCGGTGCCGAACAGGCCCCCTCCAAGGTCAAGGCTCGCTTCGCGTTCGACATGGGCGAGACGGTCCGGGTCAAGGAAGGACCCTTCGCCGACTTCTCCGGCGAGATCGTCGAGATCAACGAAGACCAGGCCAAGGTCAAGGTGCTGGTGAACATCTTCGGTCGAGAGACCCCCGTCGAGCTCGAATTCGCCCAGGTCGCCAAGCTCTGAACCGGGGTTCGGGTCCGCTGGTGTTGTTCGCCGGCGGGTTGTAGCCCGTCTGATACCCCGGCAGACTTGTCCGTCGTTCGCGCGGGCTCTGCTGCCCGCTGCGCTGATCGCTTTGTGAGGACCGCCAATCATGGCAAAGAAACAAGTCGCTGCCGTCGTGAAGATCCAGATTCCGGCTGGTTCGGCGTCGCCCGGCCCGCCCGTGGGTACGGCTCTGGGCCCCCACGGTGTGGCCATCATGGACTTCTGCAAGGACTACAACGCCCGCACCGAGAACCAGCGTGGCCAGATCGTCCCCGTCGAGATCACCATCTTCGAGGACCGGTCGTTCACCTTCGTCACCAAGACCCCGCCCACGTCGTTCCTGATCCGTCAGGCGGCCGGCCTGGACAAGGCGGCCAACGAACCGGGCCGTGAGGAAGCGGGCAGTATCACCAACGCCCAGGTGGCCGAGATCGCCGAGACCAAGATGCCCGATCTCAATGCCAACGACCTCGACGCAGCCAAGCTGCAGGTGGCCGGCACCGCCCGCAGCATGGGTATCAAGGTCGTCTGATTCGACAGTGCCGAACCGGGGAGGACCTCGCCCCGGTCGGTGTAGACGTGAGGGACCGATGGCGCCCAGCGCCCGGGAAGGATCACCGAGATGAGCAACAAGAAGTACAACGACGCAGCCAGTCGTTTCGACCGTGAACACCTGCACACGCCCGAAGAAGCGGTGGCGTTGGTGAAGTCGATCGCATCGAAGAACTTCGACGAGTCGGTCGACTTGTCGGTTCGCCTCGGTGTCGACCCTCGTAAGGCCGAGGAGATGGTGCGAGGCACCATCGCCCTGCCCTCGGGTACGGGCAAAGACGTCCGCATCGCCGTGTTCGCCCAGGGCGAAGCCGCCACCAAGGCCCGCGATGCGGGTGCTGATTTCGTGGGTGGCGACGATCTGGCCGAACAGGTCGAGGGCGGCATGATGGACTTCGACGTGGCCATCGCCTCGCCCGACATGATGCCTGTGGTCGGCCGCCTGGGCCGAGCCCTCGGTCCACGCGGACTCATGCCCAACCCCAAGACCGGCACCGTCACCGACGATGTGGCCAAAGCGGTGGAAGACTTCAAGGGCGGCAAGGTGGAGTACCGCACCGACCGCAACGGAAACGTGCACGTCCCCATCGGCAAGGCGAGCTTCGAAGAAGCAGACCTCATGGCCAACTACTCGGCGCTGATCGACGAGCTCAATCGGGCCAAGCCGTCGTCGTCGAAGGGTCGATACTTCCGCCGGGTCAGTCTGAGCTCGACGATGGGCCCGGGCGTAAAAATCGACGTCGAGGGCTGACCTCGGGGGTGGCGGGCGCCGACGCTCCCGCTAGCCTCGACCCCACAACGCAATCACTGCCGTAGATCTCCGGTGGTCCTCGGACCTGAAAGAGCCCCGCTCGCCCGATGAGGTGGATTCTCCGACCGCACCGCTTCAGGCGGTGGCGGCCCGGGTGTTCGTCTCGAGATCGACGGCGAACGCTCGCCCTGCCGGCGGGTCGGAAGGAACCACATGGCAATGGAGAACCCTCGCCCCGAGAAGGTGGCAGTGGTCGAAGAGGTCCGGACACGGCTGTCCGAGACCGAAGCGGCCGTGCTCACCGAGTACCGCGGTCTCGACGTGCCGGCGATGGCCGAGCTGCGCAACGCCATCCGGGCTGCCGGTGGCGAATACAAGATCTACAAGAACACCCTCGTGCGGTTCGCCGCTGCCGAGCTGGGTCTGGAGATCGAGGACCTGTTGCTCGGCCCCACCGCGATCGCCTTCGTCGGCGAACGACCCGACGGGTCGGCGGGTGACGCAGCCAGCCTGGCCAAGGCTCTGCGCGATTTCGCCAAGACCAACGAGAACCTGATCATCAAGGGTGGTGTGCTCGACGATCGGCCACTGTCGCTCGACGAGATCAAGGCGCTGGCCGATCTGCCCTCTCGCGATCAGCTCTTCGCCGAGTTCGCCGGCGCCATGGAGTCGATGTACCAGGACTTCGCCGGGCTGCTCGACGCCAAGCTGCGCGAGTTCGCCTACGCGCTCCAGGAGGCACTCGACAAGCAGCCGGCCGACGGTTCCGAAGAAGCCGCGGCTGGTGCCGCCGAAGGCGGCGAAGAGATCGCGGCTGGTGCCGACGAAGAAGCAGCGGCAGCCGACGACGATTCGGGGTCCGCCGAAGGCGGCGAAGATGCTGCCGCCGAAGGCGGCGCAGACACCGACACCGCAGCTGACGACGATTCAGCGTCCGCTGAAGGCGGCGAAGACAGCGCCGGCGAAGAACCAGCGGCAGCTACTGACGATGAGTCGGGGTCCGCCGAAGGCGGCGCAGATACAGAAACAGACACAGAGACCGAAGCATCGGCTGATGACGCCGATGCCGACGAAGGAGAAACAGACTGATGGCGACCAAGGACGAGATCCTCGAGTCGATCGAGCAGATGAGTGTCCTGGAGTTCAAGGAACTCCTCGACGACTTCAAGGAGCGCTTCGATGTCACCGCGGCCGCTCCGGTGGCCGTGGCCGCCGCTGCTCCTGCCGCCGGTGGCGACGCCGGTGCGGCCGACGAGGAACAAGACGAGTTCGACGTCATCCTCGCCACCGCTGGTGACAAGAAGATCCAGGTCATCAAGGAGGTTCGTGGCCTCACGAACCTGGGCCTCAAAGAAGCCAAGGAGCTGGTCGAGGGTGCCCCTCAGCCGGTGATCGAGAAGGCTTCGAAGGAAGACGCGGAGAAGGCCAAGGAGGCCCTCGAGGCCGCCGGCGGCACGGTCGAACTCAAGTAGACATCCGCAACAACACGAATTCGGTGAACAGCCCGGGGCGATCGGCCCCGGGTTGTTCGCGGTTCGGGCTGGGGCCGCCGTCGGGACCGGTACCCGGCGTACGCCTACACACAACCCAT
The DNA here is from genome assembly GCA_051011595.1 of Acidimicrobiales bacterium. Taxonomy (GTDB): domain Bacteria; phylum Actinomycetota; class Acidimicrobiia; order Acidimicrobiales; family SHLQ01; genus JAOUEE01. Next base: position 4,591 of record JBPCTQ010000326.1, read on the forward strand.
ACGGGTGTTGCGGTTGCCCGGGCGATCGAGGGCCCAGACACACACCTCGTCGGCTCCGGGTGGGAGAGCGATACTGAACGCGAAGCCGTGATCGGGGTCGATGCCGAACTTGGCGGCCACGTCGGGCCGAGGACGGTTGGCCACCGGTCCGCCCACCCGCTTGCGGTCGGCCATCACCCGGATGCGGAGGGGTCGGTCGGACTGGTCGGGATCGAAGGCCCAACCCCGGGCCCGCAGCCGGTCGCCGTCGCGCGTGAGCACCGCGTGGGCCCGAGGGGAGTGAGCCACCTCCACTACTTGGCATCCCACGTCGACCCAGCGCGTCTCGCGGCGGTACATGGCCTGCACACACACCTGGCGCCGGCCGTCGACGACTCGGGGCACCAGTAGCTCGAAGCCGTGGTCGGGGCCTCGGTTCCACTGGGCCGCAACGTCGGGACGGGGGAGATCGGCGATCACCGCGACGGCCGTATTGCCATCGAGGCGTACCCGCACCTCCACCGGAGTCTCGTCTTCGAGATCGAGCGCCCATCCCTTGACCCGGACCCCCCTGGGGGTCGACCGCACGGGTGCCAATGTGGCCCGAATGCCGCGACCGGGCAGCTGGACCCGGCCTCGGATGTGGTCGTCGAGCAGTCGGGCCATGGCCCACTGGCCCGCCGGGCGGAGGTGGATGCCGTCGCTGTAGATGAACTCGGGATGGCCGTGCACGGTGCCGGGCCAGTCGGCCAGCTCGAGGTTGTCGTGGCGCTGGTACGCCGCGGTGAGCGCGTCGTTCCACCGGTACATGCCGCTGTGCCAGCGGCGAGGTCGAACCCAGATCACCTGCGAGGTGTCGGCCAGCACGTCCATGACATCTTCGATCATCGAGTCGATGGCCCCCCGGCCGGAGTCGAACTCGTTGTTCCCCAGGGCGATGATGACCGTGTCGGTGATTCGTGGCGGGTAGTCATCGAGCACCGAGGGGGCGGCCCACGCGTGGAATCCGGGGTACCCCACCGCGGTGTAGGTACGACCGGGCAGCAGCGCCCCGAGTTCTTCGATGGCCCCCAAAACCACCGAGTCGGTCAACAAGAACACCCGTCCGCCGGGCACGATGGCGTCACCCTCGTGGTGGGCCAGCACTCGAGGCCGATCGGTTTCGGCCCCTGGGTCCGCTGCGGACGATGCGGCGGCACCGCTCGGGCCGGCCATTGGAGTCAGAAGTCCAAGCAGGGCAAACACCACGGCGATGGAGGCGAAACGCACCAGGGTCACGATAGAGAAGACGTCGCACCAAGCGGTGGAGTTCACTGAAAAGACGCGGATCTCGACCCGGGTTCGCCGAGCATTCCTTGACCTTTGGTGCCCACCCCTTTACCCTTCTGGGCACTCGCTTCAGGCGATACCCGCTCGGGCCACAAGTCTCGTGTGCTCTGGGGGGTTGTTCTTGGTGCGCCGCGCGCACTAGTCTGACTGCGTCGTGCCGCGTGTCGTTCCTATTTTGCGTTTTGGCGCAAATGTTGGCGGTCTTCGCGCGTGTGCGGTCGTGCCTGGCCAAACCTCTGCCTGCTCGCTAGGAGCCGTCTGTGTCTTCACGCCCCACTGATCGGGATCGCTACTCATTCGGCAACATCGAGGAGTTCCTCGATTTGCCCGATCTCATCGCCGTCCAGCGCGAGTCGTTCCGCTGGCTGCTCGATGAGGGGTTGGCGGACACCTTCCGTGACATCTCGCCCATCAAGGACTTCACCGAGACACTCCAGCTCGAGCTGGAGTTCGATCCCAATGACGAGGATCTGCGTCCGCCTCCGAAGTACTCGGTCGAGGAGTGCAAAGAGAAGGACATGACCTACTCCGCACCGATCTTCGTGCGGGCCCGGTTCATGAACGCCACCACCGGTGAGATCAAGGAGCAGACCGTCTTCATGGGCGACTTCCCCATGATGACCGACAAGGGCACCTTCGTGATCAACGGCACCGAGCGGGTCGTGGTGTCTCAGCTCGTGCGTTCGCCCGGTGTCATCTTCCAACCTGGTGAGCGGTACCGACTGCGCAACCTGGCCAAACACCAGCTGGTGACCGGCACCATCCATCCGTACCGCGGCGAGTGGATCGAGTTCGATGTCGAGCAGAAGCCCGGCAAGGACGTCACCGCGGGCACCCGCGTGGCCCGCAAGCGTCGTCTGTCCATCTTCGTGTTGTTGATGGCCCTCGGTTACGACGAGGAGAACCAGCCCGGTTTCATCGACAAGTTCGTCAACCACTTCGACTTCCTCGAGGGGCAGTGGGAGACCGAGTCGGCCAAGGAGACCTTCCCCACCAACCAGGAAGAAGCGCTGGTCGAGATCTACAAGCGAGCCCGTCCGGGCGAGCCGCCGTCGGTCGAGTCGGCCCGTGCCTACTTCCGCAACGCCTTCTTCGAGAGCCGCCGCTACGACCTCAGCCGGGTGGGCCGGTACAAGCTCAACCGCAAGCTGGGTCCCGAGATCGAGCGCCTGGAGAGCATCTTCAAGCTCAAGCTCGAAAAGCCCGAGGTCGATCAGCCCGTGCTGTCGCCCACCGAGGTGCTGGCCGCGGTCACGTACCTGCTCAACCTGGCCAAGGGTGAACCCGGGTACCGCCTCGACGACCAGGACCACTTCGCCAACCGCCGCATCCGGTCGGTGGGCGAGCTCATCCAGAACCAGGTCCGCATCGGTCTGTCCCGTATGGAGCGGGTGGTCCGCGAACGTATGACCACCCAGGACGTCGAGGCCATCACGCCGCAGACACTGATCAACATCCGTCCCGTGGTGGCGGCCATCAAGGAGTTCTTCGGAACCTCCCAGCTGTCGCAGTTCATGGACCAGGTCAACCCGCTGTCGGGCCTCACCCACCGGCGCCGTCTATCGGCGCTCGGTCCGGGTGGTCTCAGCCGCGAACGGGCGGGCTTCGAGGTCCGCGACGTGCACTTCAGCCACTACGGCCGTATGTGCCCCATCGAAACGCCGGAGGGCCCCAACATCGGCCTGATCGGTGCGCTCGCCACCTTCGGTCGGGTCAACCCGTTCGGGTTCATCGAGTCGCCCTACCGCGTGGTGAAGAACGGTCGCGTCACCAACGAGGTGGTGTACCTGGCCGCCGACGAGGAAGAGGAATACGTCGTCGCCCAGGCCAACGCCCCGCTCGACGACAAGATGAAGTTCGTCAACGACCGTGTGCTGGTGCGTCGCTCGCCGCAGGCCGCGTCGTTGCAGGACCTTCGCCTCCAGCTCGAACAGGACGTGTTCTTCGGCGCCACCACCGAGATCTCCTCGGTGCCGCCCGATGAGGTCCAGCTCATGGACGTGTCGCCGAAGCAGATCGTTTCGGTCGCCACCGCCCTCATTCCCTTCCTCGAGCACGACGACGCCAACCGGGCCCTCATGGGGGCCAACATGCAGCGTCAGGCCGTACCACTCATCACCGCCGAAGCGCCCTACATCGGCACCGGCATCGAGGCCCGCGCCGCTCGCGACGCGGCCGACATGGTGATCGCCGAAGACGACGGCACCGTGCTCGAGATCGACGGCCGGCTCATCACCGTCGAGTACAAGAAGCTCGGCACCCGGTCCTACAAGCTGCTCAAGTTCGAGCGGTCCAACCAGGACACCTGCATCAACCAGAAGCCACGCGTGGCCAACGGCGAGAAGATCCGCAAGGGCCAGATCCTGGCCGACGGACCCTCCACCGACCTGGGCGAGCTGGCGCTGGGCAAGAACCTGCTGGTCGCCTTCATGCCGTGGGAGGGCTACAACTTCGAGGACGCCATCATCTTGTCGGAGCGGCTCGTGCGCGACGACGTGTTGACCTCGATTCACATCCACGAACACGAGGTCGACGCCCGCGACACCAAGCTGGGTCCCGAGGAGATCACTCGCGACATCCCCAACCTGTCCGAGGAGATCCTCGCCGATCTCGACGAGCGCGGCATCATTCGTGTCGGCGCCGAGGTCGGTCCTGGCGATGTCCTGGTGGGCAAGGTCACCCCCAAGGGTGAAACCGAGCTCACTCCCGAAGAGCGCCTCCTGCGGGCCATCTTCGGTGAGAAGGCCCGCGAGGTGCGCGACACGTCGCTGAAGGTGCCCCACGGTGAGTCGGGCAAGGTCATCGACGTCAAGGTGTTCAACCGCGACGAGGGCAACGAACTGCCGCCGGGCGTCAACCAGCTGGTGCGGGTCTACGTGGCCCAGAAGCGCAAGATCAGCGTGGGCGACAAGCTCGCCGGCCGGCACGGCAACAAGGGTGTGATCTCCAAGATCCTGCCCCTCGAAGACATGCCCCACATGGCCGACGGCTCGCCGGTCGACATCATCTTGAACCCGCTCGGTGTGCCGTCGCGAATGAACGTCGGACAGGTGCTCGAGGCTCATCTCGGGTACGCCGCCCGCTGGGGCTGGGAAGTCGAGGGCGAGAAGGTCGGTGAAGACCCGGTGCGGACCGAACGCAAGACGCGGCCCAGCACACCGGCGTCGAAGTTCATCGCCACCCCCGTGTTCGACGGAGCCCACTGGGATGAAACCGAGCAGGCGGGCCGGCACCCCACCATCCAGAGCATCCTGGAGAACCTCACCCCTGAGGCGTCGAACGGCGAACGGCTGATCGGCAACGACGGCAAGGTGCAGCTGTACAACGGCCGCACCGGTGAGCCCTACGACCAGACCATCACGGTCGGGTACATGTACATCTTGAAGCTGGCCCACCTGGTCGACGACAAGATCCACGCCCGATCCACGGGTCCGTACTCGATGATCACCCAGCAGCCGCTGGGCGGTAAGGCCCAGTTCGGCGGGCAGCGCTTCGGTGAGATGGAAGTGTGGGCCCTCGAGGCATACGGCGCCGCCTACTGCCTCCAGGAACTGCTCACCATCAAGTCCGACGACGTGCTCGGCCGGGTGAAGGTCTACGAGGCCATCGTCAAGGGCGAGAACATTCCCGAGCCGGGCATCCCCGAGAGCTTCAAGGTGCTCATCAAGGAGATGCAGGCGTTGTGCCTCAACGTCGAGGTCCTGTCCCACTCAGGCCAGGAGATCGAGATGCGTGAGCTCGACGAAGACGTCTTCCGCACCGCCGAAGAACTCGGCATCGACTTGTCCCGGCCCGAACGGGGCTCCGACGAAGAAGATGCTCGTCGGGCCGCCGAACGAGCCGAACGCGTCGGCCGCTGATCTTGTCCCCCCTATTGCACCCGAATCCACCCACTGCCCGCTCGACGAGCTTCTCGAGGTAACCCGTGCTCGACGTCAACACGTTCTCCAACCTCCGCATCGGATTGGCCACAGCCGATTCGATCCGTATGTGGTCAAACGGCGAGGTGAAGAAGCCAGAGACCATCAACTACCGCACGCTCAAGCCCGAGAAAGACGGCTTGTTCTGCGAGAAGATCTTCGGTCCCACCAAGGACTGGGAGTGCTACTGCGGCAAGTACAAGCGGGTGCGCTTCAAGGGCATCATCTGCGAGCGCTGTGGTGTGGAGGTGACCCGCTCGAAGGTTCGCCGTGAGCGTATGGGTCACATCGAACTGGCCGCCCCGGCCGTACACATCTGGTACCTGCGCGGCACCCGCTCGTGGTTGGCCTACCTGCTCATGGGTACCGAGCCCCGCGAGGAGCTCAAGGCCAAGCAGCTCGAGAAGGTCATCTACTTCGCCGCCAACCTGGTGGTGTCGGTCGACGAGGAGAAGCGCGACGGCGACCTCGAGACCCTCGAAGCCGAGATGCGCACCGACCTCGAACTGGTCAACAAGGATCTCGAACTCGAGCTGGCCCGCCGGCACGAGGAGCTCGAGGCCGAGGTGGCCGAGCTCGAATCCGAGAAGGCCAAGGACACCGAGATCCGCGCCCGGCAGCGGGCCGCCGACAAGGACCTGGCCGGCATCCGTGAGCGATACGAGGCCGAGGCCGAGGTCGTCGAGCGGGCCTTCGAGGAATTCAAGGACCTGTTCGCCCGCAAGATCATCGAAGACGAGATGCTCTGGCGCGAGATGGCCGACCGTTACGGCGACTACTTCGACGGTGGCATGGGTGCCGACGCCATCGCCCGGTTGATCGATCAGCTCGACTTCGACGAAGAAGAAGAGAAGCTCCGCGCCCAGATCGACCCGGCCGAGGGACAAAAGCCCCTGTCGGCCCAGCGCAAGCAGAAGGCCATCAAGCGGCTCAAGATCGTGGCGGCGTTCAATCGTCGCGACGACAACGGGCGCCGGGTGAACGACCCCCGCGCCATGATCCTCGACGTCGTACCCGTGATCCCGCCCGAGCTGCGCCCCATGGTCCAGCTCGACGGTGGTCGCTTCGCCACGTCGGACCTCAACGATCTGTACCGCCGGGTCATCAACCGCAACAACCGCCTCAAGCGGCTGCTCGATCTCGGTGCCCCCGAGATCATCGTCAACAACGAGAAGCGGATGCTCCAGGAGGCCGTCGACGCCTTGTTCGACAACGGCCGTCGGGGTCGCCCCGTGACCGGTCCGGGCAACCGTCCGCTCAAGTCCCTCTCGGACATGTTGAAGGGCAAGCAGGGTCGCTTCCGTCAGAACCTGCTGGGCAAACGTGTCGACTACTCGGGCCGTTCGGTCATCGTGGTCGGCCCCACCCTCCAGCTGCACCAGTGCGGCCTGCCCAAGCTGATGGCGCTCGAGCTGTTCAAGCCGTTCGTCATGAAGAAGCTGGTCGACACCGAGGTGGCCCAGAACATCAAGTCGGCCAAACGTATGGTCGAACGACGTCGCCCCCAGGTGTGGGATGTGCTCGAAGACGTCATCCGCGAGCACCCGGTGATGTTGAACCGTGCCCCCACCCTGCACCGGCTGGGCATCCAGGCCTTCGAGCCGGTGCTGGTCGAGGGTAAGGCGATTCAGATCCACCCGTTGGTGTGTACGGCCTTCAACGCCGACTTCGACGGCGACCAGATGGCAGTACACCTGCCGTTGTCGGCCGAGGCCCAGGCCGAGGCCCGGGTGTTGATGCTCAGTGCCAACAACGTCTTGTCGCCCGCTCACGGTCGTCCGCTGGTGACACCCACCCAGGACATGATCATCGGGGCGCACTATCTGACCCAGGAAGTCACCGGCACCGTCGGTGAAGGGCGGGTGTTCCGCGACCTCGACGAGCTCGAACGAGCCCTCGAGGCCGGCGACATCACGGTCCACACGGTCATCGAGTGGCGCGACGAGAAGCTCGTCGACACCCCGGCCAACGGGGTCAAGGCCACCTACCATCCCTCCACCGTGGGCCGCGTGCTGTTCAATGCGCAGCTCCCGCCGGAGTTCGACTTCATGAACGAGACCATCTCCAAGCGGGAGATGGGCACCATCGTCGACGAGCTGGCCCGGCACTACCCCAAAGCCGTGGTGGCCCGCAGCCTCGACGGCATGAAGGACCTGTGTTTCCGTTACGCCACGCAGTCCGGTCTCACCGTGTCGATCGACGACGTGAAGACGCCGCCGGAGAAGCAGGGCATCCTCGACGGCTACGAGAAGGAAGCCGACAAGGTCGAGCAGCAGTTCCGCCGAGGCATCATCACCGACGGTGAGCGACGCCAGAAAGAGGTCGAGATCTGGAGTCAGGCCACCGAAGAGGTCCGGGAACGGATGGAGGTCGCACTGCGGTCCGACGCCTTCAACCCGATCGACATGATGGTGGCCTCCGGTGCCCGCGGCAACATGATGCAGGTCCGTCAGATCGCCGGTATGCGCGGCCTGGTGGCCAACCCCCGTGGTGACATGATTCCCCGCCCCATCAAGTCCAACTTCCGGGAAGGGCTGGCGATGCTCGAGTACTTCATCGCCACCCCTGGTGCCCGGAAGGGCCTGGTCGACACCGCGCTGCGTACCGCCGACTCCGGCTACCTCACCCGTCGCCTGGTCGACGTGGCCCAGGAGCTGATCATCAACGACGAGGACCCGTTCTCCAAGGACGGGCCGGTGCGCAGCATCGTCATCGACGACGTCGGACCCGACGAGGCCGGCAAGCGCACCTACCTCGAGACCCGGTTGTTCGGCCGCACGCTGGCCGCCCCGGTCAAGATGTCCGATGGCACCACCCTCGACGCCGGTTCGGTTGTCGGTGAGCTCGAGCTCGACCAGCTCCGCGACGATCCCGACGTCAGCGAGGTCCGGGTGCTGTCACCGCTCAACGACGACAGCGAGTTCGGGATCTCCGGTGCGGCCTACGGCATGTCGCTGGCCACCGGTGGAGCCATCGAGGTGGGCGAGGCGGTCGGTGTGATCGCCGCCCAGTCCATCGGCGAACCCGGCACCCAGCTCACCATGCGGACCTTCCACACCGGTGGTGTGGCCGGCGGTGGCGACATCGCTGGTGGTCTGCCTCGAGTGGTCGAGTTGTTCGAGGCTCGCACCCCCAAGGGGGCCGCGGTCATGGCCCGCACGTCGGGTGTGGTTCGTATCGGCGACGACGAGGGCAAGGGCATCGCCATCACCATCGTCGACGACGAGGGTGAAGAGGATTCGTACCTGGTCCCCGCCGTCGCACGCCTCGAGGTCACCGACGGTCAGGAGATCACGGCCGGTGACGCCATCGTCGAAGGCCCCCGCGATCCGAAGGAGCTCCTCGACATCCGGGGTATCCGCGAGACCCAGCGCTACCTCGTCGAAGAGGTGCAGAAGGTGTACCGCGACCAGGGTGTGTCGATCCACGACAAGCACATCGAGCTCATCGTGCGCCAGATGACCCGACGGGTCGCGGTGCAGGAACCGGGTGATTCCGACTTCTTGCCCGGCGAACGTGTCGATCAGAAGATCTACGCCGACGTCAACCGGCAGCTGGTGAAGGAAGGCAAGCGTCCGGCCGAGGGCCGCCCCGAACTCATGGGCATCACCAAGGCATCGCTGGCCACCGATTCGTGGCTGTCGGCCGCGTCGTTCCAGGAGACAACCCGCGTGCTCACCGAGGCCGCCATCGAGTCCAAGAGTGACTCGTTGCTCGGGCTCAAGGAGAACATCATCATCGGCAAGCTGATCCCGGCCGGCACCGGCCTCGACCAGTACCGCCGCATCGAGACCCATGCCCCCGACTACACGCCGATGGAGTTCTACACCTCCGAAGAGGAAGAACAGGATCTCTCCGAGCAGCTGGCCGATCGGTTCAGTGGTGCTGCGGTCATCCCCATCAGCGAGGGTGTGGCCAGCGAGGGCTGAGCGGGTCTCGGGTCGCGACGGCGTTCACCTCCGGTGGCCGCCTCCCGGGTCCCGAATCAACACGACGGCGATCAGTGGTCGAACATGACCGCTGATTCGTCGCGCCCGAGATGGTGGTCAGCGAACGCCGGTGCTGTCGAGTGTCTGCTCGATGAGCTTGACCTGATCGTCGGTGAGCCGCTTCTTCCACCGATCGCGCTGTTCGGAGCGCTTCCGGCGGGTGGCGTAGCCCGCACCCTCGCGGTCGGTGGCCACCACCGCGGCGCCGACTTTGGCGTTCCAGGTGAGGCCGGCGTGGTGGTACAGCCGCTCGAGCTCGGCGAGCGGGTCGTCGCACAACTGCTCGTGATGAACGGTCAACCACTCCGGATGGGCTCGGCTCATGGCCTCGACCTGGTGGTCGAGCAGGGCGTAGGCCCACGCGGTGTCGACGGTTGGTTCGTGACGAGCGGGTGGGACCAGCCCGGCCGGCTCGACCACTCGTTCCATCACTCCGGGATCACCCTCGTAGCGGGGCACCGACCAACCCAGGCCCAACCAGCTGGCCACTGCGTTGCGAGGATCACGGCGGACCAGCACCACCCGATCGAAGTGTTCGGCCACGAACTCCAGCGAGAAGTTGGCGTGCACGGTCTTCACCACCACCGGGCGGCTGTCGGAGCGGGGTTTGGCTTTGGGTGCGGCCGCCAACACATGCAGCGCCGCTTCGTGGCGCAAGGCGCCGTTGCCGATCACCAAGCGGTCGACCACCCGGGTGCCCACCGCCTTCAGCGCCGCCTTCCGGGCGTAGATGCCGGGTTTGGCCCGGTTGTCGGCCCCTTGGGAGGCCGCCACCCACAAGGCTCGGTACTGCAGCGCTCCGTCACCGTCGGCGATGACCGGTTGGCGTCCCCGTCCGGCCTTGGCCACCACCGCCGAGGGCCAGAGCCGATGGTTGTCGGGTTCGTGGACCGACCACACCGGCTCGCCCGCGGCCAACAGTTCGGCCACCCACGTGGTGCCCGAGCGAGGTGGTCCAGCGACGAGGATTCTGGCGCCCAAGGCGGTCCTTTCTCGGGATCGGTGCCGACGGTCGACAACTCCACTTCTGATCGGCGGGACCGACGTGGGTGTTGAACGAATGTCGGATTCATCCACTATGCCTGCCTCAGCCACCAGTTCCGGTCGCGTCGAGCGGCTCGGCCGATCCAACCGGGCCACCCTGCTCGGATCGATGGTGTCGGCCGCACTCGGCTTCGCCTTGTTGTTGGTGCTCACCAACGGGCTCGGGGCCGACGACGCCGGCATCGTCTTGATCGCTGTGGCCGCGGCCAACATCGCCATCGGTGCGGCGCTGCTGGGTACCGACGCCTCGCTGGTGCGGTTCATCGCATCGGCCACCCGGGCCGGCCATCCCGAGCAGTCCCGGCGGCTCACGCTCGTCGGCGCCGCTCCGGTCGCCGTGGCCGGGGTGGTGCTCGCGGCGGTCGGGTGGTGGAGCGCGGAACCGTTGGCCGAGCTGATGGTCGACGGCGCGGTGGGGGACGAGCACGTCGACAGCATGCGGGTGGCGGCGCTGCTGGTGCCCGTCGGTGCGCTGTCGTTGTCGTTGCTGGCGGCCACCCGGGGTACCGGTTCCATGATCCCGACGGTCTGGTTCGACCAGATCGTGCGGCCCGTGGCCCAGACGGCTCTGCTGATCGCCGTGGTGGTGGGGTCCTTCTCCGTGCCGGCGGCCACGGGCGCCTGGTTGGGTCCGTTCGTGCTGTCCCTGCTGGGTGCCCTCGTGTGGTTGGGCCGCTACCTTCCACCCGGATCTTCCGACGGGGTCGATGCCGGTGCGTTCTGGCGCTTCTCCATCCCCCAGGCCGGAACCGGTCTGTTGCGGGTGATGATCCGCTGGGTCGACACCCTGGTGGTCGGTGCGCTGCTCGGTGTCCGGGCTGCGGCGATCTACACCGCCGCCACCCGTTTGTTGAAGCTCGGTTCCATCGTCAACCAGGCGGTGTTCCGGGCCGCCGCGCCCCAGATCGCCGAGGAGTTGAGTGTCGATGATCGGGCCGGGGCCCAGTCGATCTATCGCACCTCGGCCAACTGGTTGGTGCTGGCCACCTGGCCGCTCTATCTCGGGTGTCTGGTCTACGCCCCCACCGTGCTGTCGGTGTTCGGGGACGAGTTCACCGAAGGGGCGCCGGCGGTGCGGATCCTGGCCGCCGCCCTGTTGGTGGCCGCCGCCTGTGGCCCGGTGGAGTCGGTCCTCGTGATGAGCGGGCGCAGCGGACTCAACCTCGCCAACAACACCGTGGCCCTGGCCGCCAACGTCGGGTTCGGGCTACTGCTCATTCCCCACTGGGGTCTGGAGGGTGCAGCTGTGGCGTGGGCCATCAGTGTCGGTCTCACCAATCTGTTGCCCCTGGCCCAGGTCGCTCGCAAGCTGTCGATCACACCCTTCGATGGGGTGATGGTGCGCACGATGCTCGGCCTGGGTGTGGCGTTCGGGGCCGCCGCGTTGATCGTGGCCCTGCTCGGCGACGGTTGGCTGGGATTGGTCGTGAGCGGAGGGGTTGCGGCGATCATTGCTGCCGCTGATATCTGGCGGCGTCGTGGTGAACTGGCTCTTCGGGAGTTGATCGCCGGCGAGGCGGCGTAACCATGGCCCTCACATTCATGTTCGGCACGTCGATTGGCAGCGTTGGAGGCCCGCGTCTTCTCGCGGGTTGTGTATGAACGACGATCTCGACCTCAACTACTACACGGCTGCCCTGCGCCGTCGTTGGTGGTTGGTGGGTCTCATCGCCGTGGTGTTCGCTTTCATCACGCTGGCCGTCCTTCCGGCCGAGAAGACCGAATTCGAGTCCCAGACCACGGTGCTGGTGAGCCCGTTCTCGGTCGACAACGTCGAGGGTTCGGGTCCCCAGGAACAGATCCAGGTCCTCACCGAGGTGGCCATCGCCAGCTCCGACGGTGTGCTGCAGGCGTCGGCCGCCGAGGCCGGCGTCGAACGCACGATCAGCGACCTCGACGATCGGCTCGAAGTCATCGCCGAGGAGGACTCCGAGGTGTTGGTGCTGGCGTACCTGGCTCCAACCGCCGAAGAGGCCGAGGCCATGTCGGCCGCCATCGCCTCCAACTATCTCGACGCCCGCCGCCTCGACGCCCAGAGCGAGATCGACGAGCGGGTCGCCCTCTATGACCGAGAGCTCGGCGTGGCGACGTCACGCCTGGATCAAGCCGTCGAACAGTCGGTGGGGGCGAGGCCTGGGTCGGCCGAGCAGGCTCTGGCCCAGTCGGCCGTCGCCCGCTACAGCGACCAGATCGGCGATCTCGAGAGCCGGGCCGATCGGTTGCGCACCGTCGTGCCCGACGTGGGCGAAGAGCTCGGTGCCGCGTCCGACGCGGTGGCCCGCACGGCCGGTGTCGATCGGCTGACGGCGGCGGCCGCGGCCGTCATCTTGGGCATCATCCTGGGGCTGGGTGCCGCGCTGCTGGTCGACCGATTCGATCGTCGGCTCCGGTCGGTGGAGACCATCGAAGAAGAGCTCGAGACCGACGTGTTGGGGGAGATCCCCAAGATCGCCGACGAGACTCCCGAGCTGGTGGCGGCCATGCGGGCCCAGACGGTGGGGGCCGACGCCTTTCGTCGCTTCGGCGCGGCCGTGCAGGCCAGCGGCGACGATGTGACCTCGGTGCTCATCACCAGTGCCAGTGACCGCGAGGGCCGCACCACCACCGCCATCAACACCGCCATCGCCCTGCAACAGGCCGGGCGTCGGGTGTACCTGGTGAGCGGCGACCGGCGGAACCCCGAGATCGATCGGATCTTCGGGCTCACCACCAAGGCCGGTCTCGATCAGTACTTCCGGGGCCACATCAGCGAGGCCGACGCCCAGAACCTGTTGGCTGATGCCTCCCCCCGGCTCGGTATGCGGGTGGTGGCCAGTGGCACGGTGCAGGGCAGTGTTCCCCAGCCGCTGTCGGCCGAAGGGGTCAAGGCCCTTCTCACCGTGGCCCGACAACAGGACGCCGTTGTGGTGTTCGACGCGCCGCCGGCCACCAGTCACGCCGACGGTCTGGGCCTGGCCGCGCTCTGTGATCGCACCTTTGTGGTCGTCGACAAGGGTCGCTCCCGACGGTCGACGCTGCAGACCCTGCGCTCGCAGTTGCGCCACGTGCACGCCCATGTGGGTGGCGCCATCACCATTCAGACCGGCCGGTGGCGAGCCAAAAACCCCACCGGGGGACCCACCGAGTGGGCCTACGACGTGTTGGGCGGGTCCACACCTGTCGACACCGACTGGGGTTCGGCCCAGGCCCCGGGATCGACCGGATGACCGGCGGTCTCCCCGCCCCGGCCGAGACCGACCGGACCGCAGACAGCGATCACGACCGACTCACTCGACTGGTCTACATCGGTGGGGTCGGTCGGTCGGGCAGCACGCTGCTCAACGATCTGCTCGGCCAACACCAAGATGTCGTCGCCGTCGGTGAGCTGGTCCACCTCTTCGAACGGGGTCTGGTCGAGAACAATCTGTGCGGGTGCGGCCGGCGTTTCGCCGACTGCCCGTTCTGGTCGGCAGTGGGTACCCACATCGGTGGGGGATGGGACGAGGCCGCCGGGCACGAGTACATCGAGCTCAAACAACAGGTCGACCGCAATCGGTACTCGCTGTCACTGCTGTCGCCGATGCATCTGCCTCGCTTCCGGCGGGCTCTGACCCGGTACGGCGGCCGCTACGAGACGTTGATCGACACGATTGGTGCCGAGGCGGGCACCCCAGTGGTGGTCGACTCGACCAAACAGATCTCCACCGCCCTGTTGCTGCGGCGACTCCGTGTCGACCTGCGCATCGTTCATCTGGTTCGTGACAGCCGGGGGGTGGCCTTTTCGTGGACCAAGGAGAAGCGCAAGGTCGA